>NZ_JAENIK010000005.1:29112-164794 GCF_016595465.1 Luteolibacter yonseiensis | reverse complement strand
TTGCCTCCCCTTGCCTCCCCTTGCCTCCCCTTGCCTCCCCTTGCCTCCCCTTGCCTCCCCTTGCCTCCCCTTGCCTCCCCTTGCCTCCCCTTGCCAGCAAGCTGGCTGCGGAAAGCGGCAGCAAGCTGCGCGCAGTCCAAGGGCTCGCCGCAGGAGAGTTGCGTCGATCGCGTCGTCTTTGCTCATCACTTTAGGCCCATTCCTCCAACCGTTTCAAACACTAAGTCTCTCGCCGTATATTCGCCTTTGCGTGAAATTCGAGGCGGCTCCACACCTGTGAATAACTTGTCTATAGACAATTGATTGAACCGCTTGTTTCAATCGATTGTTTTTTATCAGCATACTGAAAATCAGTTCATTGCAATTACCAGCACCTCCCACTTCGATCTAATTCCCTAAAAATCTCAGATCGATTCATGCAATGCGACATGTGAACAACCTTTCCATCGATACCAAATAGGAACGCACCCATCATCCATGCGGCACGATGCCATTTCCAATGCCAAGCTCCCACAACCAAAGGAGTCTGGAGGCCACAGCCTCTCAAATACTAATTCCCCTCACCCCTCCGTCACGCCGGCCCAATGCCACAAGCCGGGATCCAACGTTGATCGAGCTGCCGCGGCCAGCGACTCCGCATCCGCGGGATCCTTCAGCACCGCGAATACCGTGGAGCCGGACCCACTCATCATCGCGGCATGGGTTTCATCGCGATCCAGCAGCCACTGTTTCACCTCAGCCAGGAAGCGATGCTTCTCAAAAACAGGCCGTTCGAGGTCATTTTCCAACACAACCCCTTGAACCTCTTGTTGTGAATAACTGATTCCAGAAACTTGAAACGATTGTTTCCATCTTTTGTATGCATCAGGTGTTGGCACACTGAACGCCGGTTTGAGCAGCAACACAGGAAGCACGGGCGGCTGGGGCACGGGCGTGATGATCTCGCCGCGCCCGGTGCATCTGGACGCGCCGCTGGTCAGGAAAAACGGGATGTCCGAGCCGAGCGATGCGGCGGCTTCGTGCAGGGCCTCAACCCCCAACTTGAACCCATGGAGACGGTTGATGCCAAGCAAGGCGGCGGCGGCATCGCTGCTCCCCCCTCCGAGTCCGGCTCCGTGAGGGACCCGTTTCCGGAGGGAGATCGAGCACCGGCACGAAATCCCGGCGGCGGCTTCATAGGCCCGGGCCGCCTTGACCACGAGATTCCCCTCATCCCCCGGCACCGTGGGATCGTCGCAGGAAAACGAGAATTCGTCCGATTCACCGAACTCCAGCGTATCGGCCAGCCCCGGCAGCTTCACCATCAGCGTGTCGATTTCGTGGAATCCATCTTCCCGTTTCCCTAGGATGCGGAGCGAGAGATTCAGCTTGGCCGGAGCCTGGAGGGTGAAGGGGGTCATGCGGGGATGTCTTTGGTAATGAGCGCCATCATGCGGCCGGTTTTGCCCAGTTCCTTGCGGTAGCTGTAAAACCGGCTCAGGTCCGCCGCGGTGTTCAGCCCGCAGTCCAGGAATTCGCCGATGCCGGCGCGTTCCGCCTGCGCGCCGATCCCGGCGGGGATGTCCACCTCGTAGTCCGGCGGGCGGATGCACGGGCTGAGCACGGCCACCACGTCGGCCGGGCGGGTGCCGTAGCGTGCGGCCATTTCATCGAGCGCGACCTGGAGGATGTTTCCTTCCGTGCCTTTTTTTCCGGAATGCAACAGCCCGATGGCGCCCGATTTCCTGTCGGCCAGCCAGATCGCGCCGCAGTCGGCATTGTAAATGGCCATAACGATCCCCGGCTGGCAGGTGATGAGCCCGTCCACACCCGGAACCACTGGCAGACCGTCGGGGGCCGTCACCTGCGGACTGCCGGGGACGGCGGCCACATCGGTGCCGTGCACCTGCTCGGCCCGCCACCATCCGGCGTCCGGGCCTGCGAAATTTCTCACAAATTCCTCATGATGAGGACGCAGCAGACGCATCGCCTCATCCCGGTCTCCGGTGATGGGCAGGTCCGGCACCCGTTCGATCCATCCGGCGCGCACGCCGGGGATGGAATTCAGTGGATTTAGAAAAGGGAACGCCTCCGTCACTTCGGGACAGTAACGGAGGCGTTGGGGATTCGCCAAGCTGGTTTATCAGGTCCGGCGAACCAATGGATCAAGCAATGGCGCGGCCATGGATGGCTCGCTTGGTGTGTTCCACGGATTCAGCCTGGTCCTCATCCATTCCTGCCAGAATACCGGCGAGATCGTTCGCGATCTCGGTGCGCATCTTGGAAACCAGTTCGGTTCCCTTGGACGTGATGCGTACCATGATCTTGCGGCGATCTTCGGCAGCGTGCACGCGCTCCACGTAATACAGCTTCTCCAAACGGTCGACCAGACCGGTGGCGGCTGCGGTGGAGTGGCCCATCTTCTTCGCAATGTCGGACATCGTGAGATATTCTTCGCTGGAAAGATAGGTGAGGAGGAAGAACTGGGGGAATGAGACGTTCCCCTTGTTGAGTTCTGTGGACAGGTTCAGGATGCAACTCCGCTGCGTGAACAGGACGAAGTCAGCAAGACGGTCCGCATCGGCTTTCACCGAAGCGCCCGAGGCGTTCATTGTTTTCATTTTGGCTGGTTGTAGTGTTCATGTTTCGGGACATGTAAGGGGGCACAGCCATTGCGATAGGGAAGCTACCTAGGTAACCAGATAGTTATCAACCCTAAAGCTAAATATTTATGACTGCGCTAGCATTTTCAGGCGGGACTTTTTGAAAATACACGGCAGCGAGAGGTTTTGGAAGCAAAGAATTTCGTCGAACTTAATTATTTTTTTGAATATTTTCTTCTGACGGAGCGTCCTCAGTCTGAGGCACTTCAGGATCGGGGACCGGCTGGGGAGCGGGTGTCACGGGCTTCGGGACGTGCTGGGAATAGACGGCATCACCCTTTTCCAAGGTCCCGGCCTGGAGGTCCGCGGCGGCGAATTCGCCCAATTTCTCCCCTGTCACCCGCAGGTTCGCCGTGCGCCCTTCCGGTCCGCGGGTGGTGAGGATCACCCCGGCCTCCGCCTGCCATTCCCCGTAGCGCTGGATCAGGACGAACCGGCGGTCCGCCGGAATGCTGGCGATCTTGCCGACGAGCTTCGGCCCCTCGTCGACGGGTTTTTCCTCCTTTTTCTCGTCCTTCGCGTTTTTTTTCGGATCAGGCTTCGCGTTCTTGTCCGTGGCGCAGGAGGAAAAACAAACGCAGGCGGCGGAGAGCAGGAGGGCGAGGCTGGGTTTCATCAGGGAGAGCATGGCGACCTATTAGCGAAATGGAAACCAGCGATTGTCTCCGATTCCGATCGCGGCGGGATCGCGGCGGGATCGAGGATCGAGGATCGAGGATCGGGGATCGGGGATCGGGGATCGGGGATCGGGGATCGGGGATCGGGGATCGGGGATCGGGGATCGGGGATCGAGGCTGGCGCCCCCCCTTTCCAATCTTCCGCCCCGGTAGGGGCCACGGAAATTAACCGGCGGCGCGAGCCGTCGGCTAATTTCCGTCACCCCTCCGGGGATGTCAGAATCTGATGAAACCGGCTTAGCTACGTGAAATTCAGGTCGTTCCCCTCAATTCCCCTCAATTCCCCTCAATTCCCCTCAATTCCCCTCAATTCCCCTCAGTCCCCCAACACGCGCACTTCATCCGCCTGCATCAGGCGTTCGAGTCCGTCGGTGGTGCGCAGCAGGAGTTCTCCGCCGGGGGCGATGCCTTCCACGATCCCGGTTTTCGGTCCGCCGGCGGTGAGGAGGGCCACCTGTTTTCCCGTCAGCACGCAACGCACGCGGACGGCGGCGATCAATTCCTCGAAATCCCGGTCGATCTGCGCCCGCCGGATCGCGAAACGGCGGATGATCTCCGCCAGCACCTCCCCCCTTTCAAATTCCCGCTCCGCCTCGATCCGCATGGAGGTCGCGATCCCCCGCACGCCTTCCGGAAATTCCGTACTGTTCACGTTCAGGCCAATGCCGACCACCGCGAAGTCCGCGCCGGCCTCCACCAGGATGCCGGCGGCTTTTTTTCCGCCGAGCCAGACATCGTTCGGCCACTTGATGCCCGCCGTGAGACCGGAGGATTCCAGCGCCTCCGCCACCGCCAGGCCCGCCGCCAGCGCGAGGCGCGGCCAGAGGGCTTTCGGCTCCGGCGGTTTCACCAGGATGGAAAACGCCAGCGACTCACCGGGCGGTGAAAACCACGCCGCGCCGCGCCGTCCCCGGCCCGCGGTCTGGCGCTCCGCCAGCACGACGACCCCGTCCGGCGCTCCCATGCGGGCGAGTTCGCGCACCTCGTCATTGGTGGATTCCACCGACTCGCGGACGAACAACCGGAAGGGCTCCGGAAAGCCCGCCGCCGCCCCGTTGAAATCCCCTCCGTTCACAGGCTTTCGAAATCCAGCCCGATGTCGAGCGATGGCGCGGAGTGGGTCAGCGCGCCGACCGAGATGAAATCCACCCCGGTCCTCGCGATCTCCTTCAGTTCCTTCAGAGTGACGCCGCCGCTGGCTTCGAACTGCGGGCGGCCGCGGTCGCCGCGCAGGGTCACGGCGGCCGTGAGCTGCTCGAGCGACATGTTGTCCAGGAGGATGTGATCCACCCCTTCCATGCCGAGAAATTCACGGACCTGGTCCAGCTCGTCCGCCTCCAGCTCCACCTCCACGCCCGGTTTTTCGGACTTCAGCTGATGGATGGCCGCCTGGACCGCCTCCACGCCGCCTTCCGCCGCGAGGTGGTTGTCCTTCACCATCGCCCGGTCGTAAAGCCCCATGCGGTGGTTCGTCCCGCCGCCGTGGACGACGGCCTGTTTTTCCAAAAACCGGTAGCCCGGCGTGGTCTTGCGGGTGTCCAGCACGCGGGCGTTCGTGCCCTTCACCTGCTCCACGTAGCGGGCGGTCAGGGTGGCCACGCCGCTCAGGCGCTGCAGGAAATTCAGCGCCGTCCGTTCCGCGGTGAGGATCGAGCGGGCGGAGCCCTCCACGCGGATCAGCATCGCCCCGGCGGCCACCCGGCTGCCGTCGGCGATCAGGATCTCCACGTCCAGCTCCGGATCCACCGCGACGAAAACCCGTGCCGCCACCTCCACACCGGAGACCACGCCGTCATGCCGGACCGCCACGAACGCGCACGCGCGGCGGCCTTCCGGAATGAAATAAAGCGAGGTCACATCGCCCCCGCCGATGTCTTCGGCAAGTGCGAGTTCGATGAGTTTGTCTGTGTGGTCGTGCATCAATGGGGGCGCATCCTGCCCGACTTTTCCGGAATTTCAACTCATACCGGGAAGGAGGAGAAAGTTTGTTAGATTCTGGTTTTCAAGAAAGATGTGCCCGAAGTGCCGGGTGACCAGTGCCGGAGTGATCACCTGGTGCTTCTTTCCTCATCCTCCGCCGCTTCGATCAACCGCTCGACAGCGATCCGGACCGCCGTCTGGCCGACCATGGGCGTCACGGACTGGATCGCGGAAACGAATCCACCGGAAGCTCCCGCGGAAGGAGCGACCGGCATGAGGTAACGGTTTTCCGTCACGATGAGCCGTTCCCCGCCGCCGAACGCCAGACCACATTCCCCCCAGCGGATCATCAGGCCCGGCGATCCGTAGGAATCATCCAGATCGATCTCTTTCCCGGCAGCGAGAGTGGCGGCGTCATGGACCGTGATCTTCCGCTCCTTGGGATTGCCTCCATTCCGGTAAACAAGAAACCGGCCGCTCCCGGGAGCGGAACAAGTGAGAAAGCTCTCACCCCATTCCAAGTTCAGGTCACCGATCCTCCGCATCTGCTTCCCGTCATGCACCCCACCCTCGGAATCGATCACGATGTCACCGTGGGAGCGGAAGTCTTGTGTGTATGGGGTCACCGTGGTCTCCACTCCATCCAGCAGGGACATTCCATCCGCGGAGAGTTGGAGCGCGCGCAGGATGCCGTCACCATCCTGGTTCCTCGTAAGAACGAAATAGACCGCAGGATCGGCGGAAGGTTCGATGCGGGCACCGTAGAGGTAGGAAACCAAGGCGTGGGAGTTCCGCGGAACCCCATGGTCATAGACGGCGACTCCCTCTCTCCTCAGCGAAACGACCAGCAGGTCCGGCTGACCCGGCACGGTGCAGATGTGTTCCGCCGTCCGCCTGCTGGAAAGGCTTCCACCCACGTGGAACTCCGACTCCACGGTGAAGTCGCTGGTCCTGATTTTTTTGATCGTCCTGTTATCCCGGGTGCAGACATACAGCGCCTCTCCTCCGCTCGTCACGGCGAGCCGGCCCGGTGACGGACCCACGTCCACGCTCGCGACGACCTCCCGTGTCGCGGGGTCCACCGCCACCACGCGGTCCCGATAAGGCCCGTCCGCTTCGGAGCCCACGCTGGCGTAGATCCTGTTCCGCACGGGATCGCCCGCCAGGTCATCAACCGCGAGCGGCAGGACGAACGTCCGCCCCGCGCGCAGGGTTTCAACCGCCACGATGCTGGCAGCCGCGCCTGCAAAACCCGGTGCCGACACATCCACCCGCACCACATGACTCTCGTCCAATACCGATCCGTCGATCACCTCGATGTTGAAGGACGTGCCGGCGCTTCCTTTCGGAATGGTCACCTGGGAGGGTATTTTCAAGTAGGAGGAACCATCGCTCTCCAGCTTCACCACCACGTCCTGGTTCACGGTTCCACCGAGCGCCACATAGGCCCAGTCCACCTCGCCGTCGGTCAGCATTTTCGGGAAATCCAGCCGTATCGCGCGCGGGTTGCCATCGATCACTTTCGTCACTCCGCTGGCGGGAGCCATGCCGGCGATCCGGGCGGTGGCCACGACGTCCATGTCGTTTTCATAAGATCCATCCTCCACGCCCCGGACCTGGAATTTCACGGATTTTTCCCCCGCCGGGATCGTGACCGGCGGGATCGCCAGTTGTCCTGCGGGTGAGGAATCAAACGACACCTGGCAGTCCACATCCACCGCGCGGCCCAATGTGAGCGTGCCCTCGGCGGCCTTCTTTCCCTCCGTCACGCGGGATGGCGTCTGGATCCGGAGCACCGGCGGCTTTTCATCATCCAGCACCGTCACACCGGCCTTCGCGATGAGGAAACCGTCCGACGAGACCTCCACCGCCACGTCCCTGGTCAGGTTCACCGACTTGTCGTTCTTGGAGGAGAATGCGAACGAACATTGTTTTTTACCCTTCGCAAGCGTCACCGTGGACGGCAGGCGCAGCCCGCTTTTGGAATCCACCGAAATCTTGAACCTGATGTCACGGCTCGCCGGGAAGCTGCTCCGGATGACCGCCTTGCCCCCCTTTCCTTCCTTGATCCGCGCGGGGATCGCAAATGTCACCTTGCCGCCCTTGAGTTCGGAAAATGCCGGAGCGAAGGCCGTGCCGCCGGTGGCAGGTGACGCCCCGGGGAATGAAAACGCCGAGGCCCTTTTTTCCACGCCGGTCGCGGCATCGGGATAAAGATCCACCGGCAACCCGGCACCGGCCGGCGAAGGCAGCGAAAACGACACGACGGCCAGACACTTGAGCAAACGTTTCATGGAGGGAGGAATAAAAACAAAGGCCGCCATCACAGCGACCCATGGCCATCCTCCCATGAACGCGGGAGAAATGTCAAAACCTGGATGTTAGATTTCCACGGGCCGGGAGTTCCTCCGCCCGCCAGTCTCTTCCCTGAAAAGGGAAAAACAGCGAACTCACTCCCCCACCACGCTCACCACGATCTCCCGCCGGTGCGGGTCCCTGCGGTGCTCGAAGAGGAAGATCCCCTGCCAGGTGCCGAGCGTCATGCGTCCGTCCATGACCGGCACCACCTCGCTGGTCCGCGTGAGCGCCATGCGGATGTGGCTGGGCATGTCGTCCGGGCCCTCGTGGGTGTGGATGAACCACGGCGTGTTCTCCGGCACGAGTTTTTCAAAAAACATCTCCAGATCCCGCCGCGCGCTGGGGTCCGCGTTCTCCATGATGACGAGGCTCGCGCTGGTGTGCCGGACGAAGACGGTGACCGTACCCGTCCCCACACCGGACCGCGCGACGATGCCCGCCACCTCGCGGGTGATCTCGGTGGTGCCCTTGCCGTGGGTCCGGACGGTGAATGTCTCGTTGTGCGCGGTCATGGAGGGTTCACCATTCGTTGAGCACCCATTTGCCGTGGGCCGATCCGTTTTCCATCGCCTCGTGGGCGGTGCGCAGGTTTTCCGGGGTGATCTTGTCGAAGATCCGGGTCACGATGTTCGGGAAACTTCCCGCGTCGCAACGCCGGGCGATCTCGGCCAGGATCTCCCCCTGCCGGTGCATGTCCGCCGTCCGGAAGCGCGAGCGGGCGGGCATGTATTCCCAAACGATGCGCGGGCTTTTCAGCCGCAGCGGGTTGCCGATGTCCATCGGCCTGCTGGTTTCCACGATGAGTCCCAGCGAGCCGAGCGGAGCCAGCAGGTCCGCCGTGGTCTCCCAATAGAGCTCCGTGTCGTAAAGGTTCGCGATGTAGGGAAACTCCGTGATGCCGAGCGCCTCGGCCTGCGGGCGCAGCGGTTCGCGGTGGTTGATCACGTGATCCGCCCCCAGCGCCTCGCACCAGTTCGCCGTGGTGGGGCGGGATGCCGTGGCCACCACCACCAGCCCCGCCGAACGGGCCAGCGGAATCAAGGCGGAGCCGACGCCGCCCGCGCCGTTGATGACAAGGATCGCCTTTCCGGCGTCGCCGCCCTCGGGATCGATCCCCATTTGTTCGAAAAGCAGTTCCCAGGCGGTCAGGCCCACCAGCGGCAGGGAGGCGGCCTCGGCGAAGGAGAGCGACCTCGGCTTCCGCGCCACCAGCCGGGAGTCCACCACCTGGTATTCGGAATTGCTGCCCGCGCGCGTCACATCGCCCGCGTAGAAGACCTCGTCCTTGGCGGAAAATCCGGTGACCTCCGCTCCCATGGCCTCGACCAGGCCCGCCGCGTCGAATCCGAGGATGCGCGGCACCTCGAGCGGCTCCGCGCCGAGCGATTTCCGGATCTTGGCATCCACCGGATTCACCGCCACCGAGCGCACCTTCACCAGCAGGTCCAGCGGCCCCATGACCGGCATCTCCGCCTCGAATTCCACCAGACTGCCCTCATCTCCCGTCGGGAGAAACTGCCGTGCGCCGATCGCTCTCATGGCCGGGATTCAACGACACGCCGGCCCTTCATGGCAACAATGGTTTCAGCCCGATCCACGCGCTGCCCCAGGTGATGATCCACGGCAGGGTGAGGAAACTCAGCACCGTGGTGGCGATCACCACCTGCACCGCCACCGCCGGGCGGCCGCCGTAGAGACGGGCGATCAGGATGGAGGAGAGGCCGGCGGGCATCGCCGCCTGCACGACCAGCACCTGCCGCAGTTCGGTGGTGAGGGGGAGGAATTTCGCCGCGCAGAGCATCGCCGCCGGAGCCAGCATCAGCCGGACCACCGCCGAGCCGCCGATGACCTTCCAGTTCATTTTTTCCGTGCCCAGCAGATCCATCATGGTGCAGCCGGTGATGACGATGGCCACCGGGAAGGCCCCCACGCCGACCATCGACATCGCCTTGCGGAACGATCCCGTGACCGCGCCGTCCAGCCCCAGCGCCACCAGCGCCAGCCCCACCGCCACGGCGATGACCGGGCCGTTCACCAGCCGTTTCCAGGAAAACGACCGCTCGCCGCTCATCATCATCACCCCCACCGACCACATCGCCACCTCCACGCCGATGTTGTGGACGAACAACAGGGAAAGCGCGCCCGCACCCCACAGGATCTCGATCACCGGAGCCGCCGTGAACCCGAAATTCTGGCAACCGGAGCTCAGCGCGAACGTCCGCATCCCGGTGCCGCGCTCCAGGCCGATCAGCTTGCCGATCCCCAGCCCGCACAGGATTCCCACCATGATCATTCCGAAGCCGATGAAGATCGACCAGACCACCACCGGCCCGCTCCTCAGCACCGCGCTGCCCAGGATCTTGTCCAGCATGAAACACGGCAGCATCACGCGGTAGACGAGCTGCATCACCGGCACGTCGCACTCGCGCGGCAGCACCCGCGTGCGGCGCAGCACCGCCCCCGCGATCATCAACAGATACACCGGCATCACCGATGCGATAACAGCCCCCGGCGAAATCACGCCGTCAGGCTCTTGTCCGCACCCAGCCCCGGCAAGTGTAAAAACGGAGCGTGAAGTTCGGAGCATGGGTTTCATTCCCCCGGAATTCATTCCGGCGGCGGGCCGTCCGTAAGGTGATGGAATCAGGCACCTTCCCTCCCTACCGCTCACCCAGAAGCTGCGGGGGAAAGAATTGGGAAAATCCTCTCGCTAGTCCTACCGGGGAAATCCAATCTGCTGGCGAAAGAACAATAATGTTCGTCCAAGAATTCCGGAACGATGAAGTCCGCTCTCACCATCACGCTCAAGAACGCGGACCGAATGTCGATAGGCTCTCTCTCCGAGCTCGAACAGTTGGTTCCTGAAGGAATGGCAGGTGAGGCATTGGCTTATGGGCAGGGAGAGGGGCAACTCAGAATTGGCGAAACCGTATGGGGTTTCTATCTGGTGGATGCCGGGAACCGTTCATTTGCTCTGGAGGAGGGCGTGCTTTCCTTTGAAGAAGCCGCGGCGATTGCAACCGGTATTATCCACAGAGCGCGCTTCCTTTGGGGAAGTCACATCGAGAGCGAGGTGCGGGGCTGTCATCACGATGATATCACGATGAGATTGATTTCATGATTCGGGAATCTCAATACCGTCCGGACAACCTCAAAGTCATATGACACCGACAAACCAGTCAAAGTGGCTTCGCACCGCCCGGCGGTTTGTCATGGGAGTCTTCATCCTGACGACACTTCTTTTCATAACCTTGGTTTGGTGGAAATTCCATCCTTCCAAGTCGATCGCGGTTCTCGGTCCGGCGGGCATTCTTGTTGCCTTGACATGGAAACGCAGTGCCAGCAGTAACTCTGGTGGAGCATCATGACTCCAACCTGCCATCCCGTTTCCACGCCCGCACCCCGCTGATGACGGCGCGTGCTTCATGACCTCCGCCAGATAAGATGCCACTGATTCAGCTCAAAACGAAGATAGAAGCTCCTTTGGAGCGGGTTTTCGACTTGGCACGAAGCATCGACGCCCACATGGCAAGCACTGAAGGAACCAACGAGCGGGCGATTGCCGGACGAACCTCCGGGCTGATTGAGATGGGGGAGACTGTCACGTGGGAGGCAACGCATTTCGGTGTGAAGCAACGTTTGGCGGTAAGAGTCATCTCTTTCGACCGACCGCATCTTTTTAGCGACGAGATGATCAGCGGTGCTTTCGCCTCGATGAAGCATGTCCATCGATTTTCATTTGAAGGCACGGGGACCCTGATGAGTGACGAATTTCATTTTTCAGCTCCCCTGGGTATTTTAGGACGGGCCGCCGAACGGATGTTTCTGACCCGATACATGACGAGGTTTTTGGCCGCGCGGAGCCTGGCCTTGAAGGAGCTCGCGGAGTCCGACGGTTGGCGTCGCTATCTGCCACCAGAGGCAGAACTTAACGATAAAGAAAACTCCGCTTCGCCCGTGCCTCACCTCCATCGTTCGGCAGAGAAAAGATAATGATTCACCGCGCCACAGTCGATCCTCCTCTTTCCCAACAAACCACCCTATGAACCAAACACTGAAAAACAAGCGGGCGCTCGTCACCGGAGGCAGCCGCGGCATTGGAGCGGCCATCGTGAGGCGTCTCGCCAGCGAGGGCGCGGATGTCGCGTTCACCTATGCCAGCTCGCCCGAGCGGGCGGAAGAGACCGCGAAGGCGGCGGAGGCCTTCGGAGTGCGGGCGCTCGCCATCCAGTCCGACAGCGCGGATGCGGAGGCGGTCGTCGCCGCCGTGGAACGCACGGTGGCCGAACTGGGCGGCATCGACATCCTCGTCAACAACGCGGGCGTGCTGGCCCTCGGCCCGATCGACGATTTCAAGCTCGCGGACTTCGACCGCACCATCGCCATCAACGTGCGGGCCGTGTTTGTCGCGACGCAGGCCGCGGTCCGGCACATGAAAGAAGGCGGGCGGGTCGTCAACATCGGCAGTTGCAACGCGGAACGGATGCCATTCCAAGGCGGAGGGGTTTACGCGATGAGCAAGTCCGCCCTGCAGGGGCTGGTCCAAGGCTTGGCGCGGGATCTCGGCGGGCGGGGAATCACCATCAACAATGTCCAGCCGGGCCCGATCAATACGGACATGAACCCCGACGCGGGCGAGTTCGCCGAGATGCTCAAGAAGCAGTTCATGGCGCTGCCCCGCTACGGCACGGCCGAGGAGGTCGCGGCGATGGTCGCCTACCTGGCCGGCCCGGAGGCGGGTTATGTCACCGGCGCGAGCCTGACCATCGACGGAGGATTCAACGCCTGACCCCGCTTCGGGCACCCGGCCGTCGACAGTGGCGGATCCCGCGCTTCGACGGCCGGTGAAAATTCAAGACCAGCCATGCATTCGAAACAACTGAGGGAGCATATCAAGCATCGAGAGCTGGTTCGTTTTCGCCGCGCATCCATCGACGAGAGGTCCATCTATGGATTTCTGCTGGCCTTTTCGGACAGTCTTCTGCTTTTCCAGTATTTCCATGACTTCCATCCGGACGGCTACCTCCTGGTCAGGCGTCCGGATGTGACGGAACTGGGCTGCAACGATACCAGCCGTTTCCAGCGGGAACTGTTGCAGATCGAGGGAGTGCTGGAGCAGGTCGATTTCGGGTTCAGCGCCCCGATCCAGAGCTTTGATTCGTTCCTCGCATCACGCGCCGCGGATGAGATCGTCATCGTGGAGGACGAGGCTTCCGATCCCCCGGAGTTTCTCATCGGCACGGTGTCGGATGTGGCAAACGACGCTGCCCACATCCATCACTTCACCGGGACGGCCCGTAGATCGGAGTCGCCCGACCGGATATCCATCGACCGCATCACCTCTTGTCAGATCGCCAGCAACTACATCCGGTTCTACGAACGGCATTTTGCGAGGCTGGCACGGATGGAATGACCGCCAGGGAGGATGGGACCGGCGAATCTTTTGCCGCTGCACCTTTGTCTTCCTTTGCGTCCCTTCGCGACCTTCGCGCCTTTGTGGTGGAAATCCAAAAGCCGGGCACACATCCCCTGCCCGTCATACCAGTTTCCGGAAATAAAGGGACGATTGGAGCGGGCAAGTTTTTGGACTGCGCGCAGCTCGCTGCCGCTTTCCGTAGTCAGCTTGCTGACACGGCGGAATCAGAGCGAATCATTGATTGCTCCGCAGGCTGTCGCACAAGGGGAGGCGCGCCCGATGAATCCGAACCTCCGTCCCGGCCAGCGAGCTGGCAGATGAAAGCGGCAGCGAGCTGCACGCAGTCCACGGAGCCGCGACTTGGGATCAGAGTCACCTTATTGATGAAAAATGGTATCAGTCCGCTCCCGGTCTTCGCCGCATCGACTTTTTTTCCGAGACCTTGCGTTTGTCCGCCACGCTGCGTTTTTTCGAATTCCGCGAACGGGGCCGGTTGGTCCGGCGCATTTTCTCGATGGCCTGGGTCTTGGCGACCGCCCTGCCCTCGCGGATGGCGTCGAGCTGGTCGCACAATTCCCGGCGCGCGAGGAAGCGGTTCATCTCGCGCGAGCGGTCGATCTGGCACTTGATGCAAACACCCGTCGGCAGGTGTTTCAGGAAGACGCAGTTGGAGGTCTTGTTGATCTTCTGTCCGCCCGCGCCAGAGCCGCGCACGAATTTTTCCAGCAGGTCCGCCTCCGTGATGCCGAGCGCCGCCAGCCGTTGCTCCAGCGCGGCGATCTTGTCGGAGGTGACGGGGTTCTGCACCGGGTCAGAAAAGGCCGGGGCGGCGGGAATGGCAAGGTTGGAAAGATGGGGGAATTCTCGAGCACCAAAGGTGCGGAATGTGACAGCCCGGGGTGAGCGAAGCGCAACCCCGGGTCATGGACCGACACATTTCCAAGTCCTGAAAGGACGAAATCAAGGGCGGTGCGGCGCGCCAGGGATGCCGTCCTTTCAGGACTCAATATGCTTTGTGGTCCATTCCCAGGGCGTCGCCCTGGGCTCTCTCATCGCGCACCTTTGGTGCTGGAGATGCCGCAGCGCGAGGACATGATGAGGCGGTGCAAGGCCATGGAGCGGAGGCGCGGAGGCGCGGAGGCGCGGAGGTATGGAGGTATGGAGGTATGGAGGTATGGAGGTATGGAGGTGCGGAGGTGCGGAGGCATGGAATTTTCGAGCACCAAAGGTGCGGAATGTGAAAGCCCGGGGTGAGCGAAGCGCAACCCCGGGTCATGGACCGACACATTTCCAAGTCCTGAAAGGACGAAATCAAGGGCGGTGCGGCGCGCCAGGGATGCCGTCCTTTCAGGACTCAATATGCTTTGTGGTCCATTCCCAGGGCGTTGCCCTGGGCTCTCTCATCGCGCACCTTTGGTGCTGGAGATGCCGCGGCGCGAGATTGTCATGCCACACGCCAATCCACACCGCACGAAGCACGAAGCACGAAGCACGAAACACGAAGCACGAAACACGAAACACGAAACACGAAACACGAAGCATAGCCGTCCGAAGCATGGCCGCTCGAAGTATATACTCCCAGCCATCTGGAAATCCCTTTGCCACCACCTGACCTTGGATCCGCACCGCTCGCAATGTGTGCTGCAAACCACCACCACTCCCGTTGACACCCGCCCGCTCCGCCGCCATTTTCCCGACATGAAACGAATGTCCGGAACTCTGGCGGCTGCCTGCCTTTTATTGATGGCCACGGTCGTGAAGGCGGAGGAGTGGAAGGCCTTCCGGGTGAAGCCGACCGTGGCGGCGGTGCAGCCGATGACGGGGCTCGTCCTCTGGTCGGACTCGGAGCATGCGGCCACCGCTCCGATCCAGCTCGAGTTCTGCTACCTGCCGTATTCGGCGGTCATGAAGGGACCGGAATCGTATGACTGGACCGCGGTGGACAGGCAGTTGGCGGCGGTGGCGAAGCGGAAACACCAGGCGATCCTGCGTTTCTGGGACACCTATCCGGCGAAGCCCTCCGGCGTGCCGGCCTACATCCGGAACTCGCCCGGCTGGCGGGGGAAAACCGCGGACAGCGAGGGCGAGGCAACCGGATTCCCTGACTGGGGGAACGCCGCGTGGCAGGAGGCGCACCTCGCGTTTTTCAAGGCGTTCGCCGCCCGTTATGACAAGGATCCGCGGCTGGCCTTCCTCCAGTGCGGGTTCGGGCTTTGGTCGGAATACCATATTTACGACGGGCCGTTCGAGTCCGGCCTCACGTTTCCGGACCGGGCCTATCAGGCGCGGTTTCTCAACCACATGGCCGCGTGTTTCAAGCAGACGCACTGGATGATCTCCATCGATGCGGCGGACGCGGAGATCGGACCTTTCCTCCAGGACAAGAAATTGAAGTCGCTTCCCTTCGGGCTTTTCGACGATTCGTTCCTCGCCAAGGAGCATCCGAAAGTGAACGCGCCGCGCTGGAAATTCTTCGGAGCGGACCGCTGGCAGACCAGCCCGGGCGGCGGCGAGCTGAGCTACTATAATGATCGTGACCAGCGAGAGGCGCTTTCCAAAAAAGGACCGAACGGGGAATCCCTCGAATCCGCCAGCGCGAGATTCCACACCAGCTTCATGATCGGCAACGACCAGCCGCAATACGCCGACATGGCACGGATCGGCCAGGTGGGCCGTGCCATGGGCTACCGCTTCCGGCTCGACTCCGCCAAGCGGTCCGCCAAGGCGGTGAAGCTGACATTTTCCAACACCGGTGTGGCCCCCATCTATTACGACGCTTATCCGGCCTACGCGGGAGCGGAGGCGAAGACATCGCTCAAGGGACTGCTGCCGGGACAGAAGCGCACGGTCGTCATTCCGACAAAGGTGAAGAACGGCAACGTGACGATCCGAAGCACGCGGCTGGTACCTGGCCAGAAGATCGGCTTCTCGGTGAAATAAATCGGGAACACGATTCCCTGATGAGGGAAGTATGAGGCAACATGCGTCCACCAGCGCATGAGGCTTGGTATTGAAACCCTCCCAAGTGAACCCGATGATCCCGAAGACAGGATTCGAATCAATTCCTGTCTGCCTCTTGAAAGGTTCGGGTCACGGACGCCGTTTGTCTGATTGCGTTGACAATCGATCTAACAGCCATAGATTGCCTCACAACTTCCTCACAGCCATAACAGATGCTTGCCAAATCAAAATTACTCCCAGTCCTTCTTGTTCTCATCTCGCCGGGAGTGTCGCAAGCGGCCCTGTCTTTTGACTTCAACACGCCAGGACAGTTTACCAACAATTTTTCGACGTCCCAGACGAGCGGCCTCATCGCCGAGGGCGCCAGTGGAGGACTCTCGAATTCGGGGCATGTCGATCTGGGGCTCATCGGCGCCTCCCAGGTCTGGACGCTTGATACCCCGTTCCGTGGCGATCTCAGCAGCTGGTCCGCCGAGTTCTATCTCAAGGGGACTTTTTTCACCCAATTTGGATTCACGACGACCTCCAGTCCCCAGCAAGTTGACGGAATGCCCACGAATGACGGGCAAACAGCCTATCTATCTGGTATTGCGATGGGATCCGGTAATATGGATGGAGGGATGATCGGCCTCTACGACGACTCCGAGCTGATCGCTTCCGCCCTCACTTCGGAGGAGCTTACCGACACCTGGTATCGTTACAGGATTTCCGTGGACTATATCGGCTCCAACAATTTCAACGTGACGGGGATCATCCACACGTCCACCTCGTCCGGCACGCTTCTCAACCAGGTCGGTTTTGTGCAGTCGACAATCAATAACCCGGCTCTGGCCTCCGCAGATCAGGCGCATCTCTTCCTTGGATTCAACCAATTTGGTGATAGTGTCGACAACTTTTCAACGACGATTCCCGAGCCGAGCGGACTGGGATTGTCCATGTTGTCGGCATTCGTTTTGTTCCGCAGGAGGCGGTAGATCCGGTTTGGGATCGCTGGGGAAATTGTATTCGTGAATTCGCCGCCGCCTTTGATGGTGTGATGAAGGTCCCGGAGCTTCCGCCCCTTGATAGGATCAGCCACAAACCTCTTGACCATGTCCGCCGTGGACCGTTTTATTCGCGCGATGTCGAAGTGGGCGCTACGCGCGGGTCAATACCTCCTGGTCGGGATTCTTCTCGTATCCATGGGCGGTCACTTGGCTTTGCTTCAGACCATCGCATGGGGAAACATGTTGGTTGAGTTTTCCAACACTTCCTCGCTCACCGAAGCCGTCGGAAAAACCTTCGATGGCGAGCACCCTTGCGAATTGTGCAAGGTGGTGAAGAAGTCGAAGACCGAGGAGGAGCGGAAGCCCCTGCTCAAGTCGGAGATGAAGCTGGAGGTCGCCCTGCCGGTCCCCGTGCGGGTGCCGCAGCCACGTTATGACGAACTGGAGTTCATCGTGACGGAATACGCCGGGACCTTCGGCGCGGTCTATCATGCCGTGCCCATGCAGCCGCCGCGAGCAGCGTAAGCTCCGTTGATCGTCAGGCAAGCCCACCCGTGGATTCCCAGAAAGGATCCGGTCGTTTCGCGGCGCTGTCCGGAATGCAAGCTTCTGCTTGTCTCCGTGAAGAGCACGCTGACGCGTGAGCTCCGGGCCGTCGTCCGGTGACATCCGCCGGAGACCGCGGAGACGCCCCTGCATTCCAACGGATACCCTGTGTCCGCGCCTCCCGTACCGGAGACGCGCCCTTTTTCTCATGGCGGGCCATCGTGCCCTCTTTCCCTCATGGCGGGCCATCGCGCCCCCGTCTCAAGAACAGAACATCATCTTATGAAACTTTCCCACACATTGCTTTTCACCATCTCCCTCGCCGGCGTGTCCGGTGCCGAACCCAGCCAGCTTCCCGAGCTCGTCGTGGAGGCCGCAGCCCCTCGTTCCAAGACCGTTCCCACCGCGGAACAAAGCCGCGAGGAACTCGCAAAGGTCCCCGGCGGCACGGAGGTCGTCGATGCGGAACGCTACCTGCAGGGCCGCGCGAGCACGATGGCGGACACCTTCGCCCTCTCGCCCGGCGTCGTGGCGCAACCGCGCTTCGGCTCGGACGAGGCGCGGCTTTCCATCCGTGGTTCCGGCATGCAGCGGACATTCCATGGCCGGGGCATCCGCCTGATGCAGGACGGCGTGCCGTTGAACCTGGCCGATGGCGGGTTCGACATGCAGGCCGTCGATCCCCTCGCGACGAATCACATTGAAATCCTGCGCGGCGGGAACGCCCTCAGCGCGGGTGCGTCCACGCTCGGCGGCGCCATCGACTACATCTCCGCCACCGGTCTCACCGCCCCCGGCGGCTCCGCCCGCCTCGAGGCCGGTTCGTTCGACTACCTCCGCGCGCGTGTCGCGGCGGGATTCCATGAAGGCGCGGGGGACGCGTATTTCAGCCTTTCCGAGCAATACCAGGAGGGCTTCCGCGACCACGCCGAGCAGAACAGCCAGCGCTTTTTCAGCAACTTCGGCTGGCAGCTTTCCGACAGCGCGGAGACCCGCCTCTTCGTCACGGCGGTCAGCGCCCGCTCCGAGCTCCCCGGCAACCTGACGAAGGCGGAGCTGGAGGACGATCCATCGCAGGCCGACGAGTCGCTCTTCGGAGCGGTCCGCTACGACAACCGCCGCGACTTCGACCTCTTCCGCATCGCGGACAAGACGACGTTGCGGAATGGAAACAACACCGTCGAGTTCACCGCCGCCTATACCTACAAGGACCTGGACCATCCCATCACCCCCTTCGCCGGAGTGATCGACAACCTGTCCCACGACTTCCTCTTCGGCGGAACGTTCACCAATGACAGCCAGCTCCTCGGCCGGGACAACCGGGTGCGGGCGGGCGTGCTTTTCACCGAAGGTTCCACGGATGCGGCGACCTACAAGAACCAGTTCGGCAGCCGCGGTCCGCTCACCGCCAGCGCGGACCAGACCGCCACGAACATCGAGGGATTTGTCGAAGACCAGCTCGCGCTGGGGAACGGCTTCACCGGCATCCTCGGGGCCACCGCCGCGAGCAACCGGCGGGAAAACGAGCAGCACGTCGGCGGCTCCGGCAGCTATGACCGCTCCTATGAGGACTTCTCGCCCAAGGCCGGCGTGCGCTGGGACGCGGAGAACTTCCAGATTTTCGGCAACGTGAGCGGCAGCTACGAGCCGCCCTCCTTCTCGGAGGCGGCGAACAGTTCGCTCACCGCGAACAAGGCGCAGACCGCCACCACCGTGGAGATCGGCACCCGTGGCAGCCACGCGAATTTCCGCTGGGACGCCACCGCCTACGCCTCGCAGGTGGAGGATGAATTCCTCGCCCTGAACGACTCCGCCGGCACACCGCTCGGCACCACCAACGCGGATGAAACGATCCACCAGGGCTTGGAGATCTTCGGCGAGGCGGACCTGCTCGGAACGGACCTCGGGGAGCTGCCGGACCACCGCCTCTACCTCCGTGGCGCGTGGACGTATGGCCGTTTCAAGTTCGACGATGACAACACCTATGGCGATAACACCATCGCCGGTCTGCCGCCCCACCTCATCCGTGGCGAGCTCGTCTGGGAGAACAAGGCCGGTTATTACGCGGGACCCACCGTCGAGTGGGTGCCGGTGAAGGCATACGTCGATCACGCGAACACGCTGAGCGCGGATCCCTACGCGCTGCTCGGATTCAAGATCGGCCGCCGTCAGGAAAAAGGCCTGTCGTGGTTCATCGAGGCGAAAAATCTCACCGACGAGGAATACGCCGCCACCACCAGCGTTGTCGCGGACGCGGGCCTCAACCCCACCACCACCTCCCGCAGCTTCCTTCCCGGCGACGGCCGCAGCGTCTTCGCCGGCCTCGAATGGAAATGGTGACCCAGGGAAGGGCGATACACGATCGCCCTTTTATCGAATGCGGTGGGAAGCGGCGGCTTTACGCGCCAGCTTTACGCGCCAGCGTCCCACCGCTTTGGATATCTCCATCGTTACGGCATCCTATAGGAAGGGCGATCGCGTATCGCCCTTCCTTGAGCTCCGCGCTCGAACCATCCGCATCCGCAGAACAAATTTCTTTTCACCATCATCCATCCCCACACCCATGAAACCCTGGATCCGCAAGGCCCACCGCTGGCTCGGCCTCATCTTCAGCCTCACGCTCCTCATGTCCTCCGGCAGCGGCGTGCTCCACACCGTGATGACCCGCACCCAGGCCCCGCCACCGGCGGCGCGCCCGGGGAACTCGCTCATCGACCCCGCCTCCATCAAGCTCACCGCCCCGGATGCCATGGCGAAGCTCCCCGGAGAAGCGACCGCCATCAACCTGCGCATGATCGCCGGGCAGCCGCATTACCAGATCTTCACCGCCAAGGGGAAACCCGGTTATGTGAACGCCGTCACCGGAGCGGTGGATCCCGCCGCGGATGAGATCTACGCCGGTGAAATCGCAAGCGCCTTCCTCGGCGGCACGCCGGTGAAAAAGACCGACTACCTCACGGCCTTCAACCGCGAGTATATCGGGATCTTCCGCCTCCTGCCCGTCTACCGGTTCGACGCGGGCGATGGCGACGGCAACCGAGTCTATGTCTCCACCGTCACCGGCAGCGTCACCCGCCACACCGACGACGGAAAACAATTCGAGGCCGACATCTTCACCCTGTTCCACAAGTTCGGATTCATCAAAAACAAGGACATCCGGGACTGGAGCCTCACCCTCGTCACCGGCGGAACGTTCGCGGTCTCCTTGTTGGGAGTGGCGTTGTTCTTCATGACCCGGCCGAGGAAGAGGAAGGGGTAGCGCGGGGATCGACATATCTTTCATGCTTTCTCCACAAGGCTGCTCCATGGCCGGAGGTCGGTGATGCAGGAAGGTTCGTGTCCGCTTTGCCAAACGCTCCGGCTCCGCTGGTCGTCCGAGGGATGGAACCGGTGTCGGCACATCATACGCACCCTTGTTGATCATGGTTTTTCGTGACGGGAGCGGGCATCGTGTCATCTAACAAACAAAAAGAGGTAGCTCGAAAAATATCGACCTTCACCCATGGAACAGGCATGTTCGGGCCGCCATTCGTCCGCCCGATCTTGGCTCCCTTTCCAAAATCACGATCCACTCAAACAAGCACGCATCACCATCATGAAACCCAAAGCTCTCACAAACATCGGTTTGGCATCGTCCTTGTTGATCCTTGTGGCCGGCCAATCCGCATCCGCGGTACCGGCAAACCTTCATGAAGGGTTTTTCCTGGACTCCGGCGAGAACAGCGGACTCTGGCCGACGGCCTGGGCCGGGCGCAACAACTTCCAGTTGTTCAGTTATAGCGGAGGTGTGTCGATCTATTCGGCGGTTTCGGAGTCGTCCCGAGGGGCTTGGGATGGCGGAGTGACTTTGTTTGGCAAGCCAATCTCTTTCGTGCTCGGAGCCGAGTCCGAGACCGATACCGGAACGTTCGATGTTTGGAGATATAATCCTTATTTCGCGGGTTCCGGATATTCCCCCGTCTTTAGAATTGATACAGCGGCCAACACCGCCGCTTTCAACTCAGTGAACGTCTCGGTCACCGGTGGTTCGCTGAGCGTCACGGGAGGCCTGAACCTCACGGGCACCTCGGGCAACGGTATTTCGGTGAACGGCAGCTCCATCTTCACCATCGATTCGACGGGCGCGGTCAATTTCGCGGCCGGCAAACCGGTTTCGATCACATCCACCAACGTGTCCGGTTCGTCCGCCGCCGGCGCCCTCATCGTCAGCGGAGGTATCGGAGCGGCAAAAGACTCGCACGTCAATGGGCTGAGGATCGGCCGCGGGGCGGGAGATCTCCTTTGGAATACAGCGGTCGGCGGCAACGCGCTCGTGATCAATACCACGGGCAACCTGGTGACCGCATTCGGCTACAACGCCCTTGCGGCAAACACCACCGCCAATTTCAACGCGGGCTTCGGAGGCTTCGCCCTCGCCGCAAATACCACCGGGGTGAACAACACGGCGCTGGGTGCCGCCACACTCCAATATCTGAATGGCGGAACCGGCAACACCGCCGTGGGCGTAAAGGCGCTCAATCAAGGCGTGACGGCGAGCTATAACACAGCGATGGGCACGATGTCCATGTTCAAAACCACGGGCATTGCGAACAGCGCTTTAGGATCGGGCGCGCTTTCGGAAAATACGTCAGGCTCCTACAATTCCGTTCATGGAGCCAGCTCCATGGTCGGCAACACCGTCGGATCATACAATGTGGCGCTTGGTCTTCTATCCGGTGATGCGAATACGTCTGGAAACGGCAACGTTTTCCTGGGAGCAAATTCGGGCAGATATCAAGGGGCCACGGGAACCACACCGCTCCAGACGGCCAACAACAGCATCTACATCGGTTACCAGTCGAGAGGCTACAGCAACTCGGATAGCAACTCCATCGTCATCGGACCCAATGCCACCGGCGAAGGCCCGAACACCACCGTCATCGGGAACGGCGATACGACCAAGACCCGTCTTCGCGGGGAAACGAACGCGGATTCATTGAAAGTCGCGGGCAAAACCACCCTTGAAGGAAAAGTGGTCATCGCCGCGCCGCAGGGCGATATCTCGATGGGAGAATATCAGTGAACCGAATATCAACCGCACCTCCACTTTCCGCACCACCGGATTGCGTCCTTTCAGGACTTCATACTTCTGGGATCGTGGTCCCGGGGTTGCGCTTTGCTTACCCCCGGGCTCTCACCTTTCGCACCTTTGGTGCTGGAGATCACATTTCGCCGTTGGTGCTGAAGATTCGGAGCCGTTCAAAAGCATATCTCCCGCATGCTCCAGACGGTTTACCAGAAGTGGTTTCCGATACTCCATACGACTTGTGGATCCTTGGCGCTGTCCGGAGTTCAAGCTTCAGCTTGCTCTTTCAAGAGTACCAGGAGTGGTTCTGAGCAGCTCGAAAAGCGGGCGAAGGTGAAAGAGCAAGCTGAAGCTTGAACTCCGGGCCGCGGTTTGCAGGACCATCGCCGCACTCGTTTCGGAAATAATTTTTTGGTAACCGGTATTACGGCACCAAACACCATTGGAGCTGAAGATTCAAGTCGAGCTCGAGACATCCCTCATTGACCAACGAAATCTCACACCATTGGCGCTGGAAGTTCCGGGAAGACCCGATGTTTTCCATACCAGCAGATCCATTCTAACAAATCCCTTCCATCACCCTCATCCGGCGATCAGCCTGCGCAGGTCCGCGGGTGAGACGGGTTTGGTGAGGTGGTGGTGGAATCCGGCCTCGGCGGTGGACTGGCGGTCTTCCTCCCGGCCCCAGCCGCTCAGGGCGATCAGGACGGCGTCCAGCCCTTCCGCGCGCATCTGTTTGGCGGACTCGATGCCGTCCATCACGGGCATGCCGATATCCATGACAACGAACTCGGGGCGGAAGGAGCGGGACGCTTCGAGCGCTTCCAGCCCGTCGTAGGCCACCGCCACTTCCATGCCCTCGTGCCGGAGGAAGATGGCCAGCATGTCGGCATTCGCGCGGCCGTCGTCCACCACCAGCACCCGTTTGGCGGCCGGGGGCGTGGGGGGCGTTTCCTCATGTTCCGGAACGAAGGATTCCGCCGCGACGCTGGCGGGCAGGTGGAGGATGAACTCGCTCCCCTTGCCCCGGCCCTCGCTGCGGACGGTGACGGTGCCTCCATGCATCTCCATCAGCGCGCGCACGAGGGTGAGGCCGATGCCCAGCCCGTCCGCGCTGCCATTCGCGGATTGGTGGAAGGGTTCGAAAATGGCGGCCTGCTCGGCGGGCTCGACGCCCTGGCCGTTGTCGGTGACGCGTATCCGGATGCCGTCGCCGGCGACGGCGTGGTCGAGGCGGATGGTGCCGCCGCCGGGCGTGTATTTCGCGGCGTTTGAAAGCAGGTTGGAAACAGCCTGGGAAATGCGCGGGCCGTCCGCGAGCACGACCAGCGACTCCGGCGGCAGGTCCGCGGTGAAGTGGTGGCCGCGCTCGTCCAGCGCGGGCTGCGCGGTCTCGATGGCGTTGCGCAGGACGACGGCGAGGGACGAGGGTTGTGGGTCGAGGATGATTTTCCCGGTGTTCACCCGCGAGATGTCCAGCAGGTCGTTGATGAGGTGGGCCATCTGGCTGATCTGGCGCTCCAGGATGCCGGTCATGCGGTCGACGGTCCCGGGCTCGTCCTTCGCCCGGCGCATCAGTTCGAGGCCGGTGAGGACGGGGGCCAGCGGATTCCGCAGCTCATGGGCGAGGGTGGCGAGGAACTGGTCCTTCCGGCGGTCCGCCTCGCGCAGGGAGTCGATCCACCTGAGCTGCTCGACGAGCGGCCACACGCGCGAGGCCACGTGGTCGAGCAGGGTGATCTCCTCCTCCGACCACCGCCGGGGTGCGGACTCGGTCACGGCGAGCACCACGCTCCACGGGCCGACCCTGCGGAAGGGGCGGGTGGCGTAGGAGCGGATGTTCAGGCGGAGGTAGGAGTCGAAGTTCGTGGACGTCAGCGGATCGCTCGTCACATCCTCCACGGCGAGGGCGCTGGCGGAGTATTTTTCCCACCAGTCCTCGCCGCCGAAGCTGTCGATGGGGTAGTCTCCTGCGATGCTTGCCTCGCCTTCGCGGAACCAGTCCGGCGCGACGCGCAGGAGGTTCTCCCCTTTGAGGCTCTCGATGAAATAGCACCTCCCCACGCCGAGTTGGCGCCCGAGCGAGCCGACGGCTTCCGCGATGATCTCCGCCTCGGTGTCCAGCCGCATCACGCGGCCGGAGAGTTCGTTGAGGAAATTCGCCCGCTCCTCGGCCTGTTTCCGCTCGGTGACGTCGCGGGTGGCCCCGGCGACCGCCTCGACCCTGCCGTCGTTTCCGATGATGGGACTGAAAATGTATTCGTAGAGACGCCTGCCGTGGGTGCCGTCGAAGTGGACCTCCCCGGTGACCGGCCTGCCGGTGGCGACCACGGAGTCGATCTCTCGCTCGTGCATCGCGGCGTGCCATTCGGGATAGCCGATCTCCCGCAGGTCGAGCCCGATGGATTGCTCCCACGTTTTCCCCCACATGGTGAGGAGGGACTGGTTCGCATAGATGAAGCGGCGGCTGGTGTCGAAGACATAGGCGAAGTCCGGGTTGTTCGACAGCAGCGCCTCATACAGGCGCGAGCGCGCGAGGTCGCGGCGGCCGCCCGTCCTGTCGGTGCAGGTGCCGATGTAGCCGGCGTTTCCGGTTTCGGAACTGTTGATGGGAAATCCCTCGCCTTCGAACCAGACGACCCGGCCATCCGCGTGGAGGAACCTGGCCTCGCAGCGGAAGGGGCGGCGCCATGCCACGGCGTCCTGCCATTCGCCCGCGAGCGCGTCCAGATCGTCCGGGTGGACGGCGCGCCGCCAGCCGTCGCCCATCGCCTGCTCCGCCGGGATTCCCGCGATCTCGCACCAGCGCTCATTCACGTAGATGACACGGCCTCCGGCATCCGCGATGAAGAGGCCGGAAGGCAGGTGGTCGGAGGAGTGGTTCGGCATGGGTGGGAGTGGAACGTCAATACACCGGGTCCATCGCCACGTCCTGCGAAAAATGGCCGGATAGGTGAATTTTTCCGGAGAAAGCAGATTGGCGGCCGGGGGACGCGGCATGCCCTACTCGGGGAGAGGTGGATTGCCGTTTTTCCGGAAATGGGTCACATGGGTCACATGGGTCACATGGGTCACATGGGTCACATGGGTCACATGGGTCACATGGGTCCTATAGGCCCCATAGGACCAATGCCTTGTTTCCAACCGCCGCATCTTTGCCGTGACGGGGATTTTTTTTCTGATAGATCGTGTTGGAAATGACAAAGAGAACTTATCCCGGTTGGGTGGTGGGCGCGCTGTCTGTGGCGGCGGCGGGAGGGTGGCTGGTGGCGTGGAACATGGGGAAATCCGCAGGCGCGGAATCCCTGCGGCAGGAGGAGACCGGGTCGTCCAAGGCCGGAGCCAGGGCTGGAGCCAAGACCGGAGCCAAGGAAGGCTCGAAATCGCGGGCTGACCGCGGGGCCTCGCCGACGACGTTCATCGCGGACGGGGAAACGGCGCGGCTGCTCTCGGGCTTCGAGGCGATCCATGCCGGGGCGGTTCCGGGCAAGGTGAACGAGAAGCTGATACAGGCATGCCGGGGGGTGCTGCTGGATGCCAACCAGAGCCGGAGGTCGAGGAACTACAGCCTGCTCCTGCAGATGATGCGCCCGGAGGACGGCTCCGCGCTGCACGAGCAATTCCTGGAGCTCCACCGGGAGGGCAAGACTTACGACGAATACAAGACCATGGCGACGAGGTGGGGTGAGGTGGATGCGGCGGGCGCCCTCAATTATCTGACGTCCCAGGTGCCCTTGGTGCTTCCCGGGGATGACTTCCGCGCGATCGCGCGGGGGTGGGCGCACACCGATCCGCAGGCGGCGCTGGCATGGATCGAGGCGAATCCGGACACGGCCAAGGCACTGAACGCGCGGTCGGCGGTGATCGAGGGATGGATGCGCGAGGACCAGCAGGAGGCCTTGGGATGGTTGGGAAAGAACCTGGCGAAGATGGAGCCGCGGGATTTCGTGGAGGCGACCCGCGTCGCCTTCGGCATCCAGGTGAACGGAACCTCCACCAGCGTGGAGAGCGCGGCGGACTGGCTCAATTCCCTGCCGCAGACGCCGTTCACCGAACAGGCGGCGGCGATCGCGTGGAACTCCATCCAGTGGAGCATGGGCGAGATGCCCTACGACAAGGCCGCCGCGGTGTGGGCCAAGGTGGGCGGGCAGGAGTGGATGGGGTTCGACCAGTTCGAGGGCTTCAGCGGTGCCATCTCGGGGAACCGGACGGCGGACCGGGGAATGGAGGGATTTTTAAGCGCGTTGGAGAAAACCTGGCCGGCGCAAGAGATCACCTCGCAGTTCAGCCGGTGGACGACCCAGAACCCCGAACAGACGCTGGAGTGGCTTTCGAGGGCCCCCATGTCTCCCGTCACGAAGGCGGCCATCCGTGGGGCGGTGAGTTCCCTGCAGACAAACAATCCCGCCGCGGCCGCGGAGTGGGCGGCAAAGCTGGACTGACGGGGTCTCTTTTTTGAAAACGTTCCTGGAATTGAGGGGAAGTTTTCACCGCCAAGACGCCAAGAACGCCAAGGTTTGGAGAAAATCCGATAGTGGCATTGTGAGGAAGGAAAGTCGGACTGAAGATCCGCCGTTCTATTTTTCAATCAGGCTCTCAACCAGTTGCCATCTTCTTGGCGTTCTTGGCGTCTTGGCGGTGAAAATTCAAATGGAATGAGGACGACGACTCCCGAATGTCCGGTCAATGCGAGGCCCGCCCCGTCATCTTCCAGCTTCCCTTCCACCTGCGGTCCGGCTAATACGTCCGTTCAAATGCGAACGCTGAAACATCCGCCGGTTTTTCTAACATGTGTCCTCATGATGGGGACCCTGCGCGCGCTCGACGCCCCTCCCCCGCCGGATCCGAAGACGATGGAGTGGACCATGAAACAGGCGGCCTACATTCATCCGGTGTTCGACATCGAGAATACGGAGGCATCCTGGATCATCGCGACACTGGACGATTCGTCCATGACGACGCCGGGATTTTATCTCAACATCGACAAGTCGCAGGTGGAGGACCGGCTCGCCCGGAAGCTGACCTTCCGGGTGAAGGAGATCAGCTGGCTGGCGGTGCTGGCGAAGGTCGCCGATGCCCTCGATGCCGAGATCCGGATTTCCCCCGGCAAATTCACCCTTGTCCCGCGGGAGGACGAGGAAGCCACCGGAAGCAAAAAAAGGATCAGGGACTGACTCTCACCGCACGCCCCGCCCCTCTCCCAATCGGGTGGCGGGAGAATCCAGACAGACCGCAACGCGACGACGATGGACAGCCTCCCGCCTCCCGTGTTAGACTTGTTTCCTCATGAAAACCCGTTTCCTCGCCCTGCTGTTTTCAACGCTCGCCCTGCTTTCATTGTCCTGCGGCAGGAGCGGCCACACGGAAACACCACCGATGAAGGTCGGAACCTTTTATGACATCGTGTTCCCCGCGAAGGCGGAGGGCATGCCATCCGGTCCTTTCCGGGTGGTGGCCGTGACGGATGGGTCGTGGATCCAGGCGGAAACCTACCCGAACTCGTTGTTCCTCCGCCAGCTCCTGAGGGGACTCGCGTCGAAGGAATCCTCTCTCTCGAAGGAAGAACTCGCGGCGGAAAAGAAGGAGACGGTCGAGCGCATCAGGCAAAAGAAGGTGATATGGATCAATCTCCAGGTGGCGGCATCCGTCACCGAGACCGACCCGAAAATGCTGGAGTTCCTCAAGGACCTGTGACCGGGATATTCCCCCGAACCGAATCCGATGACGACTCCGCCCGAACCTGTCACGCCGACCTTAGGCAATCCCGGGGCGGAAATGACGGTGACGCGGATCGCCGCCGTCGCGAGCATCTGGGTCACGGGTCCGGTTTTCGCGAGGATCCCGTATGTGCTTTCGGTCGTCCTGGAGGGTGGCGGCCTCGCGAGGCACGGGGAGTCCCGATTCCTCACGGGTTACCTCGCAGCAGCCACCATCGCCTCCATCTGGCTGGCGCTCGTCTTCTTCCGCTGGAAGTGGAAACACGACGCTGGGTTCGGCTGGCTGGTGATTCTCACGGTGGCGGCGTTCTGCCTGAACCTGGTATTGGCGGGCATTTCCAATGCGCTGGTGTTCTGGTGGGTGCCGGGCATCCCGGTGCTGGGGGAGGACGGGAGATATGCGCCCCATCCTCCGGCGGATATTCCGATCCTCGCCCAACTGGCCAGCGTGGTGTTTCACATCCTGACGTTTCCCTTCCTGGTGATGTTCCTCGCGATGGTCCGGGGACTCGAACACCTTTTCCGCAAACGTCGGGCGGATTTCTAACAGAGCGCGGATTCTGAAAAGACTCCGTGCGCATGCGGAGACTTGTGAGGCGGAAATATCCGTGACGCGGGCCGCCTCGAGCGTCATCGTGAAAATCGTCACACGCCCGCTTGATTCCGTTATAAATGAAAACAACAACGATACCCGCGACCCTCGCATTCCTCGGGCTCTCCGTTTCCGCCCTCGTCGCGCAGGTCCCGGTGGCGGATGATCGATCGGTGCGCGCCCTCGTGGAGGATCTGGTGATGGAGGAGCAGGCCGCCGCCCCGTTGTCGATCGCCCAGCAACTCGCCGGGGAGACCGGTGTCAGCGAGGACTACAAGAAGCGGTTCGAAAAATGCCGCCGGGCTTTCAAAAAACTGACCGAGCTGAAGAAAAACGCGTTCCCCGTCCTGACGGAACACCTGGGCGACAAGCGGCCCTCGATCACATTCGGGGATCTCTCCAAGACCACTACGGTGGGAGACGCCTGTTACACCAACATTCATTTCCAATTGGTGGAGGTACCCGCGCGTGACCCTCGATTCGAGATCGTCCGGCTGGGCCGGGATGGCCGGCCCCATCTCCGCCCCAACAGCGGGAAAACTCCCTTCGATCCAGCGGGCCCCCTTGCCAAATTTTTGGAGGCGAAGGCAAACCTCACCGAGAGGGAGATGCGGATCAGCACGGAAACTCCTTTCGACGCGGCGGGCGGGCTTGCCAAATGGCTGGAGGCTAACGCAAGGCTCACCCACACGGAAATGCGGATCAAGTGCCTGGACTGGCTGCTGGATCGGGAGAAGGAGATCGGCGCGAATGATGCGGAGGGTTATTTCATCAACATCATGCCGATCGAGATCCGGATCCTGGAAATCCGGAAGGAGGCGGGCGAGGATGTTGGCAAGGAGCTGGACCGGATGCGTATCGCGCTGGCCGGGAAAGATCCCGCCGTGGTGCCGCCGAGCCTGCTCCCCCCTCCAAAAGACGTCAGTGGGAAGCCGAAGTGAGCATCCGGACGGATGGACACGGAATCACCGGATGACGCGGCAGCGGTCCGGCAGGCGGATCGTCCACGTCCCGGACTCCCTGTCCCTCGCCAGGGATGAGATGGAGGGCTGGTCGAGATCCAGACGGTAAACCTCGCGGCCGTTCTCATCCTCGATGGGTTGGTTGGTGACAAGGCGCACGGAGACCTCGCCCAGGTCGTTCATCCCGGTGCAGGTGAGGGTACCGGGAAATTTTTCGACAGGCACATCGTCGGGATCCCGGGGCGGGGCGCTGTCGGGGCTGACGATCAGGATATCCAGTCCGTCCAGGCTGTCGCGGGCGACCGGGGTTTTCACCCAGACGCGCGTGTCCGAGATTCCAAAGTTGTCCTGCCCGGTGATGCGGCCTTCTTCGATGATCGAACGGATCTCCTCTTCCATGGTCCGCCGGATATGAGCGATCTCGCCGGACGCTTCAAGCTCGGGATCTTCCGGATCGATGGCGAGAACCAGTTCGTCGGACTCATCATAACGGTAAACGATGAGCAGGTGGCGTGGCGGCAGCGATGATTTCTGGACCACGCGCTCCACGGGATTCCTCCGTTCGGGAGTGATCTGTCGGTAATTGAGGGTGACTTTCATTTCGGACGGCTGGTGGGTTTTGGATCACGTGGGATGGGGACTCACTCTTCGGGAGGACGGACCACGTTCGGGTTCGAGGGAGAAGGGTTGGTGCCGCTGGGTGGCGTGGCGGGAGTGGTTTCAGCCTGTCCGGCCGGGCCGGTGGTGGGCTTGTAGTCGGAGCGCGTGCCGCCATCGGTCTGGCCCGCCCCGGTGTCTTTCGGAGGTTGCGGGGACTTGGCGTTCGCCTCCGGAGGGAGCTTTTTCCGCTCTTCATAGCTCATGCCCGTCTCATGCCGCTTGCAGGAGATGAAGAAGAAGGGAATGAGGCTCAGCAACAGGATGGGCGACGTGTTCATGGCTCCCCCCTAGCAATTGCCGTTCACATTTCCAGAGGCGCTTGAATGCCTGTGATTTCAATGGATTTTGACGGACAGACGGACGGAGGCGGGGGCATTTCGCAATCTTCGGTTTCAATTTGCCCGTTTCGGAGGAGATTGCTGTCATGCCCGGATCTTCCAACCGGTAACGCAGCCGGCATTCCTCAGGCAGATGGATTTCGCTCCCCCGGGGCCGCAGGGAACCATCTCCATCCGCCCGCTATTCCTTCTTCCGAATGTTGAACCAGATGTAATACTCCGTCTGGTGACCGTTGGCGGCTCCCATCCTGTGGCAGGGATAGTTGTTGATGGTGTCCGTGCTCTGCCCTATCCCCCAGTAATCCGATGGAAGAAACAGACGTGAGGAAGGATCTACGGCGTCGTCATTGTCGTGGGCCACGCCATGGAATTCCACCTTGAGTGGTTCACCGGGCGAAAGTGATACCTCATATTCATTTTCCAAGGAATATCTGCTGGCGTTTCCGTCGCCTCCCGGTCCCTTCGGATCAGTGATGTTTCCGTTGTCGCTGATATCTTTCTTCCGGTTCCATACCTTGTAACGTTTCCCGTTGATGGTTACCCATGTGGACCACTTGTCCTTGCCCGGGGAACCATCGAGATAGACATCAAGCGCCACCAGGCGGACCACCGCGGTGACCGGCGCGCGGGCCTTTCCGGTCTCCACCACATAGTTCGTGGTGAACGATACTTTAGCGAGTTCGTTATCTGAAAGATATCTTGCGGTGTAGCTGATGGGAACTCCGGGACTATTGGCCGAGAACTGGGCTCCGGATTCCAGGAAATCCCTGACTTTCGTAAGATCACCGGAGATCACCTTCATCGCCTGGTCCGAATTTCCGCCGAGCGCCAGTATCCTGATCTCGGAGGAACCCAGCATCTCACGTTGTGCATGAGAGAACTGGAGTTCCTGTTTCGAGGCCACCTGCTTCAGCGCGAGATCAAGTGTGGTCCTCATCTGGTCCTCGTGAACGCTGCTCGAAACCACCACATAAAGCACCCTTCCATACGTAACACTCGAAATGTAACCCAATGAGTCCCCTCTCGTTTGTTCGAGATCTCCGGAGGTCACCCTCCTCGAAAAAACATCCGAGGGCCGGGCCGGAGTGGCGAAGGAAGCCGTGTAGTATTCCTGCGAGAACTTGATGATGAAAGATGATTTCTCCTCCCTCACCTGCTTGCCGAGGCTGGATTTCACCTCGCCTCCCAGCCAACCGGCCGAAATACCGAGGCGTGTGAAACCTTCTTCCAAGCTGTTGGTTTTCAACAACTGGTATGACAATTTCGCCGCTGTCGTTCCGGGCACCACCCGCTTGACCATTGATCGCACCGCCTCATTGACGGACGATGCATCGGGGTTGTCGATCCTGCTGCTGTAGACGGCGGCCTTCGCATCACCTCCCGTCTGATTCTCTTTCTCAAGCAGCGTGATATTCGTAATGGTGACCTCCGAAGGTGCCCGACCGATATTTCCAACCGGCTGGAGGGTGCCGCTCACCAGGCTGGATGTCCGGACCAAGGCTCCCGGATAAAGCACGTCGGCGTTGGGTTGGAAAACCGCGAACGATTCGGCTGTTTTGCTCAGTCGCCGGGAAACGACCGGAGCGACGGATTTCTCATTGTTAGACAGTCCCATGTCGGAAGAAGGAAGGTCGATTTCAGCTTCCGGCTGGACGGAGATTTTTTGCGAGCTTCGGACGAACCCGTCGATCCTCTCGTCGCGATATGACGTATGAACAAAAACGGCAACACCGAGGGAGGTTGCCATGATGACGGGGATTCGAATGATGTTTTTCATTGGGGGCGGCAGGATTCATCATCACCGCTAGCAAAGGTTTCAATCGTGTCAACGGACGCCGGAGATTTCACCTTGTACGCGATCGTGTTGTCATGCCCTACCCGATCGCGTTATGGACCAGGCCCACATCATATGAAAATTTCCATATCCCCCCGGGGATCCGGGGATCGTTCTCCCTCACCCTCCCTCCGCCGCCTCCCATGAGATCCGCGCTTGAACCGGACTCCGGAGCACGGCCGCAGGCTTCAACCATGCAGCATACGGTCCGAAAACCACATTAAACAAACATACATATATTCAAACATATGTCATAATCCGGCGGCCTGATTCAGACTCCGTATTTTCAGTATTCCGCGGCCGAGGCCATGCATGGGAATGATCCTCACTCCTCCCGCCTGTCCGCGGCATCCGGGTTCACGGCGCGGGCGAGGTCGCCGACGGCGGTGGCGAATTTCTCACGGACCTCGCGGTCCTTCTCGCGGGCGGCGATGTTGTCGGCGTGCTCCTCCGCCCACTTCGCCTCCCAGCGTTCGCGGTCCATCTCGCGCAGGCGGCGTTCTTCGGTCCGCTCGGTGTTGAGGTGCTTGATGGCGTAGATGAGACAGCCGATGACGCTGAGCGAGGTGACGCCCTCGAAGCCGGTCTGCAGGGAGGTGGGCACGGCGTCGGCGAAGTAGGTGGCGAAGAACGAGACACCGGCCCCGAGGAAGCCTGCCATGGATTTCAAGAATTCAGGATGCATGATGATGGTGGGTTGAAAGGCCTCGTTCAATCGATCGCCACGTGCTCGGTGGTGCGGTCGGCGCCGCTGCCGTGATACCGAAGGATTCTCCAACCGGGGAGTTCCTCATCGTGGATGAGTCCGGACGTGACGCCCGCCCAGCGCATGGGCGAGGTGCCTTGGGCGACGAACGTGTATTTGTTTCCGGTGCCCGGCATGGTGACGATGGCGAGTTGGCCGGCGCCCGCGACGGTCCCCGCGGATTCCTCATTCCCGGGGACGACAAGTGTCTCGGTGTAGGAAATGCCGGTGACGGATCCCATGCTGACGAGCAGTCCGAAAGCGGAGGAGGATGCCGCCTCGATCCTGCGCCCGATGACGAGCGTCCCGGTGCCGCCCGGCCAGATGTCCGCCAGTCCGGTGACGGCGGCGTGGAGGTTCAGTTCGTTCACCATCTTGGTCCTGACAACGCCCGGGTTGTCTCCACTCTGGACGGCCACCAGATAGGGCCCCAGATCCGGCATTCCCGGGTAGCGCAAATGAACGGTGATGTTTCCACCCGCGACCACCGTCCCGGGAAACGCGGCGTGGATGGTCTGCTTCGCTCCGGCGATCCCATCCTGCGGTGGGGCGTCCAACTGGAGCAGCGGCATGGGTTCGCCGGTCTCCCCTTGCGGGCCTTGGATCCCCTGCGGCCCCTGGACGCCCTGGATTCCCTGCTCGCCCCGCGGACCGGGGGTGAGCTCGACCGCCTCGATGGCGGCCGCGAGCTCCGCATGGGTGGGGCGGTCGGCGATGAGCCGGTGGAAGTGGTGCCAGAGCCACTGGACCTGCATGACGATCCAATCGAAGCTTTTCTCCAGAGAACCCATCGCGATGCGCTGTCCTTCCACATACTCGTGGGTCTGGGTGAGGGGCATCCTGCGGGTGATGGTGAGGGTGTGGGTGGAATCCCAAGGATCCGAGGTGACGATCTTGAAGGGCTTCGTCTCGTTCTCCTGCTCGACCCCGAAGCCCGAGTTCAGGATGAGGGGGATTTCCGCTCCGTCGGATTCGCGCGTCACGATGACCGAGAGATGGCTCTTTTCGAAGAAGGGAAACGGGATGTCGTAGCCGGTCCTGTTGGAGTTGTTTCCGTCGAAGGTGACGGTGGAGATTTCGTTGTGAAGTGACATGGGCGGTGTAGACTTGAAGTGGGGGTTTGTTCCCTTGCGAATGATGTTTTTCCTGCGGGCCCGGATGCGCTGCGGGTGAAATTGATTTGGCGCGCCCCCATCAGGAATGGCGATGCCGCAGCCGGCGACACATCAGGGAATGATGATGGCCGTGATGATGTAGTTCGTGCCGTTGCTGATGGCGACCACCCGCTTCGTACCACCACCGGCCACGGCGGAGCCAACCGCGGGGGACAGGGCATCGGTGAAGATCAGTTCGAGATCGGGATTCGAGGATGCCGACGGACGCGCCGCGAAAGTGGTGGTCCCGCGCCTGAGCCCCCCCGTCATGGCGACCGCGCCGCTGACCTGGAGTTTCCCGGTGCCGGCATCGGTCGCGGAACCGACGAGCACGTTGCCGTTGGCCTTGACGCGCATCGCTTCGGCGGCTGTTCCAACGGAGCTGGTGCTGAAGAACAGATCCCCGGTGTTGTCCGCACCGGCCCGGGTGGCACCAATGGCTCCCCAACTGAAACCACTTCCGCCATTGTCCGATCCACTGAAGGAAATCTGCGCCCCCAAACCGTCCGTCATGTCTCCCGTAGAGCTGATCGCCAATCTCATTGCTCCGAAAATCCCAGTCGTCGAGGTGGTGCTGCGGGTTGATTCCAGAGGAGGGAAAGTCGCAGAGGTGACTGACGTTGTTCCCAGAGTGGATGTGCCGCTGACGGAAACAGACGGAAGTGCCCACTGCCCATCTTTTGATACCTCACCCACCGTCACAGATCCGTTGAGCCAGCGAAACAACGAGCGGGTTGCAATACTGGACAACGTCCCATTGAATGGATCCACAAGGGACGACGTCCGAGCAGCTTCGAATTGCATCAGAGGCGCGGTAAGGGTGTCATTGGCAGCATCAGTGACCGCTTTGAAAATGATGGCGGGAGATGCGGAGGTCGAAAACTGGGCACCTCCGAAAGCTGGCACGAACCTATCGTCGCCGATGGTTCCATTGTAAATGGCGAACGCGTCATTCCCCCCATCCGACACTTTGGCCCTCAACACCGTCTCACGCACACCGGTTTGACTGGGTTTCATAATATCAACAAATCCCGTCGTCCCGGGCGTGATGTTGAGATTCGTCGCGGCCGGGGTCGTGATCCCGCCTGCCAGGCTTGAAGCGCCGCTGACACCCAAAGTCGCGCTGGCCACCGCGCCGGACAACCACGCGTCCTTGAAACGAAGCCCGGTGGTCCCGAGATCGTAGGCGTTGTTGGACGATGGCGTGACGTGGCTGGCGATCCTTCCGGTAAAGGTGATCGTGTTCGCCGAGGAAGCTCCCAGCGTGGTGTTTCCACCCGCCGCGAGCGTGGTAAAGCTGCCGGTGCCGCCGGATATCGGAGTGTTGAGGATGCCCGCCCAAGTCGGGGACTGGCCGCCGCCCAGCCCGAGCGCCGTGCGGAAAGCGGATGCGGTGACGCCTTCTCCGGAGGTCCCGGCCTTGCCGGAATCCGCGGCGGCGCGCACCGCGGCTTCGTTCGCGAGTTGCGTGTCGGTGGCGTAGCGTTGCGCGGAACAGGCGACCGTGCCCAGCAGGAGTAATGATAGCGTTTTCATAAGTGGAATGACCGGAAAGGCGGGGCCGGGAAACGTTGGGACGGGAGAATGAAAAGAAGTCACGCCTCCCGCCCCGCCATCCCCGTCAGATGGGAGTGTCGATGAGAATGAGTGTGAATCCGGTGGTGTTGAGCCCCTTGAGAATCCCCGACAAGGTCTGGTCGAACGCGGGCCACTGTCCGGTCGGGATCGTCATGCAGCCTTCCGAAGAGGTGCCGTTGTTTCCACCGCGATGCAGGTTGATGCCGAAGCAACCGGTCTCGGTCCGGGCGACGCCGCCATCCTCGCGGATGCGCTCGACGGTCACCGGACTGTCCCCCTGGCCGTATGCCATGTAGCCGGACGGGCTGTTCATCTTGTGCTTGAGCCTGCGGTAGCGGTAGATGCCGGGCCTGAGGCGGGCCATGTATTTTCCGGCTCCGGGGTTCCAGCCGTAGCGGCTCGGATCGGTGTTCGCGTTCCAACTGGAGAACCCCTGTGCCGAAACGATGAACGCCGCGTCGTCATACATGCCCACGTCGTTGCCGGGTCCGCCCATGGTCTTGTCATAATAGGCCCGGCTCATGAGCACGAAGGTTTCCGGCAGCGGGGTTCCTCGGCGTTCGTTGTCCCACGCGGCTTGCGCGCGGGAAATGACGAGGTCGAGCGAGGCGCGCGGCCTGGCGGGAGGAATGGGGGCGCTCATGGTTGCTGGGTGGGGGTGTTGTAGGTGACGGTGCCGTCTTCGTTGAGGTGGTAGATTTCCGGATCCGGCGCGACGAGCCCCTCCGACTGCGGCGCGATCCCGAGGGTGGCGCGCCGCGCGTCCATCTGCTGCAGCGCGGCGAGCGCGATGCCGTAGCACTGGACATCGACGGCCGCCCGCCCGCCCAGCGCGTCGAAGACGGCCTGGGGATCCCCGCCATCCGTCAAGAAGGCATGGCAGGAGGAGATCTGGTTGCGGAGATAGGCGGCGACGTTGTCGGCGGCATCGCTGATGGCGACGGCTCTTTTAAGGGATGGTGTGATCATGGTGGACGTGGTCTTTCTTCATGGAAAATCAGCCGATTCTCACGGCCCGCAGATGGCTTCCGGCCTTGGCGGTCAGCGGCGCGGCGTCGCTGGTATGCTGGGCGAACTGCATTTTCACGACGGCGCTGCCGGAGGTGACCTTCAGGATGCAGTGGTGTTCGCTCACCCCCGGCTGTCCGTTCACCCCGCCGTTCGTCTGGCGCATGTCGCCGAAGGCGGCGATGCTCGTCAGGCTGTAAGGGGTGGTCTGGATGCTCGTGCTGTTGTGATAAGTGTTGAATCCGAAGAGGGTTCCCGTGCCGACGATGCTGATGTTCACCTTGATGCCCATGGCGGAATTCGCGGGTGAGGCCATGGTGATGCCGCTGAGCTGATAGATCCCCGCCGGCAGGGTCAGCCCGAGACCCGTGATGTCCGAAAGCGTGGTGTTCGCCGCCGTGGTCTGGTCGCTGGCGAGTTCCGCATAGGCACCCCGCAGGAGATCGCGGGAAATCGCGCTCGCGCCGGTCGCCGCGGCCTGGGTGGCGGAGAGCTCGGTCTGCCCGCCCGCCGCGATGGTCCCCGTGGTGGTGATGCTTCCGGCGGACAAGGCCCCGCTCCCGATGCTGACCGCTCCGCCTGCGGAAATGACCAGACGGTCGCCCTGTCCCGTTTCCGTGATTTTGAAACCACTTCCCTGCAGCGAGCATTTCCACTGCTTGTTGCTGGAAGCGGTGTTGGTGAGCGTGACCTCCGGAGTGCTGCCGGACACCTCGACGAGCGTCGTCGGGACCGCGGTGCCGACACCCACGAAGCCGCCGTTCCGCTGCAGGGTGAGATAACTCGTCGTCCTGGTGCCGTTGGAGGTTCCCTGGAGGTGGATGCTGCCGTTCGCCACGGTGCCGCCATGCATCTGGGGAACAACCACGCTGCCCGCGAACCATCCATCCTTGTAACAAAACGACGACGCTCCGAGATCCAGCGTATTGTTGCCATTCGGAATCAGGCTGCTCGCGAACCTTCCGCTGACCGTGATGGTGTCCGTGGTCGCGTCACCGAGGACCGTGTTCCCGGTGACGGTGAGGTTCGTGACACTCGCGGGGCTCCCCTGCCATACGAAGTTTCCGTCGGATGCCGCCGCGTCGAACTCCGCCTTCGTCCCTCCCAGCGCGGCGGCGGACAGGTTGGTGAGGCCCGCCCCATTCCCCGTGAATGACAGCGCGGAACACGCCCCATCCTTTTTGACAAAAAACAGGCCTTCGAACTCGTTGGAATAAACGATGGCGAAAAGATCCTCCCCGGGTTCCTGGCTTGAGGAGTGGAGGTGGAGCATCGTCCCGGAGTCTTCGGAAAAAGCGATGTTCACCGCGCCGCCGAGCGACGTCCCGCTTCCTTCCCGGACCGTGAGCGTCCCGAAGCTGTTCGGCTCGTCCCAGGTGTTCGGGATGTCCGTGCGGGCGACACCCGCCAGCGCGACAAGCGTCGCGTCGTTGATCGGCTTGTCCGCGTCGCTGGTGTTGTCCACATTTCCCAACCCCACCTGCGCCTTGGTCACGGCGTGGGGGTTGGTGGTGTTCAAGGCATGGGTGGCGAGCGCCGCGGCGTAGGTGCCGAGACGGTTCCACACGCCCTGCACCTGCGGGACGATCCAGTCCAGGCTGGCCTCCAGCGTCTTCATCCGGATGCGCTGGCCCTCCGCATAGACGAACGGCTGCTCCAGCGGGACCGACCGCGTGATGGCCACCTTGTGCGAGCTGTCCCAGGCCTCGGTGGTTTTCACCGTGCCTCCGCCCGGGTTCCCCTCCCCGCCCACCGTGTAGCCGGTCGTGGGAGCAAGCACCGTCACCACGCCCTTGGCGCTCGTCACCGTGACCACCAGGTGCTCCTTTTTGGCAAAAGCGAACCCGACGATGTAGGGGGTGATGGTGGAGTTGTTCCCATCATAAGTGACGATGGAGGGTGGCAGGACGCTGACTGACATGAGGGGACGGGAGGTGTGGGATCAGGTTGAAACTGGTGACTGCGGCGCGATGGAAACGGCGACGCCCGGCCATTCGGACCGCAGGTGGAACGCGGTGGGGAAGCCTTGGGTTCCACTGGCTGGTTGTTCGGAAAAACCCGCTTCGCGTCTCCCGCGTTCCGGCGGCTTTTTTACCGGATCCGCCGTCGTCCGTAAACGAAAATGATTTGACGTGCTCCCTATTTTGAAAAAATCCCATTCAAAGGAGATTCATCTAACACAACCTATGGAAATGTTGGATTCACACTTCTAACAATACACTCCGGCATCCGCACCCGCACTATCCCACAGAAAAAATATACTATATAAAACTGATCACCAAATCATTACAAACCGATCACCTCCCCACTTCTCCACCGTTGGTTGTGTTGAACGCGCCACCTCCTCACCCGTGCCGCACGTAATGCGCCGGGTCCAGTTCGCGCTCGCCGCGCCACCGGTAGGCGATGAGAGGGCCGCCCTTCGCCGCGGAATGGTCCAGACACGCGACATTGTGGCGTTCCGGATGAAGCAGGGAATCAGAAGGCTTCGAGTAATGCCCGAAAAACACCGGCGGAGCCGCCAGGGGGTAGCTCGGGATGCCGGCGATGGCGTCGTCGGAAACCGGGTGGTCGGGGATGTCCGCGTTCGCCGGAAAAACCAGGCTGCCGCACGGCATTCCCTTCTCCGGAAACAACCACCAGCAAACCCGGAAACGCCCCCGCTGGATGCCCGCGCCATCTAGGAAAAACACCCCTTCCGGCAACCCCGCGAGCAATCCCTTCAGCAGGATCTCCACCGCATTCCCCTCCGGCGTCCGCTCGTCGCTGGCCGCGAGGAAAAAATCCACGTCCGCCAGATCCCGGCCCGTCAGCAGCGCGATCGATTCCTCGTGCCACGTCGCATGCACCGCGCGGATGCCTCCGAGGTCCAGCCACAGCGGCAGCTTTTTCAACCACGGCATCCAGACCGACATCCACTCGCCGGCGGGATCCCGGTGATCCGGGAAATCCGCCAGGGTTCCCGCGTGCATCCTCCTGTTCCTGCTGCCGTGGTGGCGGAGCCAGCGGCCGTCCGGCCCCTTGCTGTGGTAATAGACCGCGTTCAACTCGTGGTTCCCCATCAGGCACAACGCATGTCCGGCATCCATCATCGCCTTCACCGCCCGCAGGGTGGCGCGCACGCCACCGGGCAGGACATGGCCCTCCTTCGGATCGATCAGATCGCCGAGAAACAACGCCACACGGCCCGCCGGAGGCTTGAAGCCCGCTCCCTCCCTCTCATAGCCCATCCGCTGCAGCAGCCCGGCCAACTTGTCGAAACGTCCGTGGATGTCTCCGATGATGTCGTAATGGACCGGTTCCCGCATGCGTCCCTATCATGATCCAAAACATCGTATTTGGGAAATCCGGAGTATGCCGATTTGAAAAAAGATCGTCCGCATCTCCACCCCCGCCAACCGACTCCATCCTTTTCCGCCTCCGGACGCGCCCCCTCGGAAAGGAACGCACCGGGCTCGATTGATAAACTTATCTGCGGCGGCGGAGCATCGCTACCATTCCGTAGAGGATCGCGAGCGCGACCGCTCCGGGTTCCGGTATCACTCCGATGGTGGCCGTGCCGCTGGCGCTAACGACTCGCCGTGAGCACCGCCGGGCGGATGCCGGATTTCTCCAGCTCCAGGATGGCCAGCACCGCATCCGGCGAAACATCGCAGCGCAGCGAACGACCGCCGTGGAAAAGCAGGGCTTCGCCACACCCCTCGCCCAGCAGGACCTCCCAAGAACCCGATCCATCCGTCCAACGGAAATAACGGTTCGCATGGAACACCCCGCAGGGCTTCTCCCCACCCCACCGCCGGTAGGAAGAGCGGTCGGTCAGCAATGCGGCGATCTCCCCCACCGCGCCGTTCTTCGCCGTGGCGAATTCGAACGCGTGTCCGTGTATAATCCTCCTCGGCTTGAACAACACCTCGAAGCAAAGCCGCACCCCGTCCCACGTCGGATGGGAAAGCCCCTCATAGGCCGCCGCCGGAGCCATGCGTGGCGGCACCATGGAATCCAGCGATGCGAAATCCTCCGACGTCCGGAGATTCCCCCCGTCGAAGATGCCGGCCAACGGCCGCGCGCGCCAGCCGATGACGCCCAACATCACCGCCAGGACAACGCAGGTCTTGCCACACCGGTTCATACGTGGATTGACATTTGACGGATAACCTCGCCGAAGAAAAGCACGGATTCAACCGGAAACATTCACATCCGCACGAGAACTTCCGGCAATCGCAGTGGAAGCCGCCGCGTGGTTGAACGGGTAGCGGCGTCCTCAGATCAAACGCGGTGTCGTCAGATCCTCCAGCCCCCCGAAAGGGATCAAAGCCAGCCCACGACGCGGGCCCTGGCTTCCATACGCATATCAGAAACCCTACACATATCAGAAACCCTACACATATCAGAAACCCTACACATATCAGAAACCCTACACATATCAGGAACCCTACACATATCAGGAACCGACGCGTTTCAGGAACCGACGCGTTTCAGGAACCAACGCATTTCAGGAACCCTACACATATCAGAAACCGACGCATTTCAGGAACCACACCCTTGAGAAACCGACCCATGTCAAAAACCGATGCATGGATTTTGTGATCATCCGTCATTCTTCAGCACCAAAGGTGCGGAATGCGAAAGCCCAGGGAAAGCGCAGCGCAACCCTGGGGCATGCCATGACCATTGCCAGGAGTCCTGAAGGGACGACATCCATGGCGCATCGATCCTCCCTTATAATGTCCATTCAGGAAACCACCGCCACCATGGCATCTTCATTCCGACATCATGGCATGACGATTTCCAGCGGCGATTTCCGGTCCTCCGCGACCGTGATCTCCGCCTCGTCGTATCGATCCCCGCCATCCCCTGAAGTCGCATGGACCCCGAGCCGGTAAACTCCGGGTCGCACGTTTTCAAATTTGAAAAGCCCGTCACCCAGCGAGCCATCGACATAGACCCAGTCATTGTTCTTCCCCGACAAAGCGATCATCCGGATCGTCTTTCCCTGGGCGGGCACGTCCGCAGGCCATGTAATTTTTCCGGTACACACCACTCCTCCCGATTTCGCATCAGGTATCACTTGGGAAATGTCGAGAACCTGGCCGGGTGTCAATGTGGTCGTCAGGAATTTGCCATAGCCGGATCTCATGAACACCGACAGATACAAAGGAACCCCCTCCGGGACGTTTTCCATCGAGAATTTCCCATCACCGTCGAACATGGCCACCCTTTTCGCCACATGGGCTTCGCCCAAGGCTTTCATATGATCGAGCCTGGACCCTTCCCCGGGGCCAATGATCCCGACCGACACCCCTCCCACGGCCATCCGCGTCTCGCCATCGACGACCTGCCGGATGGTCCCCTTGATCACACCGGCGCATGCCGGGCCTTGGATAACCAGCAGATGGAGCATCGGAATCAATATCCTTTTCATATGACCGGATTCATTTACCCGCCGGATCGCCGGGTGAAGTCTCTTTCAATTTTTTCAACACCTCCGCCGACGCCTTGCGGATGGGATAGACCCGTTTGCCGGTTCTCGGACCAATACATCCGTCGGCGGAAAAATTGATATCGTCCAGGCCGAGGGCCGCCAGATCCGGCTCCAGTCCGGGCAGGATGCTCTTTTGCCCAAGGATCGCGTCCAGGGCGCGCAAGCGCAAAGGGAGCGGGTTCGCGCTGTTCCTGGCATAAGCCATCATTCCCACCTGGTCGATCGGGACACCCAGCACACCTGCTGCAAAATATAGCAGCTCCCTTCCGTCCATATTCTGGCGAAATGCAACCGCCGCATGGGATTCGAGGACTTTCCGCCTTTTCTCCCGCGCGGCATCGACCTCCTCCGGAGAGAGATTCGGGTAAACAAACACGGCAAGCCCGATCAGTACCCCCTTGTTATGGACATCCAGCGTTTCCGTCTTCCCTACCAGCAGGTCCAGCAGTCTCGCCACATGCCGCACCACCTCATCATCGTCGGGGGATCTGCGCTCCGCCATATCCGCCACCTCTCTCAATTCCTTCATGGTGAATCGATCCGCCTCCTGTGCAAGGCACACGGGATTCATCATTCCACAAGCAATCAAAACGAGGATCCGGTTCATCTGGAGTGCTCCGATGAAAACAGGTTGCTCACCCACCGTCAACGCCGCCCGGAGCCGGCCCGGGTTTCCCTCCCGAACAACGCCCATGCCACCCCGGCGAACATCACCGCCAACAGGGAAACCAACGGCACCCACTGCATCGGTCCCTCCCGCGCCTTCACGGGTGTCTGCTTCACCGGGGTAGTAGCCTTCCGTTTGTCCAGGAGAGCCTTCGCCTTGCGGTCGATCACGAACCGGCTGAGATCCACATCGTCCGGGATTTGGTCGCTCCGGTTCGCCTCCATGAAAAGCGTGAGACTCTCCGGTCCGGAAGGTCCGGTCTGATCCTCCCGGACGTCCAAGCCCTCGATTCCGAATGGAGGCGAATACTTCACCAGGTGGCGGAAACGCTCCACGTTGGAAACCCCTTCCAGATGCCTCATGGCCCTGACGAAAAGATTCCGGGCCACGTCCGAGTTCTCCACTTTTTTTGAATAAGTCGGTTTTAGCAAATTCCTTGAAATGGCGATGTGTACCGCCGATTTGAAAGTGGTGGTTCCTTTTCCCCCTTCCAACAATGGACGGACATCGGCCGCGATCGATTCGAGATCGAAAAGATCCGGAGCGGTCTTCCATGAGTCGCCCATGCTTGCTCCGTAAGAGATTCTGGCAGAACCGTCACTCCGGAACTCCACACTCCAACCGCCGCCGGACGGTTGACCCAGTTCGATCCGCTTTATTTCTCCAGGCGGTTCCTCGGCGGCCACCTTCCGGACGGCGTCATCCGGAGATGCGTGCTCATGCCGGGAACTATATCCGCCCGTCTGCTCCGGCGGGGAATGACCGTCTTCTTGCGCGGAACAAGCGAAACTCATCATTCCGTAAAATACAACGATCGCCAAGCGGTTCATGTCCGCGTGTTTCTGTGATGTGGTCATGAAGATGTCAACTCCGCCTCGCGCGGGTTATGACATGCCTTCCATCCGCCTCCTGTGCCGGTTACACGGGATTCATCATTCCACAAGCAATCAAAACGAGGATCCGGTTCATCTGGAGTGCCACGATGAAAACAGGTTGCGCCTCCACCGTCAACGCCGCCCGGAGCCGGCCTGGATTTCCTTCCCGAACAACGCCCAAGCCACCCCGGCGAACATCACAGCCAACAGGGATACCAACGGCACCCGCTGCATCGGTCCCTCCCGCGCCTTCACCGTAGGCTGCTTCACCGGGGTAGTAGCCTTCCGTTTGTCCAGGAGAGCCTTCGCCCTGCGGTCGATCACGAACCGGCTGAGATCCACATCGTCCGGGATCTGGTCGCTCCGGTTCGCCTCCATGAAAAGCGTGAGACTCTCCGGTCCGGAAGGTCCGGTCTGATCCTCCCGGACGTCCAAGCCCTCGATTCCGAATGCAGGCGAATACTTCATCAGCTGACGGAAACGCTCCACGTTGGAAACTCCTTCCAGACGCCTCATGGCCCTGACGAAAAGGTTCCGGGTTACGTCCCCGTCCCTCACCTTTTCGGCAGTTTCCATTTCCCTCAGATTCCTTGAAATCAGGACGAATGTCGCCGATCTGAGATCGGGGAGTCCCTCCGCTTCTTTCACCAACGGGAGCAATTCGGCTTCAATCAGGTTGAGGTCGAAAAGATCCGGGGCGGTCGTCCACGAGTCGCCCATGCTTGATCCGTAATAGATCTTCGCCGAACCGTCATTGCGGAACACCACGCTCCAACCGCTGTCGAACGGTTGCTGGACACGAATCTCCTTTATTTCCCCAAGGGATTCTTCCGCAACAGCCTTCTGGACGCCCTCGCCCGGAGATCCGTGCGCCGACGGGGAACGACCCGCCTCCTCCGGCAAGAGCCGACCATCCTCCTTCGCGGAACACGCGAGACTCATCATTCCGTAGAAAACAAGGATCGCCAAGCGGTTCATGTCCCGTGTTCTGTGATCCGGCCACCAGTCTGTCAACTCCGCTTCGCGCGGGATCCGCTGAACTTCATTTTTACGGAGGGCACGAACAAGACACGTCCCGCATCCACCCGATGTGATGATGGAAAATCCTCAGCATTTTTCAGACCGAAGCCATTCCTCGAAATATGATTTTTGCATTGCCACCGTCGCAGGCATCACATCGGGACCCTCGCTGAATATGTCAACCAGATCGTTCCGATCCACCCGTCTCCCCATCGACATACGGTATGCCTTCAATCCCGCACCCATGTCCCGGCACATGCCCGAAGGGTGGACATTCAGGCTCGCACCGTAGCAGAACGGAATGAGGTTTTCCTCCTCCAACCGCAGCCGGACAAGGCGGAAAGCCTCGAAATAATCAGTCGCGCTCTCCTCCAACACACCATCCCGGTAACGGAAGGACAAATGGCACAATCCGTCCCCGGTCCGACAGACAACGGTCGCGCGTTCGTTTTCATCGCCGCCGATCAGATATAGAATGCATTCGTCCATTTTCCGCGCGCCATGCTGGTGCGGGGCATGACGGATGAGAAGAAATATTCTCCAAAAAGCGGAATCCTTGGATGAAACCGGGACATCGGAATCCTGAGCCAGGCTCGCAGCCTCCCCCGGCGCATGCCATACCGTGTCAGCCTCGGTAAAAATTGATACTGGTTTGTTAGATTTCCACTGATGAATATAAATGGGATTGTCAGGTGGCGCGCCGATCCTCTATCTTTCCTGGATCCGCCGCCGGAAACGAATGCCGATCCCACCCCGGCACTGCCGTCGAACTCCGATTAGCACGTGTTTCCGAAAAATTATGTTAGAATCGTGAATACAAAGCTTGCCATGAGCCCGCCGTCCTAACAAAAAGACTCCGGTCTTCCGGCGTCCGCGGTTTCCCCGCCCGCCGGCATCACCCTCATCCCCCGCGCCCGCTGTTTCCCCCACCCGCTGGCAATCCCCCATCCCGACGGTAGTCCGCGATTCGCCCCCATATCGCGTACACCCGCCCTCCCCTCCCGCCAGCGGCCCTTCCCTGCCGCAGGTGTCCCCCCTGCCCCGATGTCTTCCATACCCCCTCAAAACACCTCCCCACGTTTTTACATCCCTTCCCTCGACGGCATCCGGGGAATCGCCATCCTGCTGGTGTTCTTCTCACACGCGGGCCTCGACCGGATCATCCCCGGCGGACTCGGTGTGACGATCTTCTTCTTCCTCAGCGGCTACCTCATCACCACCCTGCTCCGGCGGGAGCTGGAGGGCACCGGCCATATCGACTTCAAGCAATTCTACATCCGCCGCATGCTGCGGATCTGGCCTGCGTTCTACTTCGTCCTCATCGCCGGCGCGGCCCTCACCGTCTTCGGGTTCCTGCCCGGCGTCATCCAGCCGACGCCGCTGCTCAGCCAGATATTACATTTCGGAAACTATTATGCCATCTTCCATGGCAACGCCGGCACCAGCATCGGCACCGGCATCTATTGGTCGCTCGCGGTGGAGGAACACTTCTATCTCGTGTTCCCCTTCGTCTATTACCTCGTCGTGAAGGTCGGGGTCAAGGCGCGCGGCCAGATGCTCATCCTCATGTTCATGTGCGTGGCCTTCCTCGCATGGAGATATGTCCTCGTCGTGGAGATGGACATGGACGACCACCGCAGCTACTACGCGTCCGACACCCGGGTCGATTCCATCCTCTACGGCAGCATGCTGGCGATCCTGGGAAACCCCGTGATGGACCGTGTGAGGTTCTCCGACCGTGTCTGGAAACTGTTTCTTGTGCCGGCGAGCCTCGCCCTGATCGCCTTCACGCTGCTTTACCGTTCCCCGGATTTCCGTGAAACGGTGCGCTACTCGCTGCAGGGAATCGCGCTCTATCCGTTGTTCACCGCGGCGATCCGCCACCCGGACTGGCTGCCATTCCGGATCCTGAACACCCGCGTCGTCAGATTCTTCGGCTGGATCTCCTATCCGCTGTATCTCGTCCACTTCACGGTGCTGAGGGCGTTCCTCACCAGCAGCTTCCACCCCGTCGTCGAGGGAGCACTGTCCTTCGTGGTCTCCATCATCCTCGCCTACGCCATCTACCGCCTCATCGAGCAGCCCATCGCGAAGCTCCGGAAGAAGCACTCGCACCCCGGTCCTTCCCAGCCGTCCGGTCGCCCGGAAGTGATTCTCGCCGGGCCCGCCGTTCCCCGGCTCGGAAGCGATCCGGCCTCCTGAGCGGCACTCCGGATATTTCTTATCACTGGATTGAAAGCCCCAGCGGGCGGGCGTTTCCCCAGGATACAGCTCCCTGCCCTGGCCGATGTGGGTGATGATCCAAGTCTGCCTGACCTGATTTCGCGGAAACCTCCCACAAGCGGTCAAGGAAGCGTCGACAAGGCGTTTGAAAACTCCGGGATTCCGCTCCTTGGGTTTTCCCAGAAGTCCGGCCCGACCATCCGGGAGCCGATGGAAGTCGTTCACGAATTCCACATCCAGCGATTCCCCTTTGTAGCCGAGGGATTCCAGCCGCTTGGTATAGGAGTTCCTGTCACCGGAGAGCGCGAGGATTTCCCGCTTGAAGTCATCATACAGATCCGGCCGCTGGTGCTGGATGGAGTGCCCGAGCTCGTGGCCTAGCAGGTAGGCGGTGCCGGCTCGCGAGTCGGCGTCGATGACGATGGTGTTGGGGTCGCTTGGGGAGACAAATGCCTCAAATGCTAGTGGGTGTTTTCCCGTGGATTTGATGAACTGGATGCGTTTTCCGAAGATTTCAAAGAATCCTCTTTCAACGTTTCTTCCTGCGTCACTATTCTCCCTCGGATCACCTTCGATTGCCAGCCTTCCAGCACCAACAGCCCCTGATTCTCCAGTATTCTTGAAGTGTTCAAGCTCTGCGGTTCGGAGGGCGTTTCGTCCCCACTCCGGAAGCTCATTTGCGGGAATGCTGGTGAATCGGGTTCCGAAGACATTGCCCGGTGAATCTGCCGACTTCCCTCCAAAAAGTCCATCTGAAACGGACCGTTCGACGACCGGCCCGACGGCGGATTCCGCCTGCTCTGGCAACACAGCAGCGTCCGCCGGTGTACGACTTTTAGCATGGCCCGCCACCCCTGCCAGTCTTGAGGGCGGGGTGGAAACCGATCATTTATTCCTTTGAAAATTTCTTGTCCAAATGGGCGAGACTGTCTGGTTCGTCGGCGTAACAGCTGCTGTCATCAATGATCCACAGGGCACCCGCCGCCTTCGCTTCCGCCTTTCTTTTCTCCTCTTTTTGTTCCGCCTCGTCAAAAAAAGCACGGTCTTCATCCGTGAGATTACCACTTTCGAGCCGAGCCCACCTCTCCATGAGGGCAATAACCTTTGGATTCTCATCAGCCTTTCGGCATCTTTCCTCAAATTCTTCGAGGCTGGTACCGTTGTTCGCCAGCAGTCTGGCCAGATCTGGAGTGATGTTAAGGTCTGAGCTCATTGAGGTAGGCGGTTGCACCCTGAGGAACTTTATGATCTGAAACGATTGGCGTCCATCTCCCTCTCGGCGATCCTGATCTCATGGTCGATGCGTTCGTCCTCAGTAGCGGTGCCATTCCTGAGTCGTTCGTACAATTCGTCGATAGCTCTGATTTGGGGAGAGTTTTTTATTTTTTCCAACTCTTCATGTGACATGCCAAGAATTGCTTTCTCAGAATCAATAATGCAAACAGGCTTTTTACTTACAGATGATTCTTTTTTCATGGAAAGATATGATTACTTACCGAAATGCTATCGCCATATTTCTCCATCGTCAATGACAAAGCCTCACGCCTGGCCTGATGGGTATCACCGCCTGCTATACTTTTATCGGCATATTGCTCGGCGATCACTCTGGCTTCTTGCTCGGTCAGCCTCTTCCTCGCCCTCATCTGGAGAAGCTCCACCTGGCCGTGTTCGTTTCTGCGGATAATTCTGAAGGTCATCCCAGGCCGGCTGAGAACCACATATAAATCCGAATCACTCGGTCCTTTTCCTCCCGGATGCTGGTGGATCACCGTTGCGCCATCCGGCACGCCGTCCGGCAGCTGCGAGCCCGTACTGGTGCCGAGATTCACGGCATGTAACCTGCCATCTTTGTCGTAAACGAGGACTATTTCCTGTGGAGATCCGAGGATCTGCATTTCCTCCGGCAGGACGGTCGGTTCGGACGCGGCAAGCTCACTCGAGCGCGATGGTGCCTCACCGGAGGCCAGCATGGCCAGCAAGGGCCCGTAGATCTTCAGTGCGGCTTTCCTCTTGGACCGTTCGCGCCTCTCCCCGGCCTCTTCCAGCTTCCTTTTGGCATTCGCGAGCTTCTGATAGGCCTTCGCGATTTTTTCAGAACCTGCTCCTTCCTTCTTCAGCCTTCTTATGTTTTCGCGGGCTTTTTCGACCAACCCTTTGGCTTTTGAATGACGTTCGCCTAAACTTTCATCATCTCCGGACTCTTCTCCGATCTCTCGCGCGCTTTCATGCGGAGCGGAAGACATGGGCCGGTTTTCCTTATGGAGTTCCTTCGTCTCGAACTGAAGGCTCACCTGTCCGTCGACGAGGCTGGCCGCCCCCTCCGGCGTGGTGGCTCTGCCGATTTCCCAGCCGTTGGCGGAGTCGTGGACCGTCCAGCCGCCGTCCTGCCGGACCACGGTGGGAAGCTGGCCGGAGCTCTGGAGTTCGGCGGCGGCCCGTCGGCTGGCGGCGGCGCGGTTTTCCAGATCGATCACGGCGGCGCGGGCGGAGGCGCTGTCGGGATCCAGCGTGTCGATGAGGGTCGCGAGGGCCCTGGCCGAGGCTCCCTTGCCGGCCAGCCGGGACTGGCGGAAGCGGGTGACGGCTTCCGGAGTGGCTCCTATCGCCGCGAGGTCGGTGTCGCTGGCGGTGGTGAACGCGTTGATGCGCTGGCTGGCTTTGGTGCCGCCGGCATGGCCGATGATGGTGAGCGGCAGCAGGCGGGAGAGAGTTGTGGAGGATCTGCTCCAATGGCCGTCGAACGCTCCGCCTTTCCCTCCCCACCGGATGCGCGGCAGGTCTTGGGATAGCGCGGTGGCGATTTCCTGAACCGCCCAGGTGGGGGTGGGAGAGGTCTGCGTCGGCGGGGAGGCCGGGTCCGCGGTGGTTTCAAGATTCGCCGGGTGGGATGGTGCGGAGGTCGTGGCGAGTTCATTGTCCGGTGAGGTTTCCAGCGTGGGCGGCCGCACCGAGGTTCCGGGCATTTCTCCGCGTTGGTAGGCTTCCAGCATTTTGACCAACGACGTGCGCGCCCGCTCGATATCCCTGAAATGGGGACGCACGTCCCGATGCAGTTGATTGATCTTCCCGCCGATGACCTTGAGATACTCCAGGGAAGCGTCGACAAGGCGTTTGAAGACTCCGGGATTCCGCTCCCTGAGTTTTTCCCAGAAGTCCGGCTCGACCATCTGGGAGCCGATGAAGTCGTTCACGAATTCCACATCCAGCGATTCCCCTTTGTAGCCGAGGGATTCCAGCCGCTTGGTATAGGAGTTCCTGTCACCGGAGAGCGCGAGGATCTCCCGCTTGAACTCGTCATATAGATCCGGCCGCTGGTGCTGGATGGAGTGCCCGAGCTCGTGGCCTAACAGGTAAGCGGTTCCTCCGGCGGCGTCGATATCGACGATGATGGTGTTGGGGTCGTCGGGCGAGACAATGGCATCGAACCCGAGTCCTGTTCCGTCCTTTGATTTTACAAACCGAATTTTCTTTCCGAAAACGTCAAGGAATTCACGCCCGAAATCCACGGCTTCATCTCGCCCCTCACTCTTTTGACTGCCAATGAGTTGAACGGCAACGACGTTTCCTCGTTTGCCTGATTTTCTGAATTCGGCATCATTGGCATTGCGCAGGGCTCGACTCCCCCAGTCCGGGAGTTCGTCGATAGGGATGACTCTGGTATGGGTTCCGAAGACATTGCCGGGTGAGTCTGCCGCGTAACCGTCCGGCTGTCCATCTGAAACGGACCGCTCGACAAAATGCCCGGCGGCGGATTCCGCCCGCTCTGGCGACACCGCAGCCTCCGCCGGTGTACGACCTTGAGTATGGTCCGTCACCCCTGCCTGTCCTTCGGACGGTGTATTGTCCCGGAGGATGTCCTGAGCAATCTTTCCGGGGAGGCCGCCGAGAGTCCGTTCCAGATTGGGCAGCGCACCGCCGAGACCGGAGTACCGGAGGTGATCCATGGTCTGTTGAGGAACGTTGACGATCGGCACCCAGGTGTAGATGCGTTCGGAGGCGATGGAGGGTGGAAGGCCGCCGCGCGTGAGGTCTCCATGGAGCTTGTCCAGGTTCTGTTTCTCACGGGTGATGGAGACGACGTCCGCGCCGGGGCCGGGGACAGTTTGGGAAGGGAGAAAGACTCGCGGTGCAGACGAAAAACAGAATCATCAAAATTCCCTAACCAAGCCTGGGCCTAGCCAGACCGCATGGAAACCGTCCATCTATTCCTTCGCAAACTTCGCCTCCAAACAAGCGATCCTGTCTGGCTCGTCCGCATCGCAGCTGCTGTCATCAATGATCCACAAGGCACCAGCGGCCTTTGCTTCCGCCTTTCTTTTTTCCTCTTTTTTTTCAACTTCTTCACAAAAAGCACGGTCCTCATCAGTGAGATTCCCGCTTTGGATCCTATCCCACCTCTCCATGAGAGCGATCACCCACGGATCAGAATCGGCCTCCATACGCATTTTCTCAAATTCTTCGAGACTTGTGCCATCCTTCGTGATCAGTCTGGCCACTTCTGGATCAATATTCCGGTCTAAGCTCATTGGTGAATACGGTTGATAATTTTCAACTTACCTGGAAACCGTAACATCGTCAAGTCCAATGCCTTTTCGTTTCCATGAATATTCTTACCTCCATATTTATCACGCATTCCGATGTAATATTCTGTTATGACTTTTATTTGAACCGTTCCAATCTCCCCCATCGCACTGAATTTCCATATCTCCACTTTTCCACCCGCGTTTCTTGTAATGACCCTCATCACGAAGCTTGGATTTTCGAGGGCTATTTCAATATCTTCGACGCTCGGACCGCTTCCGCTAGGATGATTGTGCGTGATGATGGAGCCGGCGGGGGTGTCATCTGGAATCACAGCGGTCCCTCTCTTTCCAAGGTTGGTCGTATGAAGTCGTCCCTCTGCGGTATGAACCAGAACGATCTCGCGCGGGGACGGTAATATCTCGAGTTCTTCGGGGGTCAGGGGGCATTCTTCGTCAAAGAGTATGGCGGAGCGGTCCACTCCCTTTCTGTTTTTTGACTTCACGCCGAGATCATAAGGAATGATCGCGGCATGACGGGACACGGATCTGTAGATTTTCCAGGCGATCGCGTTCCATTGTTCATATTTCGAAATTCCTTCTTTCTTTCTGATCTTGGAGAGACGCTTGGCGACAGGTCTATCTTCCTCCGAGGAACCGCCGTCATGAACCTCACCAATCTCCACCGGCTGAAGACGATGCAGCCCGTCAACGATGGCCGCCGCTCCCTCCGGCGTTGTGGCCCTGCCGATTTCCTGGCCTGTGGCGGAATCGTAAACCGTCCAACCGCCGTCCTGGGCCATCACCCGGGGCAGTCCGCCGTTGCTCTGGAGTTCGGCGGCGGCCCGTCGGCTGGCGGCGGCGCGGTTTTCCAAATCGATCACGGCGGCACGGGCGGAAGCGCTGTTGGGATCCAGCGTGTCGATGAGGGTCGCGAGGGCCCGGGCCGAGGCTCCCTTGCCGGTCAGTTGGGACTGTCGGAAGCGGGTGATTGATTCCGGAGTGGCTCCTATCGCCGCGAGGTCGGTGTCGCTGGCGGTGGTGAACGCGTTGATGCGTTGGCTGGCTTTGGTGCCGCCGGCATGGCCGATGATGGTGAGCGGCAGCAGGCGGGAGAGGACACCGGAGGATCTGCTCCAATGGCCGTCGAGGGCTCCGCCTTTCCCTCCCCACCGGATGTGCGGAAGGTCTTGGGAAAGCGCGGTGGAAATTTCCTGAACCGCCCGGGTGGGAGAGGTAACTGTCGCTGGAGCATCCGGTTCCGAGGTCCGGGTATCCGTGGATGTTTCCGTATGCACGGAAGTCTTGGACTCTTCGCTAGGTTTGGATACTACTAGATTCGCAGTATCCATGGAGACCGACGGAACTGTCGTAGTATCCATCCCCCCTACCCGTCCTGCGGACGGTGTATTGTCCCGGAGGATGTCCTGAGCAATCTTCCCGGGGAGGCCGCCGAGAGTCCGTTCCAGATTGGGCAGCGCGCCGCCGAGACCGGAGGACCTGAGGTGATCCATGGTCTGTTGAGGAACGTTGACGATCGGCGCCCAGGTGTAGATGCGCTCGGAGGCGATGGAGGGTGGGAGGCCGCCGCGCGTGAGGTCTCCATGGAGCTTGTCCAGGGTCTGTTTCTCACGAGTGATGGAGACGACGTCCGCGCCGGGGCCGGGGACCGCCGGAGATGACGGGAAAGGCTCCGCAACGGGAACGCGGGTGGCGGCCGGAGCGCCTGTGGCTAGCGCGTCGTCGACACCGATACGGCTGACGGCGGCGGAGAAATCATCATCCACGGCGGATTCCGGATCCGGCGCGGGGCTGGTGCCGCCTTGGAATGGAGAGGGAGTCCCGGTGCGGGTGGCCCATTCCTTTTCAAGGGCCGCCTTGCCGGCACGGAGGTTGGCCAGTTTTTCCGGATCGCTGGTTTCCTCGATGGCGCGGTTCACCTCGCCCAGCCGTGTGGTGAGCACGCGGGTGGGATTGTGAAAATGAGGGACGGCCCCGCCGACGGTGCCGCCGAGGACGTAGGAACCCACCCAGCCGGTGAGCGTCTCCTCGGGATCCAGCTCCCGGCCCAGGCCGATGTGGGTGATGATGTCCTCCAGCACCTGGTTGGCGAGCTCCTCCCTGGCCTCGTCCATGAAGCCGGCCTTGGTGGTGTTGAGAAGCGCGTTGAAGCTTCCCCTGAATTCCCTGCCGAAGGCGGCGCGGCCCGCCTGCGTGCGGAGGATGCCGCTGAGTTCCCTGAGGGTGAGCTCCCGGCCCGCGGCGGCTCCCGCACCACCGGCACCGCCACGGAAGATGAGGTTTCCGGCGGCGGTCTGCAGGGCGTTCAATCCGGCGGTGAGCATGACCTCGCGGGAGGAGACGAGTTTCTGCAACTCATCCCCGGAGAGATCCCGCCCGAGCTTCTGTTGCTCGAGGGAAATGGCGATGTCCACCGCGGAGCCGAAGCCCTGCATCCCGCCGACGATGCCCGTGCCGATGAGCTGGACCGGCACGCTGGAACCGGCGGTGGCGAATCCCACGAGGATGGTGGGGGCGAGCTGGCCGCCGGTATTCGCCAGGTCCTTCACCACGCCATAGCCACCGTTGATGCCGGACAGGCTGGCGATGTGGTTCTCGTCGTTGGATTTGTTCAAGCTGGCCTGCTGCCAGCCGGCCATGGTGGCGATGTTCCCGCGCGTGCCGGCGGCCACGCCGTCCATGCCGACGGCGTCGGTGGCGCGGGCGAAGAGGGTGGCGGAGGCGTTCGCCACGGAAATGGCCTGGCGGTTCAGCCCCCGGCCCGCGTCCACCAGGCCGGTGAGCGTGGCGTCTCCGGCCTTGGTGGTCCACCAGCGGTCTTTCATGTGCTGCTGGTAGGCATCGACAAGCCCGACAGGATCGGTGATGCCCTCGCGCTCCTTCTGACGGCGGATGGTTTCAAATTCATCGCGCAGGAAATTGTCATCCTGATTGGCGAGGAGCTGAAGGGTTTTGCCAGCCTGCTCCTCGCGGAGGCGGTCGAGATTCGCCCTCGCCCGCTCCCTGGCGGCGGGAGTGATGTCCAGGCTGTCGATCTTGCGATACATGGCCGCCACGTCGCCATAGACGCGGCTGGGATTGAAAGTGACCTCGCCGGTGGAAAGCACGCGCGCGTAGTCCTCCTGCTCGTCCTTGGTCCACGCGGTCATCCTGGCGTTGTCGAAGATGGCGTGCCCGGCCTCCTCCGGGGTGAATCCCTCCTTGGCAAGCTCGCCCTCCAGCTTGACTAGCTGCTGCAGCGCGTCGCGATCCGCCGCCAGCATGTACCGCGTCATCGCATTGGGGTCCGGGGGCGGCGGGCCCGGATTCCGCTGGCCCATCGGGTATATGTTGACGACGGGCCTCAGGAGCGTCTCCTCGTAAGCCTTGATCCTGGTTCGCAGGCCCTGCTTGATTTGTTCCAGGCCGGGTCCCTTGAGTTCGTGACCGAGGTTTTGCCGGGAATCCAGCTTGCCGGTGAGGCTTTCCTTCAGCGCGCCGCCGAGGCCTCCGACAATGTGGTAGAAAACATCGGTGCCCTTGTAGGCGACTCCGGTGAGGTCCGAATCCATCGCCGAGAACGACGCATGTTTTCCCACGATGTCCGCACCCCGCTGGCGTCTCTCGGCGATCTTGAAAACCGCGGCCTCCTCCTCGCCGGCCTTGAGCAAGGGAGCATCCACCCGGGTGAGGAAGTCCTTGATGAAGCCGGCGCGCTCCCGGGGATTTTTCCAGGCAAGGGTCTGGTCGCGCCTGAAAATCTCGAAGCTCACCGCACCCCACTCCATCTGCCGCCGGAGCGCGTTCCGCTGGAAGGGACCGGCGGCCCGGTAGGCGATCTGGGACTCCATCCTTACCCGTGCGAGATCGCGCGCCATGATGGTCTCCTCACGCTGGGCGGGCGTCAGCCGGGGATTCGTCAGCAACGGCTGCCAGTAGCTGTCGAAGTCCGCGCGCTGCTTCGCGGCGGGCAGCGTGCTGGGGGTGGGCGTCTTGTAAGTGCCGGAGCCATCCGCCGCAGCCATGCCGTCCGCCGCCTTTTTTCCGCGCGTCCTTTCCCAGAAGGCGACGCGCGCGTTGTGCTCGGGAGAACCGGATCGAAACTTGGGAGCGCTCCCGTCCGGAGTGGTGAACGCCCCGGCGAAAGAAGCGGCGGTGGAATGGTTCCGCGCATAGTCCATCTCCGTCCGCATGTCTTCTCCGAAAGCGCCTTTCTGCGAATGGGCGTCGCTGAGGATCTGCCAATCGGCGGCGCTCCTCGCGGGATCCGGCGTCAGGTAGGGGGACGGAGCCTCGTCGGGCGACTTCATGCGCCCATATGCGCGCAGCAGGCCGCTTTTCACGCCGGAATCCTCATGCAGCCGCTTCACGAAACCCTCCCTCTTGTCCGGAGGCAGGGACATCGCCATGAGTCCGATGCCGTCGGTGAAAGCCTCACGCTGGTCCGCCGGCAGCCCCCGATAAATTTCCCGGGCGGTGGCGGCGGCGGATGCGAAGGCGTCCGTGCCGGACACCGCCGGAGCCGCATTGGTGGCCGTGTCCTCAGGCATGGTGAAATCCGAAACCATCTGGCCCGGACCCGGTGGACCGACGAACGGCCGCGCCGGTGCGGGCGGCCCCACGAAGGGCTGGCCGGAACCGTCCGTGCGGACGGGCTGGAGGATCTTCCACACGCGCGAAAGCTGGGGAACCAGTCCGCCGAGCGACTGGCGCGTCCCGACCAGCGTCGCGTTCCATTTCGCGAACAACTCCGGTTCGTCCTCCTGCCTGTAACCCGGGTGCCGGCGTGCCTCGTCGCGGAAGACCGGCCACGCGGCCGCCACGGAACGGCCCGGATCCATCGAGCCCAGTAGGGTCGCCTTCCGGGCGCGCAGGACGAGATCGCCCTCCAGCGCTCCGCGATCCTTGCGGCCTTGGGCGAACTTCACGATCTCCGCGTGCAGCGCATCCTCCGACTCCGCACCACGTCCGCCGAAGTGGCGGATGGAGATCTCCTGCCGCAGCAGCTTGCGCCCCATCTCATCTTCCCCGAGCGGAATGTCCCGCCCCACCTGGGTCCGCATGAAATCGTCGTTCACCCACAGCATCATCTGCCGGTTGCGATCCAGGCCATCGCCCGCATCCTGGTTTCTGAAATGGCCCTCCTTGTCCAGGGCCGCCTCACAAACACGCGCCACCTCCGGCGTCGAGAGATCCCACTTCTTGTCCGACGCGGCCTCCCCTCCCGCCGGCTCCCATCCCTCATCCCCGCCCTCAAGCGGCGCAGGTCCGCCGACGCCATCCTCGCCATCCACTAGGGATGCCGTAGCTGGAGCCGGGGCCGCGGGCGGAGACTCCGCATCCGGAGGCGCGGCGACGGCACCGGCGTTGGCCCCGGCATCCGCTCCGCCGGGAGACTCCGGTATCCCGACGGGGACGGACATCGCCATATCTGGACCGGCGGATGGAGCGGAGGGAGGCCCCGTGATTTCCGGTTCCAGCGAGGAAGTTGGCATACCGGCGGGGCGGTCGTCTGTCGGAAGAAGAAAGGTCAGGGCCATGATAGGGGAAAGGAAATTGAAATCCCCCCGCCGGGCGGGAGACATCCCCGCCCTTTTACCAAAACCGCACCACCCCGTAAATCCAAATTGATTTGACGTGCTCCCCATTTTAATTCGGGATGCTCTTCCGTTCGTAGTCCAGCCCTTCAGGGCGTCTTCCGGGCATACGAAAGATGTCCCTATCTAAATGCCGGAACCGCATGCGCGGAACTCCGCGTCAAGCCAGACACCACCCCGTGGTCCGAATGAGTCCACTCGCCGGGGTTGTTCTGGAGTTCCAGCCGTCCACCTATTTCCTTCTACAGCGGATCCGTTGTATTCCGGTTTCCAGAGATATGCCAATGTCACACTCATGAAACCTCCCTTCATGCCGCGCCTGCGGCAGCAGGCCACCGGTGGCCCCGCCGCAGAAGATTCCACATGCGGATTGTTTCAACGAAAATGTCCGGGCTTTGACTTCAACCGGGACTCGTTCACCACCACGATTCCTGCTATCCTGCTTTAGGTTCGATTCTGTCACTCATGATCTGTGAAAGCTCCTCATCCGTGTAGCCGGCATCCCCTGTGAAGTGGCTCCATCGCTGGATCTCATTCAGGAGACGATAATCGATATCACAAGACACGAGAAATTCATTCATCAGATGCAGATAGGTCCTATTGCCCGGATGCATCTGTGAGAGGAGCGCGCGGAATACCTCCGGCCAGGAATTCGATTTGCCATACAGCTCTCTGATTTCGGAGGGAGTGGTTTCAATCATGGCTTTTGGAATCCGACTTTGACGGCGGGATATTGCCCGGCTCACCGTTCGAATCAAGGATTTCAGCTTTCTCGAAATCGGATCCGTGCCGACGAATCCTCCTCCATGCCCGTTAAGGCACTTTCACCTTGCGGCGGGTCTCGCTTTCACGGAGTGGAAGCTCATCTCAAGCACTTTCCCATCTTCCACCGTGACGGTGGCGGCCGCCAGATAACCGTCCTTCGCCACGCTCTGGTCCAGACAGATCGCCCGTTCCGTTTCCACCGTGGGGTATTCGCCGCTCATCCAGTAATGGCCGAAGAAGACGACCGTGCCCCGGGTGTCCTGGAGCTGGCGCATGCGATCCTTGACCACCTCGGGCGCGGGAATGTCCGGCATGGCCTCGGCTGGAACACCCAATACGGCCTGGTACAGCATCAGACCGGCATCTCCGGCGTCCGCCCACCACTTCAGCCGGGCTTCCCCGCGGGTGTGGCCATCGGCATTGATGAATTCCACGCCCGGAGGCAGGTCGATTTTCTGTCCCTTCGTCAGCAGATCGACGGCGTCGCAGCCGGGCGTGCCCTTCATGGCGAGTTCATGCCAGTGATCCGGGTGAAGGGTGCCATCCGCATTCAACAGGCCGTCCGCGCGGAGGTGGTCCAGCGCGGCTTGGTCCCACATCGCGTGGACGAAGCGCAAGCCATCCCGCTCCAGGCAGATGGGCAGGGACTTGAGCCAACCGAGGTTTTCCTCACCTGATTCAGGATCCCGCTCCAGCTCATCGATGAATGTCTGGTGCAGCCGCGTGTGATAGAGGTCATGCTTGCGCAGCGGCTTCATCTCCCCTGTTTCGGAGTCGGGGTGAAGGGTATGGAAAAGCACGGCATTCAGGTCATGGTTTCCCATGATGGCGTGGGCGTGGCCGGCGGAGACCATATCCCGCACCGTCCTGATGACTTCAAAATTCTCTCCGCCGCGATCGATATAATCACCCGTGAAAACCGTGATCCTGTCCGCCTCAGGCGGCATATAGGTCCCCGCCACGTTCCGCCGGTAGCCGAGTTTCTCCAACAACGATCCCAACTCCACCGCATGGCCGTGGATATCGCCGATGACATCGTATTTCTTCATGGAAAGGACAGGCTGGACCGTAAAATCCTATCTCCCGCTTTCCTTCAGGATTCGCCGGAGCTCCTCGTCTTTTCCGGCGAGTCCGGAAAGGACTTCGTGGGAGAGGTCCGGGTTTCCGAGTGCTTTTCGGTAGGCGTCGATGACTGCTCCTCTTTCGGAGGCGCTCCCAGATTCTGGAAGGCGTTGATCACCCCCTTCTTGGTCGCCTCGGACCAAGCTTGTCGTTCTTCCGGTGTCAGTGGCATTGATGTGTTCATATGAATATTCACCTCCTTTGTCAAGTTGGGACAGCGACATTGGGGTAGGTTCCTCCCCCCGTGTGCCGGCGTTCATCCACAACTGGACTTGCACCGCCTGGTTGTCTTCGAATCGTTTGGCGATTTCAATGATGCTGCGCTGCGCGTCTCCGTGGGCGGCGGGAAGATCGGCGAGCGGGAACGAACGTCCCTGCTTTCCAGCCCTGTCGGCCGCTCCATCCAGAGCCAGGCCGATGGGGCGCTGGACATAGACGATTTGAACCTCCCAGCCTTGCTCGATGGCCTTCTCAATGTTGCTTATCGCCCAATCCGTTTCCCGCAGCGTCGCATCATAGACAAGATCCTGTGCGTCGATGACCTCCTTGGTGACAACGGAACTTTTCCCGGCGGCGATGCCGCCAGCGGTGAACATGAGCTTCCTCCGATCGCCGCGGTTGTTGATCTCACGCCAGAGGCGATCCCGACCGTAAGCGCGGGCTCCGGCGGTGGTCACCGAGGTGTACCGCTTCCGGCCTTCCTTGCTTTCGGCGAAGACGGGAAGGAGCTTGCGCGGAAGATCGGTGCTGATGACCTTTCCTCCATGGCTGCTTTCGTGCTCGTCCGAAATGGCATTGTAGTCGGCATCCACCTCCTCGACCGGGCGGTTGAGGATTCCAATGAACTCGCCTTCTTTCGCAGCGAGATCAGGATCGCTGTCCGCATGAAACCGGGGTTTGATCGCCAGGGAGCCATCGGTCCCGCGGAACGGATTCCCTGGAGGACTCGGCGGAGAGTTGATGGTGATGACGGGACCGTCAGGCGGACTTTCCGAGTGCTGCTGATCATGGAACGCCTGCTCCGGAACAACGACCGTGCCGCGCGGGTCACCTGCAAAACTCCCTAGGAAGGCGTCGGCCGCGGTATCGGTCAGCCGTCCTCGCCGGCGGTAGTCTTCAATGATCTGTCGGCCTTCATTTTCAAGGCGTGCTTCCGGTCCAACTCCTCGATGATCTTGTCCGTTATCAATGCGTCCCTGGTAGCTCCCTCGTTCAGGTTTCGGATCAGTGCCGCCGCGCGCAGCTTCCTCGCCGCCTCTTTCTCCTCTGGTGTCTTGTTCATATGTGTTTATATAACGATCCTTGGCCAGATCTTCCAGTGTTATCTCATAAGACTTTCCAAACTTTCCATTGTTATCAACGATGGTGATGGAGACATCCTTCATACCAAGAATCGTTTCCTGTGCGCCCATGTGCGCGGAAAGCGCGACAGGCAGTGGCACGATTCTCCCCACCTTCCCGTCCGCCTCGTCTTTGAGATAACGGCGGACCATGTTGTCCACCGCGAGCGGGAAGCGGCGGTGGACATAAACCACATCCATTTCCCTGCCGCTCGCGCGGATCTGCTCCTGAAGTTTCCCAGCCCAATAGGGACTGGAGAGCGTGGTGTCGAAGGTGAAGTCCGACTCCGGAACGAAAGCCGCGGAAGCGGTGGACTTGCCGCTGCCACCTCCTCCGGCGAGCACGGTGACGACGCCGGTTCTTGACGGCTCGGCGAGCATCCTCGCCAGTACACGGTCGTTCATCCCGCTGGCCGCCTGATGGTAATCGTTGTCCCGTGTGAAGGGGGCCGCGTCAGCGTAGCCAGGGAGGAACGGACGGACCTCGTCGGTATTGACGACGCCGGATTCCCTGGCTTTCGCGAAGGCAGCTTCCTCGGCCTGCTTGAGCTGGTCGGCGTGGTTTCTGTTGAATCAGGCTTTGGCGTCAAAATCAGAAACCACCCGTCGTCGCCACGGCCCTTGCTATCCCACCTTTAGAGCGATCCTGCCACTCACTACCTGTGAGAGTTCTTCATCCGTATAACCTGCATTTCCACCAAACCCGTTCCAACACTGGAGTTCATGAAGGAGATTGTAATCGATGTCGCAGGATCTCAAAAGCTGGGCCATCAGATGAACATACGTCCTATTTTCTGGGTGCATTTGCGCAAGCAGAGCACGAAAAACATCCGGCCAGGACTGCGATTTATCAAAGAGCTCTCTGATTTCTGCTGGAGTGGTTCTCATAACGTTTTTTAAATTCGACTTTGACTCTGGTATACTCCCCCTTTTTTCCCCGCGATTCAAGAATTTTGACATCTTTAAAGCCGTTGCGACCTGCCATTTTCCCGGTAAAAGTAAGCAATGCAGCCTCTTCCGGAATCTTACCTTCCTTGATAAACTTGTTGAAAGTGTATAAATTCGATCTTCTGTCGGGGTTTTCCGAATCGTATTCATACCATTGGCCCTGGATAGATTTAACCCGGTCTCCAAAATGGGTGATCATTCTATTGAACATATCAGCTCCTCTCACAGGAGAGTCTTTTTCGGGGGTTTTGATGCCGAAGATCAGTGTGCCATTCTCTGTGAGCATGCCGTTGATACTCGGCGAAAATGCTACGATATCTGGATAATCCAACACAAATATTCCGTTCTCCTCCCTCACCTCCGCACCCGGAAAGCGTTTGAGATCAGAAATATTTTGGTAAAACTTCCCTCCATGCCGCACCTGCGGCAGTAGGCCGCCGGTGGGTCCGTCGAAGAGGGTCGAGTAGGCGGCGTCCTGGAGCAGGTCGCCGAGCCTCACGTCCTGGTCCAGTGTGCCGGCGCGGACCAGGTGCTCGGTGGCGGTGTTGAGGAATCCCTCGATCGCCTCGTCGCTGGCATCCGCGAAGATGTTTTTCGCCAGCTGTCCCATTTCCTTGCGGAAGGCGGGGTCCCTGAAAAGTCCTTCGCCGCCGCGTGAAAGGATGTCCCTGAGGGTGGTGCCATGCAGCCTGCCGAGGGCGGCGCGCTCGGTGCCGCCGGGCATCAGCTTCGCCAGGGCCGCGCTCTGGATGGCGTTGACGAAGGCTCCCGCCTGCACCCGGCGATCGCCGAGCACGCCGATGATCTCGTCATCCGTGAGATCCCCACCCTTCCGCCGGCGGGCGTGCTCGAGCGCGCTGCCGGTGATCGATTCGTAGCCCTGCGCGGCGGTGGTGCCATACACGGCCATCCCGCCGACGACCACGCTGCCGAGCTTGCCAAGCCCGGCGGCGTACTGTCCGCCCGCCAGCATGGGCAGGATCTGCGTCAGCGAGTTGCTGAAATCCTTCGCCACGGCCAGCTCCCCGGTGTTGCCCCGCAGGTCGGACGCCTTGTCCAGATCGGAGATGACGTCGCCGAGCTCCATCTGCTTCCGGCCCAGCCCGGCGGACCATTCCTTCGCCGTGTCCGATCCCATCATCCCGCCGACCCCGCTCAATCCCGCCCCGGCACCCACCGTGGTCTTCGCGATTCCCACGATGCCCGTCTGGATCCCCACCGTGATGGCGTCCTCGAACCGGAACAAATAGTTCCGGTCGTTCTGCAACTTCGCATAAGCGTCCAGGGCATCCACCTTGTTGGAAAAACCTCCGTCCTTCACAAACCGGATGTAGGACTCCGTGCCGGGGGAACCATAGACAAGCCGTGCGGGCGGCACCGCCGCGGCGAAATCCTTCTTCCATTCATCTCCCTGCGTCGCATCCGTCCTCCGCAGGATCTCGTCCATCTTGTCCGCCATGTTTGCCCGCATGAGGTCGAGGCGCTTGATGGCCTCGTGCTTCTCGTCCGGACTCGCGGACGAGGCGTTGATCTCGGCGACGACTGCCTCCCTCTTCCCGAAGACCTGGCCGGGGTTGATGTAAATCCGCAGGTCCGAGCCCAGCCGGATGTTGTCGTTCGTATCCTTCGTCCAGGCCGTGGCCTTGGCCGTGTCCCGGATGTAGTTCGCCCGCTGTTCGCGAGGGATTCCCATGCGGTCGAATTCCGCCTGCATCTCCTGGAGACGCGCGATGGTCTTCCCGTTCCGGTCCGCCGCGAGGCTGTAGGAGAGATTCGCCGGGGCGGAGAAGGGGTTGTAGGGATCGCGGTAGGAACTGGATTTCCTGCTCTCCTCCGCCACCTTCTGCTTTAGCATCCAGATGGCGCGGTCGGGATCACCGTCCGCTTCCTTGAGCGCGTTGGCCACCTCGGACCGCAGCTCGTATTTCTCATTGAGCTCCCCCTTCACCTTCTCATAGACCCCGGGATCGTGGCCCGCCAGGATCTGCGCACGGGCGGACGTGCCGATGTATTCGCCGAGCAACGGACTCACGACGGCGAACCTCGCCTTGTATTCGGCCGCGGTGCGCTCCCTGTCGGCCTCGGCCGCGCTGACGATCTCCCCTTTCAACGCCACCTCGCTCTCCGCCCCGCGTCCGTCGAAGAAACGGTGGGCGGCCTCCTGGATGAGCATCTTGCGCTGGATGTCATCCGCGCCGAGCGGCACCTCCCTTCCGGTGGAATCCCGCAGGAATTTATCGACGATGCGGTGGGTGTTCTCCCGCTCGACATCCTCGAAGGAGTCCAGATCCCCGGCCATCAGTGGCAGGCTCTTATCAAGCACGATCCCGAAGGTCTCCTTCATCTCGGGGGTGGAAAGATCCCTCTCGATCCCCTTCTGCCGCCACCACTCCTCGTCCCATTCCCGCCAGCTCCCGGGCACCATGACATCCCACCGGATCTCACCGAACGACTTCGCCAGCGGATTCTCATCCGCCCTCGGAATGCCGTCACGGGTCAGCGCGGGGTCCGGAATCTCGGGGGCCGCCACCGGCGCGGAAGCTCCCGCCGTGATCCCCGCGTCCTGCGGCGGCAGCGGGGCGGCGAGCGCCTCATCCCGGGTCAGCGGCACTCCGGCGGATGCGGCGGTGCTCACCGGTTGTCCGGAAAAATCCGGCACAGGCGCCGCATCCGGCAGCACCGCCGGAGGGGCGGCTCCGGTCTCGGGATCGTCAATGGAAGGAAGGAGGGTCAGGGCCATGTCAGGAAAATTGCGGGTTGCGGTGCGGGTTCGTTCAACGGGGGGATGCGCGCCGGGCCGGGAAGCACAGGGGATGGAAAACACTTCCGTCCCCCGGCTTCCTCCCGGGCGACCAATGGAAATCGCGGTGGGAAATCACCGCGCGGCGGCGTCAGCTTTCGGCGTCAGCCTTGGCGTCAGCCTTGGCGTCAGCCAGCGGTGGTGCCGCCATCACCAGCGGAAGCGGTGGAACCGGAACGCCCCTCATAGCCCCGGAGGAACAACGCGCGCTCCGCCTCGCGACGGACCGAGAGATCCCGCGAACGCCGGCCATCCTTGTTCCGGTAACGCAACATGCTGGTGGCGATGTCCCCCTTGCTCCGCCTGCCATGGTCCAGCAGTTGCGCGAGCTTGTCCTTGCCCTGGTCCTGCGTGAAGCTGGCGAGGGCGTCGCGCTCATGCTCGCTGAAGCCGACGTCGGACCCGGCGAGGGCCGCATCCACCTTCGCCCGGGCGTCGGCGAGTTGGGCGGCGAGCTGCCCCGCGGCATCCCCTCCCCCCTGCCCCGCGCCGGATGGCGTGCGGCCGGCGGAAAACCTCCCCACCACCTCCAGCAGATCACGGCCGGGAGGCGGCCCTTCCGGTTCCCCCGGGCGCGGAAAGCGGTTTCCCGTTCCGCGGTTCCCTCTCACCACCTCGCTGTGGAGGGCCAGCACCTGCTTCTCGATGTCCTGCGCGCTGGCGTCCGGATTGATCTCAAAATAATTCGAGAGCTTGTCAAACAACTCGCCCGAGCGCGAGTCCGCCGCCATCTGGTGGGAAATCGCCTCGTCCTCGTCCTCCGGATGCGCCAGCCCCGCACGGATGTCCCGCAGCGGTTTGCCGGGACCATAGCTGACCGCGCCGCTCAAGGGATCCATGGTTCCCACTCTTACCGACGGTTGGAAATTCCCGGCATCCCGCGTGATGAAACCATCCAGCGCCGCGAAGGCCGCCTGCTTGCGGTCCTTCGGACGGAACGCGCGGCCCGCCACGGACGCGTTCAACCGCTCCATCTGGTAGGCCTTCCCGGGGCTGTCCTCCAACAGCGAAAGCTCGAACGCCGCCGCCGTGTAGTTCTTCTCGAAATCCGCGCCCTTCGCCGTGGCCAGGCCGTCGAGCATCCTGCCCACCTCGCCGGATTTCTGGTTCTGGTAGGCCGGCGTCACGCGCAGGTCGCCCTCCGTCTCGTCATGCTTCCTGTCAAACTGCTGCTGCATCTGCTCCACCACCTGCGGCGGTGCGCTGCGGCCATAGACACGCGCCACGTCCTCCCGGCTCTTCAGGTTGTCCGTGAGGAGATCCTGGTTGAACGAGGTCACCGATTTCCCCAGCGATTGACGGGCCGCGCCCGCCGCCATCGACTGGAGACGCGGCAGGTCGCCGGCGGTCAGGTGGGGGTGCCTCGCGAGGAAATCCGGCTTCGCCAGATCGTCCCGCACCGCGTAGGGATCGCCGCCGATGGAGTTCTCCACCTGGTGCGTCTGCATGCGGTTGTACGACTTTTTCCGCACCCCTTCGAACTGGTCGTCCGGCGTGAAATGCCTGAGCACGGACAACCCCTGCTCGAGCTGGTCCTCATCGCCGGACTTCTCCGCCAGATCCACCGTGTTGATGGCGGACTGCTTGACCCGCTGCAGCCTCGCCGTGCCCACCGTCTGCCTCATGATCGTCGCCCCCTGCTCGATGAGGCTCTGCGAATGCACCGCCAGCGCCTGGTTCCCATCCTTGCCATACTTCTCCCGGAGGTCCTTGGTGGATTTATACCACTCGTCCACCGCCCCGTCCTCCGTCATGTCCTTGTTCTGGGCCACCCTTCCCTGCTGGCTCCGGATGCGCTCGCCGATCTCCCGCGACAGCTCGGCCGCCTGCGACCGCGAGGTCGCATCCTGGATCTTCGCGAGGATCCCCGCGTTCCTGTCCTCCGGACCCGCGGCCTCTTCCGCCGCCTTCGCCTTGGTGGCCGCCTCCTTCTTTTCCTTGGACACCTTCATGCCCGTCTCGCCGAGGCCCTGCAATTTGTCGCCGGCCTCGCCGACCGCGTTCCATACCGCGGCGGCGTTCCGTTTGTCGATCTCGCCGCCAGTGTCGTAGGCCTTTATCAAACTCTTTCCGGGTAGTTCCATGATCGTTGTCTTTGATGAAATGTTTGGTTCAAGCCACGCCCCGCATCGTCGAGCTCACCCCGCCGAGCAGCGTGCCCATCGCGCTGTACTTGCCCGCCACGCCGGCTTGTTTTCCCTCCCAGCGCTCCGTCACGGACTGGTTCTGGTAGGTCATCTGCCGCGCCGTGCTGTCGCGGAAGAGATCCATCGCCGCCAGCTCCAGGTCGGACGCCGCGTCGCCGATGACATCCAGCGACGAACCGGTGGACATCTGCACGCCGGACCCCGCCATGTGCCCGCGGATCGCCGCCAGCTGGCGGCGGCCCTTCTCACGCTCGCGCTTCGCGTTCTCCGCGGCCACCTGCGCCTCGTTCAGCGCCGCGTTCTCCGCGATCTTCGCGTTGCGCTCGCCCATCGCCTCCTGCGCCTTCCCCTGCTGGTAGGACGAGTAGGCGGAGATACCCGCACCCGCCATGGAGGCGATCGATGCGATGACAAAAACTTCAATACCTGTACCCATGATAGATGATTTTCTAATTTAAAGGTTTCACAAAACGCCCCACCCCCTGCACGGGACCACCCGTCGGGGAAAAACCCATGATCTTCGCCCCCCGCAGCATCGCGCCCTCCGGCACGGTCCCCAGCAGCAGCGTGTGGCCGCCCGTCCGCATGATGATGTCCAGTCCGTCCTGCAGCGCCTCCAGCGCCAGGCGCGCCTCCCTCATGCCCAGCCCCGGACGGGTGACCATGCCGTGGAAGAACGCCACGAAGTTGTTGTTGCACGGAAAAACCGATCCGCTCGCCACCGGCTCGCCATCCATCATCACCACGCACGTGGACACGGGGATCATGTCCTCGTGCATCGGCGGCGCGCCGTGCCCCTCCCACCACTCCTCGAGCATGGGATAGTCCGCCGGCTCGTAGTGCCGGATCGTGAACCTGTCAGCCCTGGTCTCCATAGATGTTCCATTTCGGCACCACCGCCAGCACCGTCATCGGCAGCGGCAGGTCCTGCTTCAGCACGAACGACGCCTCCATGTCATGCCGCGACTCCAGCGTGTGGACATACGGCCCCGTGAAAAGCGGCGCGGCCTGGTCCGCGATCATGTCCGCCGTGCGGAACGGCAGCGCCTCGTAAGCGCCTGTCTTCCTGTCCGCCACCTTGCACCCGCCCGACTCATGGAAATAGATCACCACCTCGTGGATGCGCTTCTCCCGCGCCACCGAGGTGCCGTTCTCCATACCCGCCTCCAGCGCCATCGGCTCCAGCACCGACTCATACGGCAGGCCCGCCACCAGCGAGGTGAACGTCTGCGGATCATCCGGCTGGTTGAAGAAAATCCTCCCTTGTCCGTCCACCGTCCGCGGCTGCAGCACACAACCGTTCGCAAGGATGTGCACCGTCTCGCCCTTCAAATGGTCCAGACCGTCGAACATCGTTCCGGTGAACGTCTTGTGATGGCTCACCCCGGAATCCACATAGAAATTGTTCGGAAGGATCACCTCCTTCTCCCAGAAACTCCCCCAGCTCCCCGTCCCGTCGGACGGGCGGTTCTCCTCGGACGGCACGTGGTCCGCGATGCAGGTGTAGTTCCACTTGTGCCGCGACACCTGGTCACCCACATGGTAAAAACCCTGCACCACCTCCCACCGCACGTTCCACGCCCAGCTCGAGACGCCCGGCGGCTGGCCCGTGGCCGGATAATGCTCGGACTTGCAACGGTAGGTCGTTCCCAACCACGACACCAGGTCGCCCACATAATACTTGTCCTGCTTCACCCAAAGGATCGGATCCTCCCTCACCCCCACCACGAAATCCCAATACTCGTCATCATCCACCACGATCACATCCGGAGTGGTGCTGCTGGAACTAGAGCTGGAGCTGCTGCTGCTCGAAGAAGAAGAAGAAGAAGAAGAAGACGACGACGACGAGGAAACCGACCCCGATGAAGAGCTGGAACCCGAAGGCGATGTCGAAGGCGATGTCGAAGGTGACGTCGAAGGCGATGTCGAAGGCGATGTCGAAGGCGACGTCGAAGGCGGTCCCGACGGTGAACCCGGTGACGTCGAAGGCGATCCCGACGGAGATCCAGGCGACGTCGAAGGCGGTCCAGACGGAGAACCAGGCGACGTCGATGGCGGTCCAGACGGAGATCCGGGCGATGTCGAAGGTGGTCCCGACGGAGACCCGGGCGACGTCGAAGGCGGTCCCGACGGAGACCCGGGAGACGTCGAAGGCGGTCCCGACGGAGACCCGGGAGATGTCGAAGGTGGTCCCGACGGAGATCCGGGCGATGTCGAAGGTGGTCCCGACGGAGAACCCGGTGACGTCGGAGAACCCGTCGACCCCGTGCTCGGCGAGGGGTTGAAAAATGATGAGGATGAAGAAGACATTCGGTCAGTGGCTGGGTTGTTTCCGGCAAAGGCCGGAGATCATTGGAAATTCGTGAATCATCGGCGGCGTTTCATGCCGCCCGCCGCGCGGCTTTCGCCGGAGCGGATCAATCGGTCGTTGAGGTATCCCTGCGTTTGTAGACCGCCCCGTTCCTATAGACATGATCCCCGGGGTTATAGATTCCCTCCGGAGTCCAGGGCTTCACCACCGTCCAGTGGTCCGTCGTGGACAGCGAGGTCGGCAGGGACTCCCTGTGGGTCTTCACGCAGTAATACATGTCCTGCCCCTCCACCCACGCCCCGGGTCCGGCGTGCGCCAATATTCCTTCCGCGTAAGAACGGTACCGATCGTTCCAGGCGTCCGCCCGCGTCCGCATCAGGTTCCACGGCCCGACAAGGAATGCGCCGCTCGTGTTCATCCGCTCGATGCACCGCTTCACCTGGCCGTTGATCTTGCGCCGCACGCAAACCCATATCTCGTCCTCCTGGCCCGCGGTCGAAAGCACCGCCACATTCTCGAAACCGTCCGTCTCGCCGCCCGTCGTCATCCGCTGCCAGCCCGTCAGGCTCTGGCCCCGGTCATACGTCAGCACGATGAGGTTGCCGTCATCCGTCACACACCACAGCCGGGACTCCGGGTGCGTCTGCAACGCCATGTCCTTGATCCCGTCGCCACCTCCCGTGATGTGGTCGGCCAGCAGTGTCAGATCCGTCGTCACATAGCCGTCCGCGCTGAAGGAAAACGTCAGGTCGCGCAGCTTCCTGCCACCCCGCTGCACGAAGATCACCGAGTCATCGATCAACCGCGCCTTCTGGAACTGCGAACCGCAGCCCGAGTGCCGGCGCGCCCTCACGCTCGTCGGCGTGATGATGCCCTCGTCCTGCGAGGACCCCAGCACCCACTCGTCCCCGGATGTCCCGATCAACAGCGACTTGTGGGAAATCATCCACTGGATGGAGTTCTGCTGGTCCGAGGCGATCACGTGCGTCCATGAATCGTCATCCTCCGTTCCGCCCGGTTTGAAATTCTCATAATCATCCACCGCGGAGGCCCAGATCGCCTGCCGCAGATACTCGTTCCCGCCGAAGATCAGGCGTCCCTCGTGCGCGCAGACCGTCCGGGGGAATCCCCTCAGCTCGCTCCACGCGCCCTCGCGCCAGTAGCTCGTCGCCCCCTTCCGCACCGGCCTTACCACCACCGCCTCCGCGTTCTTCTTGTCGGTCACCTTCACGATCTTCACCAGTCCGCGCATGTACGCGCCGGACGCCTCCAGCGTCCCCTTCGGATGGAACGCGTGCCCCGACCCGCTGTTCTTCGTCCAGACCAGGCGCATCTTCACCAGCTCGTCCTCCTCGCCACCGGCCGAATAGTTCGCGTTCAGGTCCCCCTCGAACTTCCGGATCGTCACCCATTTGTAACCCTTCTCCGGGTCCGGCGCCGCGATCTCGCAACGCTGGATCCGGAAGGTCCCGGACCACGTCCCGCTGGTGGTGAACGTCCAGCCCCCTTGCACATACAGCACCTCGGACCGGATCTCCCCACCCACCTTGTCCGCCAGCTTGCTGTTCTTGTCCTTCCTCGTCGCACCGTTCTGGCGGGCCATCACCGTCACGTCGAACTCGTCCGCCTTCCTCGGGTGGGAGATCTCGAAATACGCCCCCACATGGTACGAATCCACCGGTTTCTTGATGTTGTTCGGATTCCTCTTCGTATGAAAGAGATCGAAATCCGGTGACCGGATATCGACAGTCTCCCCCTCGATGCCTCCGCTCCACTCCTTGTCCGCGTTCGTCCCGCTGAACACCGCGATCTTCAAGCGCTTCTTCAGGTTCTCATCCATCATCGCAGGGTAGTCGAAATCAACCCGGCCGAACTTCCATTCCCCGTCCTCGTTCCTCACCAGCCTCTGCACCGGACGTGCCGGGTGCGTGAAATACGCGACGTGGTTGATCTGCGTCATCTGGAGCTCCGCCAGTTCGTCCAGATCATACGGCGTGTCCTCCTCCACACCCGCCAGCAGCTTGCCACCGGCATAGAAATGGATCTTCCTTTTCCCGAACCTCAGGAGAAACACCTCCTCCGTGGAAACCTGGAACCGGAACAACCGGCACTCCGTCAGGATGCTGTCCACGAAGGCGAAGCCCGGACGCCGCTTCACCCCGCCATACGGGATGATGTGCATGTTCTCCAGCGTGCGGCACCCCGCCCGGTATTTTTCCAAATCCGAGCGCAGGTGGATCAGCGGCGAAAGCTCGCCCGCGTTGAACGAAGGAATCAGTGAGGTGATCATGATGAAAATGAATCGTAAATAAAAACAGAACAAAGCGCCCCCAAAAACCCGGGCCAGGCCCGGCAAAGCCACGGCAGAAAAAGCCACCGCCCAAAAATTTTCTTATCTCTTATCTCTTATCTCTTGCCTCTTGCCTCTTGCCTCTTGCCTCTTGCTTCTCATCTCTTCAACCCACCCCCCAGCACCGAGCGGCCCAGCATCTGCCGCAGCGGGTGGTTCTTCCCGGAATAAATCTGCTGCGCGTTCAGCGTCCTCGCGCGCGGCAGCGCCACACGCTCATACTCGTCCCGCAGCGCCTGCGCCTTCGAGTCGGACCCCGTCAGCGTCCGCGCCATCTTCGACGCCAGCAGCAGCGCCAGGCACTCCACCAGCAGCGGATCATACGTCGACGTGTCCTCCTGGCGGAAGATATACTCGATGTCCAGCGTCACCGGCGTCTCATCGTCACCGCGCCCCAGCACCAGCCTGCTCCCCATCCGGTCGAAATACTCGGATGGAAACCAAGCCCCGCCGCCGCCCACCTCGCACAGCCGGATGAAATCCACCGGCAGCTGGTACGCCGCCTTCCACTTGTGGAGCGGCGCCTGCGACAGGCGCGTCAGCGTCGCCTGCGCCTTCGCACAGGTCCACGGCGCCGTCTGCAGCGCCTCGTCACGCGCCTGCGGATAATTCAGCCCGCACGTCCGGGAAACCTTGTCCCCCGTGTCGGTGATTGAGGTGATGCGCGACTCCCCCAGATGCTGGAGCGCGAGATTGGCGATGTCTGTCGGTGATGGCATGATGGAAAAAAGGAAAATGAGGAGGGACCGGGGACACGATCCCGATCCCCCCTCGGTTGTTTTCGGGGCGGATCAGTTCTGTGCCGTGAAGGCCAGGAGGAACGTCACCTTCTTGTCCTTGGAAGCCAGGCTCGCCGCCGGAGCACCCGTCACCTTGAAAAGGATCGGAGTGTTCGCCGTGTTGAGCACCGGCGAGAGCGCGCCGCTCTGCGCGCCCGCGAAGGCGAGCGTCGCCGCCGAGCTCAGCGTGAGCGCGGTCGAATAGCGCGTCGCGTCGGCCGCGTCGCCGATCGAGCCGGCGAACGAGCCGCCGACCGCCTCGGACACGACCCGGCAGAGGTGCGGAACCAGGCGGGAACCCGCCGGCGCCGTGCCGATCTCGATGGAATCCGCGGTCGTCTCGTCCCCGCGGAGCGTGTAGGTCGCCGTCAGCATCAGCACGTCGGCGGACACAAGTCCGCCCGGCGCGCGTCCGCTGTCACCCGCGCCACCGGGTGCTTGCAGTTTGGCGGTATCAGTTTGGTAGGTAGCCATGATTGTCTTTTATGTTATAAGTTCGTAATTCACATTCGAAGCGGACCGGGAACATCAGGGCGTCTCGTCGCAATAGACGGCCACCACCTTCTCCTCCTCCGTGCGCGTCGCGCCGTGGGAACCCTTCGTGCGGATCTGCAGCGTCTCGTTCAGGTCGTCACGAACCACGATCTTCGTCGAAAGACCGTTCTTCGAGAACGCGATGCCCGAGGACAGGAACGCGAAACACGTGCGGATCCCGCCTCCCACGTCGTCATAATCCAGAAGCTCCGTGCGGATGAAATCAAAGCCCATGAAATGGTTCACCTCGCCGTTCACCAGCGCCTTCACATCGGAATAACGGCTGTTGGAAACCACATCCACACTGATGAGGAGATCATCCAGCTGCTTCTGGGAAACCACGAAATACGCCTTGTCCCCGAGCACGCCGGACTGGTTCTGCCCCCACGCCTCGTTCTTCCCGAGGATCGACTTCGCGCGGATCAGCTTCGCCAGCGTCAGGCCGGAACTCGCTCCGGTGCCGCCATGCACATAAGTCGCCGCGATCTTCTGCCCCGCGGGAAGGTCCACCGGCTCGCTGCCGTCCTCGCCGATATAGGCGGTCCCCGTCGCGGCCTTGATCACCGCCTCGTCCATCGCACGCTGGAACGCCGACGCCTGGGAAATCACCACCGCCGAGCGCGGCGAGGTCACATCGCCGAGAAGATCGGCATCCCATTCATCCTCGTGATAGACCTCGTCATACGAGCGCAGCGAAAGCTTGCGCTTCGCCAGCGGAGTGTTCGACGGGATGGTCTTCCCGTTGCGGGTCGTGATCAGGCGGGCCTTCGACTTCCCGATGAAATTGAGGAGCTTCCGCTTCCCCTTGACGGTTTCCTGCCGGACGACGCTGTGGAGACGGCCTTCGTTCTGCTGGACGAGATGCTGCCAGTTCGCATCGAACTGGGTCGCATAAAATTGATCGATAGTGAGATCAGGCATATGATGAGTGATAAGTCAATGTTGAGGTTCACTCCCGTTGTTCGGGCCTCGGAATGAAGGACCCGGCGAGAGCGCTTGCTGCTTGCCGGGCTTGGGCTTGAGAAGGTGATCGCCCCGTGGAGCGGCCCTCGCCTAAGTGGTCCGTCTGACAAACACAGACATACCACAAACAATGGGAGCACGACAAATCAATAACACCGCCACAATAAAAATCCCATCCAAACCCTCATCCAAACCCTCATCCAAACTCCCACACAAACTCCCACACAAACTCCCACACAAACTCCCACACAAACCCCCACACAAACCCCCACACAAACCCCCACACAAACCCCCACACAAACCCCCGCACAACCCCCCGCACAAACCCCCGCCCAAACTCCCGCCCACTCTCCAGCACCAAAGGTGCGAAATGAGACAGCCCGGGGCAAAGCGAAGCGCCGCCCCGGGTAATATCTACAAAGAACATCGAAGTCCTGAAAGGACGGCATCCCTGGCATATCCACCCCATCCGCACGCGTCCCCCAAACCCGGAAATCCCCCTGTCCACCTCTTCCCACCACCCCCACCAATCACACATCTCTCCCATCAACTCTCAACTCTTCCTCTTCTCTTTCAATCAACCATCAACCATCAACCATCAACCATCAACCATCAACCATCAACCATCAACCATCAACCATCAACTCTTCCTCTTCTCTTTCAATCAACCATCAACTCTCAACCATCAACTCTCCCCCCACCCCTTCACCAGATACAGATCCATCTTCCTCCTCCAGCTCCCGGACGCGATCATCCCCTCATACTCATCCTTCTCCGGGAAATCCAGCGACATGTCCGGCAGCGGGCTCACCCACGACGACGGCAGCAGCGCGATCCCGCACGCCGACGGCCCCCCATGCTCGTCGATCATCCGGCTGATCGCCAGCGGCCCCGTCGACTCCGCCGGATCCCCGCCCAGCCTGCCCTCCCGCGCCGCCGCCGCCACCTCGCCCAGGTATATCCCGAGGAAACGCGCCCGCGGCATCGCCACCATGAAATCGTTCATCACCACATCCTGGCCATGCACCACCTCGCAATGCACCGGGTGGTCCACCGTCATCAGCAGCTCCTCGCCCCCCGAGACAAAACCGTCCCACACCGCCATCCCGAACATCTCCTCCAGCGGCTTCACCGCCTCCAGCGCCGGATCGCAATACACCCCTCCGTCCCGGAACAACACCGCGCACCGGAACACATCCTCCTTCCCCGCCTCCGTCGGAATCCTGCGGAAATCCTCCACCGGCATCACCCCGCACTCCGCCACCACCTCCTCCATGTCCGCCTCCGTGTGGAAGCGATGCTCCCAATCCGGATGCTTCTCGCGGACGGTCGAAATGCGGCGGGCCAGGAATCCGGGAAGCCCGCTGGATTTCCATGACTGGTGGATGATGCGTGGGAATGACATGATATGAATAGGTTCGTTGCTGTTTGACCCATATCTCACGCCCCGCACCCCTCCCTGACAAGCGAAATGCCCGCCCGCGATTTAAATCCCACCGTATATATACATATGGATATTGATCACATGACACAATCATGGACACTTGATATGCATGAAAGTCATCATCACCGGCGCCGGCCTATCCGGCACAGTCGCGGCCGTCCTCCTCAAGCGTGCCGGCCACCGCGTCGAGATATACGAAACCCGCCCCCACATCGCCGGCAACTGCCATGACGGGAAAACCGGCGGCGTCACCGTCCACACCTACGGACCCCACCTCTTCCACACCAACAACACCATGGTCTGGAACTTCCTCTCCCGCTTCACCGCATGGAACGGCTACCAGGTCAGGGTCGTCGCGGACACCGCCCTCGGCCGGATCCCCATCCCGTGGTCCCTCGCCTCCGCCGACGCCGCCGGGCGCGACCTCACGGACTCCGGCATCCGCGACCTCATCTTCCGCGACTACTCCGAAAAACAATGGGGCATCCCCTTCGCGGAACTCCCCGACGCCATCCGCAACCGCGTCCCCCTCCGCCGCGACAACCACGACACCCGCTACTTCACCGACCGCCACCAGGGCCAGCCCGCCGATGGATTCACCGCCATGTTCACCCGCATGCTCGAAGGCATCCCCGTCCACCTCGGCGTCCCCGAAGGCCTCTCCATGGAAGCCGCCGCCCGCGCCGACCTCCACATCTACACCGGCAAGATCGACTCCTACTTCCGCCACCGCCACGGCCGCCTCCCCTACCGCAGCCTCCGCTTCGAACACACCCGCAGCGCCACACGCCAGCCACACGCCGTCATCAACCAATGCAACACCCTCCCCTGGACCCGCACCTACGACCACGCCTGGTTCCTCGATGAAAACCCCGCCGAAACCGTCGTCACCCGCGAATACCCGCTCGCCCACGACGACACCAACGAACCCTTCTACCCCATGCCCTTCGGCGACGGCATGGAAATCCACGCCCGCTACAAGGCCCTCGCGCGGAACCTCCCCCACACCCTCTTCCTCGGCAGGCTCGCCACCTACAGCTACCTCGACATGTGGATGGCCGTCGCCCAGGCCGTCACCCTCCTCCGCCACCACCTCTCCCCCGCCGACAGGAAAGACCTCCTCAAGCCCTCCCTCCAAAAAACAACCAACCACTGAACCCACCATGGAAAACAACCCGCTCATCATCATCACCCCCACCTGGAAACGCCCCGAGCGCATCCCCTACCTCCGCCGCTTCGCCGCCGTCCTCCGCGACGCCGCCCCACTGAAATGGCTCCTCGTCGAAGACGCCGCCCACACCGACCCCGAAGTCACCGCCTTCCTCCTCGAAACCGGAATCGACCACACCTACTGGGCCGTCGGCCCCACCCGCGACAAAGGCAACCCCCAACGCGACTCCGCCCTCCTGCACATCCTCGCCAACCAGCTCCACGGCATCATCTACAACGGCGACGACGACAACCACTACTCCCCCGCCCTCTTCCACGAACTGCGGAAAGTCCGCCACATCGGCCTCCTCCCCGTCGGCAACCTCGGCCCCTCCGGCATCGAGCGCCCCATCGTCAGCGACGGCCGCATCCAATACTGGGACGCGGGATGGAAATCCCGCAAATACCCCGTCGACATGGCGGGCTTCGCCTTCCACACCACCCTCCTCGCCGCCCTCCAGCCCCCCCTCTGGAACCACACTGGTGTCGGCGGAGAATCCGAATTCATCGACAAACTCATCACCACCCCCGCCCAATTCGAATTCCTCTGCGACAACTGCACCACCTGCCACGTCTGGCACAACCACCCCCTCCAAAGCCCCCCACCCGCCTGACCCAACATCCAACATCCAACATCCAACATCCAACATCCAACTCTCAACTCTCAACTCTCAACTCTCAACTCCTCCTGATCCGTCCGATACCTCGACACCGGATCAAAAAACTCCATCTCCGGCCCATCCAACCCCAGCCTCTCGAAAAACACCCTCCTCACCTCCCCATCCAGCACGAACGCCTCGAAGCACACCACCTCCGGATACAACCCCACCTCCGCCAGCTTCGAGAAAACCCAGCCGTTCGCCCGGACGATCGAGTCATGCGCCATCCGGTGCGTCTCCACATAGCCATGCCTCACCTGCGCCTCGATGTTCATGATCACATTCCGCATCACCAGCACCGGCACCACCACATACCCCGCCTCCCTCATCCGCCCCACCAGCTCCGCCAGATCCGGCCACACCCCGCCATGCGGACAACTCCTCCTCAGCACGATCCCATCCGGCGCCGCCTCGAAATCCGCGTCATCCAGCCTCTGCACATGGCCATAGTCGCCATACACCCCCGCCGAGCAAACCGCCCGCGTCACCACCATCGCCCCACACCCCTCCGCCCCCGTTATCAAAAAAGCACGTTTCATATCTCGTTATATTAAAAATCACCCAATTCCATATTCATTCCATCCACCATCCACCATCCACCATCCACCATCCACCATCCACCATCCACCATCCACCATCTTCCATCTTCTTAATCCGTGTTCATCCGTGTCCATCCGTGGTTCAAAATCCAAAGCCCCCGCCCGTCGCCACAGCACCCGGCCATTATCCATTATCCATTATCCATCATCCATCATCCATCTTCCATCTTCCATCTTCCATCTTCCATCTCCCATCCACTATCCACTATCCACTATCCACTATCCACTATCCACTATCCACTATCCACTCGGCCGCCTAAAAAAAATCCGGATAACACTCCCCCAGCCGCCGCGTCACCTCCCCGTCATGCCACGGCACATAATGCATGTGATACACATCCCCGCCGAAAACCGGCAGCCTCACCAGCTCGAACCAATAAATCGAATGCGCGTTCTCCACCACCCGCACCCCGGACACATGCGCCGCGAACGCCAGCGCCCGATCCCCCGGCCTGCTGAAACGCCGTCCGCTCTCCTCGATCAACCACCGCCCCCTGCCGTGTGAAAAAATCACCCGCATCCCCATCTCCGAAGTGAACGAACTCTCATACTCCGTCCGCGTGTCATCGATGAAAATCCCGTGCTCCAGCAAAAACGGCACGAACAACGGCTCGTTCTCATGCCTCGACACCGGCCCGCCCGCCACATGCACCGGCTCCACGCCGAACTCACCGTCCAGATAACCCAGCATCGCCGCCACATCCGTCACCGAATCATCATCCACCCGCCCGTGCCACCTCGCCGTGAAATCCGCCCCCAACAGCCACAGGTAATACCCGTTGATCTTCGGGATCGGCTCCGCGCACGGCATCTCCAGCACCGACACCTCCCCCACCTCCCGCCATCCCGCGGCGATCTCCTCCGCATGACCGAAATCACCCGGATTCACGATCAGAGTGATGTGCACCCTTCGCCCCCCCACATTCAGCACCCCCCACCGCTTCATGCACGAGATGCGGTTCATGTTCCGCTCCGCGCAATGCGTCAGCACCGCCAGGTTCAGGTCATACCGAGCCCCCGGGGAAAATCCCCTCCTCACATTCAGCGGCACCATCCTCGCATCCACGGCATTCATCGTACCCCGGATCCCCCCTTCTCCTCCATATCCACCGCCACGAACGCCGCGCCGAACAAATGCAGCCACAGCCGCTCGCACAGATAACCATGCGACCGGTCACCGCACGAAAGCACCCGCAACCCCTCCAGCACCACCCCCGGCACCCGCGCCAGCCGCCCGCCCGCCACCGCGAAAACCGCCCCATACGAAAACACCCCCAGATCCGCCGCGCCCGCCTCATCCGCCAGCTCATCCCACCCCGCCAACCGCAGGAAATGCTCCACGATGTTCGTCCCCGCCGGCAGCCCGTGGCACCTGCGGTAATCCCTGGAAATCCCCACCGCACCCGCATCGTGAAACCCCGGCGGAGCCAGCGTGCGCAGCGAAAAAACCTCGCGCCGCACCCGCAGCCCCCCCACCCGGTCCCGCCTGTCCCCATCCACCAGCAACCGCGGGGGAACGTCATGCTGCTCCAGCCAACGCACCGACAACGCCTGCACCTCCCTCCACTCCTCCTCCCGCTCCAGCAGATCAAGGAAATCCGGACTATGCGGAAAAGGATCCCCCTGCGTGAAAACCACCCGGTCCGCATCACGAGACAAACCCGACCCCACATGCGTCAGAAAAGTCTCCGACTCCCTCCCCACATTCTCCAGCCGGATCAGCACATCAATCCTCTCCAGCACCTCCCGCTCCGTCACCTCCCACCCCTTGTTATACACGATCACCCTCACATGCGCCGGCACGCACGCCAGCCACTCCAGCCCCTCGCCGTAGCGCGCCACCACCAGGTCCACCCGCCTCCCCTTCACTCCGTCATCCTTCGCCACCGTTTCCATGATATCACCAGTTATGGTTCCACGTCGTCACCGCGAACGCCTGGGGAAGCGCCGCCTCGATCCTCTCCAGCGGCATCACCCGGAACTCCCGCGCCATCCTCGCCTCATCCTCACGGAAAAGCACCCCGTCATGCCAATGCGTCAGATGGATCCAGTCGATCGGATAAACCAGGTGCGGATCCAGGATCCTCAGACCCTCCGGCCGGTACTTCTCCAGCGCCCACTGCAGCCGGAAAGGCCCCGAAAGCCGCTCCACCCCCTGCTCCCACTCCGGAGCCGCCATCGCGTCCCTCGCCACCTTCAGCCAGAAATCCACACCCGGCTCCGACGCCATGAAAGCGTTCGGAATCCTGTAATGCGTGTTGTCCTCCGTCAGCCGCCCCACCACCAGCCTCGCCCCATGCAACAGCGGCGTCAGCTCCCGCAGGCAGATGAAATCCAGATCCGCATACACCCCGCCATGCGAATGCATGTAGAGGAACCGCGCGAAATCCGCCCTCTTGATCCCCACATCCATGCCGTCATAAAACCGCAGGAACTCCGGATACCTCGTCCTCACCAGATCGCGGTTGTCCTCATCCGTCCACAGGACATGCTCCCACCCCGGATGATGCCTCCGCCACGAATCCTGCCACGCGTGCGGATATACCTCCGCGGGCACATTACTATCTTTCCACGACTGATGGATGATCTTTGGAATATTCATTCGTCCGTGAAGTAAAATGTCACCCCACCCCCCGATCAAGAAAATCCCCCCGCCCCATTTTAAATCCCATCATATATCTCCCCGGGAAGAACCCACGATAAGGTCACCCCCGAATGACCCGTAGTAGAGAACTGCTCCATCCATCTTCCATCCATCTTCCATCCATCTTCCATCCGTCTTCTTAATCCGTGTTCATCCGTGTCCATCCGTGGTTCAAAAACCAAAGCCCCCGCCTGTCGCCACAGCACCCGGCCATCCACCATCCACCATCCACCATCCACCATCCACCATCCACCATCCACAATCCACAATCCACAATCCACAATCCACAATCCACCATCCACAATCTACCCCCTCCCGGCCACATGCTCCAAATACGCCCGATGAAACGGCGCCCTCCTTCCCGCCTCTTCCATCACCCGCTTCCCATGGTGCGAAAGATAATGAATCACCTTCGCCTCCTCCGCCCGGGGATAACTCCCGTGCCCGAACCGATGCCCCTCCACCGGATAAAAATTCATCTCCTGCGGCAGCACCCTCACTTCCACCTCCAGTTCCAGGACCGCCCTCGCCAGCCACGTCTGGTCCGGCCCCCTCCCCCCGTCCCGCCACAACCCGTGCCACCGGTCGAACAACCGCCGCGCCACCTCGCCCCGCCTCCACACCATCACCCCGCTGTTGAAAAACGGCCTGTCCTCCTTCACCCCGTCCACATAACCCACAAACGCGTCCCACCCCGGAAAATGCCCCATGCAATTCCGCAACACATTGTCCCGCCACAATCCCAGCGTCGCGAAAGGATCCAGCGCCATCCCCACATCCCACCCGTCCAACAACCCCTCCAGCATCCCGAAACAACCGTTCACGATCGTGTCATCATCCAGGAAAATCGTCCTGCCGAACGGTGAATGATGATAAAGCCGCGTCTTGTAGAAACGCGAATCCAGCCCCGTCCCCGCCCCGATCAACGTGTGCGGCACATCCACCGGAGCATCCGTCAGCACATGCACCGGCGCCTCCGGATAAAACTCCCGGATCGATTCGATCAGATTGAACAACCACTGCTTCCTCCCATCCCCCGTCGAGAGCAGCAGGAAACCCTCCTCATGATCCTCGGCAACCATGGCACTCGATAATCCATCCGCCCCCCGAAGAAAATCCCATTAAAAATCCCCGCCGGAACCACCAGCACTCCGCCAACTACGACAAACCCAGTAGTTCCCCCCCCGGAGACCGCCGACAGGGCGCCACGTCCCGCACCGGCGGCTCCACAGCAGTGCGGCACCACGCCCACCCGCCACGTCCCATAACTCCCCCCGCGCCCTTTCGACATATCTTCCCTTCCACCAACCACCGCCCACCCGGCACCTCTTCCCCGCCATCATCCTCTTCTCTTTCCATCAACTCCCAACCACCAGCTCTTCCACTCGTCGATCATCGCTCACACTCATCTTTCATAGATCGATCACCCCCCACCTCTGAAAACCAGCGACTTCCCCCTCCAAAACAAATGTTCACCCGAACATTGTCGTTTGGTGCATACATTTTGCCCCAAGTGCCAATAGATGAATTCCACAACCCCAACTACACATGTGATCGCTACATAACCCCAAAACCCAGGGAGCCTCCGCAGGCCCCGAAAAACCCCAAAAAAAAGAACACCAACCCTATGAAAAAGAACATACTTGTCGCATTGCTGCTGGCTCTCCCAGTCCAGCTCCAGGCCGCGACCGTACTGCTGCCCGTCTCCAACGTCACCGCCACCAGCCCGGACGCCGCCGTCCCCGCGAACGCTGACGTCAACCTCAGCCTCGCCGGCCTCGCGAACGTGGGCGTCAACCTCACCCACAACACCAACACCGTCTCCGGAGCCTACACCGCCACCGCCGGAGGCAGCGCCAGCGTCGGCCTCATCCTCGCCGGCACCCTCAAGCTCTTCTCCAACACCATCATCGGGCCCAGCTCCATCCAGTTCGGCACCAACAGGAGCACCAGCGGCCTCGTGGGCGTCCTCGGCAACAACATCCTCGGCCCCATCGTCAACGCCGGGCTCACCCCGCAATGGTCCGCCACCATCGACCTCGGAGACGTCGGGCTCAACCTAGCCCCCTCCACCACCTACGACTTCACCTTCAACCTCGCCCAGACAACCTCGCTGTTGGGCAACCTCTCGCCCGCCGTCCTCAACCGCTTCTCCGTCAGCGTGAACGACTCGGTGGGCAACGTCCCCGCACAGGTCCTCGGCCTCACCGACCTCACCGCCTCCAACGGCACCGCCCGTTTCCGCTTCACCACCGGAACCTCCGTGGTGGATCCCAAACTGCGCCTCTCCGCCTCCGCCCTGCTTGATACCGACCTCCTCGGCAGCCTCGTCGGCCAACCGAACGCCAACCTCTACACCGTCTCCGGCCTCAACATCACCGCCATCCCCGAGCCCGACATCATCCCTCTCATGGGCCTCTTCGGCATCATATTGCTCTTTCGTAAGCGCCAGCGATAAGCGTCCTCACGATCCCGCGTTCCGGTCCGCCGGAGCATATGACTGAACACCGTGTGGATGGCAGCCCTTGACATGCCTCCACACCCCTCATGGCAACCTTTCCGCACACAAGATGACATGGCAGCGTCATCATGCGGAACGGGGAAGGCAGAGGGGCACACGGCGGCGGGGATCCCGGAAACGAGAGGTCCCCGCCGCACACCCCCGCCTCCCCACACCCCCATCGCCACCCACGCGAAAACCTCCCTAACCGGACCTGATAGGGGAATCCCCTACACCGGTCGGAGAATCCCCACCCCTTGTCGGTATTGTTACCGACACCAGTGAAATCCCCCGCCTTACAAACGCGATGGACAACCAACCATCAATGATGACAACAGACACATATCCTGCTAGACGATTCCAATCTCGGCTGTTTATCACCCGCCCGGCGGTTAGGGAAAACCAACCACGCCGGCCAAGACGAAATGATTCTCCCGAAACAAACCGCTCCCTCTCCTTAATGCATTTGAACGCACAGCCGGAACAGCTTGTTCATTACATTCATGAAGACGGGACCCTTCCCACCCTCGTGAGCCGGCAGCTCCGGGACGCCGGGCTCGTCCTCCGGCCCTACTCCTCCGCCACCGAGATGCTGGAAGCCCAGCGCTCCGTCCTGCGCGGCTGCTTCGTGCTCGACGTCCACACCACACGCGGACTCGGAGGACTTGAGATCCAGGCGGAACTCATCCGGAGGAACGACCACCTCCCCGTCATCTTCCTCACCGACCACGGCACCATCCCCAACAGCGTCCTCGCCATCAAGCGCGGCGCCGCCGACTTCCTCACCCGGCAGACCACCGCCGAAGTCCTCCTCGCCACCATCACCAAGGCCATGGCGCGCGAGGCCCAGACATGGAACCTCACCCGCAAGGGCATGGACCTCAAACACCGCTGGCAGAAACTCACCCCCAGCGAGCGCAAGGTCTTCTCCTGCGTCGTCTCCGGAATGACCAACAAACAGATCGGCGGCCGGCTCGGCTCCACCGAGAGGACCATCCGCGCCCACCGCGCCAGCCTCATGGAAAAAATGGCCGCCGGCTCCATCGCGGAACTCGTCCACCAGGCCCACGACCTCGGCCTCCCCGTCGACCCCGCCTGATCCGCCGCCCGCGTTCCCATCCCCGGAACCCGCGCGACACGGATCCCTGTATCCACCCTCCACCGGTCTTTTTCCATGTCCATTTCATCAGTCAGGTTCAACATGTCATCCCCGCTCCGCATCGGAGTCCTCCTGCGCGAGGAATACCTCAAGAGCCGCAGGGACATCATGGACGGAGTCATCAACTACTGTCTGGAAAACTCCGGACTCATGGCCTTCTTCCTCCCGCTCAAAAGCGGCGAGCCCCCCTCTCCCGCCCTCCTCTCGAAAATCCACGGCTTCGTCACCTGGGCCGCCCCCGGAGACCGCTGGCTGCCTGACATGTGGTCGGCTTCCATCCCCGTCGTCAACTGCAACGACGCCCACTCCGGCGCCGTCCCCTGCGTCTCCGCCGGAAACACCCATGAAATCGCCGGCGGCTACCTGAAAAGCCTCGAACGCCGCACCATCGGCTGCGTCACCACATCCCGGCACGCCGCCGACTGGCCCGGCACCCTCCTTCCCGCCAACGGCGTTCATAGTATCTCCGGCAACTTCGACATCAGGGTCTTCACCAACGTCTCCAGGGACCCCGGCCGCTTCCCCGAGCACATGCTCTGCGGAGAAGGCGAGGAAGAACTCGAGGAATTCCTCCGCGACCTCCCCAAACCCGCCTCCCTCTGGTGCGTCCACGACGAAATGGCCGCCCTCGTCTGGCGCAAGGCCGACGAACTCGGCATCCACGTCCCCAACGAAATCGCCATCGTCGGCTTCGGCGACCATCCCTGCGCCGTCCACAGCACACCCGGCATCACCACCCTGCGCCTCCCCGGCTACAACCTCGGCTACGAAGCCGCGAAACGCCTCCACCACCAGTTCACCGGCACCGAGGAACTCACCGCCACCACCCGCTACCTGCCCCTCACCACCGGAGACATCATCGAAAGATTCTCCACCGGAGGCTACCACCAGATCAACCGCGGCATGCAGCGCGCCTGGAGACTGCTCGAGGAATACCCCGACGACGGCCTCACCGTCGAACACCTCATCGAACACGCCCGCATCTCCAGGGCCGGCTTCTACAAGGAATTCGAAAAAGCCTTCAACATCTCCCCCGGCAAGGCCATCCGCAACTCGCGCATCAAAAAAGCCAGGAAATACCTCCTCAACAGCAACATCCCCATCTCCGTCGTCGGCAAGCGGTGCGCCTTCCACGCCGAATCCGAATTCTGCAACTTCTTCAAACGCGAAACCGGAGAAACCCCCATGGAATGGCGCAACAACCACCTCTTCGCCACAAGAGCCTGACCCCGCGCCCTCTCCGCCCCCCCCAAGGAACAGCGACCGCATCGACCATCGCCCCGCGGCCAAGCACGGTTCCATTCATCTTCCCAACCAAGGTTACCGCATCTTCCCAACCAAGGTTCAACGCACCCTCCCAACCATGGTTCACCGCACCTTCCCCAGCGCGGCTCCGCTCATCTTCCGTCCCGGAGGGACAGGCGGACCTTAGCCGGTCGGCGCAAGCCACCGGATCAGTATCGCGCGGAGATATCCGCCCCGGCAGGGGCGGCGGAAAGGTCTGCCCGCCAACGAGCGCGGCACTTCCGCCGCGCCACCCGACACCGCCCTTTTCGCGGACTGGAGCCCGTTGACCTGTTCCGTGCGATCATCCCGCACGCTCCGAAAACCACCCACGCGCCCCCCTCCTCGGACAAAACACCGGATTTCTCCACCACCCACGCGCTTCCTCTCCTCGGATAAAACAACGGATTCTCCAGCACCAGCGCGCCCCCCCTCCTCAGGCAAAACAACGGATTCCCCAGCACCAGCGCCCCCCTCCTCAGGCAAAACAACGGATTCCCCAGCACCAAAGGTGCGGAATGGGAAAGCCCAGGGTAAGCGCAGCGCAACCCTGGGGCCTACCATGCCCCTTGCCAGGAGTCCTGAAGGGACGACATCCCTGCCGCGTCGATCCCGCCTCGACCACGTCCCCTCAAGACCCCCGCCGCCGCAAAAACCATCATCCCGGAACGCCCACCCTTGCTATCCCATCACGCCCTTTGGTGCTCAAGATCCCAAACCCACCACACCACACCACACCACACCACACCACACCACACCACACCACACCACACCACACCACACCACACCACACCACACCGCCACTTTATCCTCCGCGTCTTCCTCCCCGCACTCCGCGTCCTCCGCGTTTCGATTTCCCCCTCTGTCACTCATCGATCATCGCTCACCCTCATCTCTCATCGATCCTTCCCTTCGCGCCTTTGCGGTAAAATCTTCTCTTCCACAACCCACCGCCCACCCGACACCTCTCCTCGCGGTCTTCCTCCTCTCTTTCCATCAACTCTCAACCATCAACTCTTCCCCTCATCGATCATCGATCATCCCCTCGCGTTGCAAAATGCACCAACCCAAACATTCACCTAATATCCATTGCAAACCCACCCCAAAATAACCCATCTTTCCCCGTCGGACCGCGCACCGTGATCCGAAAAAAACAGCACCACCAACCCGAAAACCAACAAGCACCCATCCCTCCCCCCCGGAACCCTTGATGTGACCACATCATCAAAACGCGTCAGCCCCCCTTGATCCGCTGACCAACCGAAAACCATGCTCACACCCACCGAGCGCGCGGAGCAGGTCGTCCATCTCGCCGATGCCGACCAATCCTTCCGCACCGCCACCTGCCACCAGCTCGAAGCAGCGGGATTCCAGACCCGCCAACACCCCACCGCAACCGACTTCCTCGACAGCCACACCGCCCCCCCGCGCGGCTGCCTCGTTCTCGACATCCGCTTCCCCACGGGCATCAGCGGACCCGACCTCCAACAGGAACTGAACCGCCGCCACGCGATCCTTCCCCTCATCTTCCTCACCGGCCACGGAGACATCCCCACCAGCGTCAAGGTCCTCAAGGGCGGAGCCCACGACTTCCTCACCAAGCCCGCCGACATCAGCAGCCTCCTGCAGGCAGTCACCACCGCCCTCGCCAAGGAACAAGCCCTCTGGGACTCCAGGCAAAAATACAAGGATCGCCTGGAAAACCTCCTCAACCTCACCGCGACCGAGCGGGAGATCTTCCTCCGCATGGTGGACGGCATCAGCTACGAGCGCATCTGCCGGGAACTCGGCATCCCCCGCGCCACCGTCAGCACCCACCGCTCCGGCATCATGCGGAAAATGAAAGCCACCACCCTCGCCCAACTCGTCCACCAGACCCACCAACTGCGCGTCTCCATGGGCAAGGAATCCTTCCCCACCGTCCGCAGCCTCTTCGAAATCGAGGAACTCTAGATCGTAGATCGTAGATCGTAGATCGTAGATGTGGATCTCAGGTCTCAGGTCTCAGGTCTCAGGTCTCAGGTCTCAGGTCTCAGGTCTCAGGTCTCAGGTCTCAGGTCTCAGGTCTCAGGTCTCAGGTCTCAGGTCTCAGGTCTCAGGTCTCAGGTCTCAGGTCTCAGGTCTCTGATCTCTGGTCTCTGGTCTCTGGTCTCTGGTCTCTGGTCTCTGGTCTCTTGTCTCTGGTCTCTTGTCTCCGATCATCAAAATTGCAACGCCATCGCGCAAAACGCACCCCCTACCGCTCCCCCATCCCGCCTCCCCGCCCCCCGAATCCCCTTGCGCCATCGGGATTTCCCCGCATTCGCCGGAAATGGAATCCCACTTGCTAGCAGAGGCCCCCAAGGAACGGTGCACGCCCCTGGCGATCCACCTCCCAACACGCAACTACCAAACACTCAGATGAAAAACACGATCCTGTTGTCGCTTCTCCTCGCAATGCCAGCCCTTGCCGGGACCACGCAAGTCATCAACGAACCCCCGCCACCAACCGTCACCAACGACTCATGGCAGTGGTTCATCGGTGGATCCGCCGGATACCTCCTCGACTACGAAGAAGACATGTACACCCTCCGGATCGGCGCGAACTCCCCATGGGTCTTCAGCGGCTGGAGCGTCTCCCTCTTCGCCGAAGGCGGCTGGACCGAAAACCACGACGCCCTCGACGCCGTCACCCCTCCCGGCGGTGACAACGAGATCGACCTCGTCCCCATCACCCTCAACGCCCGCTTCGAGCACCTCATCTCCGGCGGCCTCAGCGCCTACGTCGGCGGCGGTCTCGGTGCCAGCTACGTCGATGCCGAAGTCAGCGGCTTCGGTGCCACCGCCGAAGCGGACGACTGGGTATTCACCGCCCAGGTCTTCGCCGGCCTCGCCTACCACGTGAACGACAACGTCGAAATCTTCGGCGGCGCCCGCTGGATCTACTTCGACGATCCAAGCTTCAGCGGCGTCTCCCTCGACGACGACGTCCTCTTCGAAGGCGGCCTCACCTTCCACTTCTGAGTCCACCCGTCCCGCAAGTTCTCTTGTTATGACATCAAGGCCGTCCGGGAAACCGGGCGGCCTTCTCCTTTCCCTCCCCCTATATCTCGCTGGCACCTTCCCAACATTCCCGGATAATCCCCAGCTCTTCTTCCTTTGCGTCCCTCCGCGACCTTCGCGGTAAATCTCCTCTTCCACCGATCACCCCAACCTCCTCCTCCCGGTCTTCCTCTTCTCTTTCCATCAACTCTCAACTCTCAACCATCAACCGGCACCTCTTCCTCCCGGTCTTCCTCTTCTCTTTCCATCAACCATCAACTCTCAACCATCAACTCTTCCCCCCCTCATCGATCAAAACCATGAAACTCCACCGCATCGACCACATCGGCATCACCGTCCGCGACCTGCCCGCCATGAGAGACTTCCTCCTCGCCCTCGGCATGGAAGTCATCGGCGAGGACGACGTCAGCGGCCCATGGGTGGACCGCGTCATCGGCCTCGACAACGCCCGCAGCTCCATCGCCATGCTGAAAACCCCCGATGGAAACGCCAACATCGAGCTCGTCCAATTCCACCACCCCGCCTCTCCCGGCGAAGCCACCCCGCCGCATCCCATGAACGTCCCCGGCCTCCGCCACCTCGCCTTCACCGTCGGAGACCTCGAAGGCACCGTCGCCCACCTCCGTCAAAAAGGCGCCGAACTCCTCGGCGAAATCGTCAACTACCGCGACATCTACAAACTCTGCTGCATCCGCGGCCCCGAAGGCATCATCCTCGAACTCGCCGAAGAACTCTAACCCGCTCCAGCCCCCGGTAGCCCCACTTTCCGCTCCCGACCCCTCGGTCGCACCGCGCCGACAGCCACCGAAAAGAGCGCGTTCATCCTGAACGCCACATGCCGTGGACATCCTGTCCATCGGCGGAACAAACGGTGTTCCGTCTCCACCCGGCCCCGTAACTTCAAAAGCACGTCACCTCCGCATCACTCCAAAAATCCACCGGATCCGGACCTATCAGATCCTCATCATCCATGCATCCATGCATCCATGCATCCATGCATCCATGCATCCATGCATCCATGCATCCATGCATCCGTGCATCCTCCATCCTCCATCCTCCATCCTCCTCCTCCATCCTCCATCCTCCATCCTCCGATAAATCCGGAACCGTTCACTCCTCCAGCACCAAAGGTGCGGAATGAGATAGCCCGGGGCAAGCAAAGCGCCGCCCCGGGTGCCCCCCGCGCGATACCACAAGTCCTGTAAGGACGACATCCCTCACGCTCCACCTCCCCCTGGAATCACAAACCCAAAACAATCCGCAGGTTGTCCAGCATCGAATCCAGCGCCTTCGGCAGATACGGAGAATACGAAATCACCCCCATCACCATCCCCAGGATGAACACCGGCTTCTCCCGCGGCTGCCAGGCGATGACCCGATAAGAAAGGAACAGGTTCGCCAGATCGATCAACCTCATGAACAACCCCGCGCCCGCCCTCCATCTCGCGAGATCCACCTCCGGTCCGGCATCCCAGAAAAAATCATGATCCGTCAGCCAGACACACGCGATCCTCACCGCCATCAGCACGGCCCAGATCGCAACCAGCTTCTTCACACCCTGTTTCATCACACGAAATGGCAGCCGGGCCCGGCCCCTCATGCCCCGCCGCCACACGGCAGCCAACACAGGCACAGCGGTCTCCAAGCCCTCCGCCAACCATAACAACCTGCCTCCATCCGATTCCCCTGACAAGACCTGAATGCCGCACTCATCCGGCATCCTCCAGCACAAAAGACCCGGAACCATCCACCCCTCCAGCACCAAGGTGCGGAATGAGACAGCCCGGGGTGAGCGAATCGCAACCCCGGGACATGCCATGACCTTTTCATGAGTCCTGCAGGGACGGCATCCGTGGCGCGCCGGAAAAAAACCTCACCATGTGCTGATGCCTCCAGGCCGATGCCTCCCGGCCGCCCTCCTCCTCCCGACCAAACCCGTCTATTCCGGCATCCTTGAAAAAACATAAATCAACATGTCGATATGATCCAACGAATCAGGCATCCCGCTGGCCGTGAACGTCCGCTCCGCCGGATTGGTCTTCACAAGCGCCGCCTTCACCCCGTATTTGTCCAACGACTTCTCCAGTTCCGCTTCCGAGGCCCAGTTCAAACCCAGCCTCGCGGACACCGCCTCCGTGATCCGATATCTCCTCACATCATCCTCCCCTCCTCCGGCGGCGGTGAAAATGATGGTATTCCTCCTGAAATCATAATTCACCCCATGCTTGAAGGCCGTTCCCACATGATAGAGAACCTCCGAAAACCTCATGTTCTCCAGCTTCATCGTGATCTCACGGTGCTCGTCAAACTTGCTTGAGTTCTTGAACTCGAAATTCAATCTCAGCACATCCAGATCGTCCGCGCGCATCTTATCCATGACCGCATGCACGGCCCTCGTCAGCGACTTCTCGGAAAACTCCACCGAAATCCTCTTATCCAGGTAACCCGCTACGGAAATCTCCTCCGCCGCCGCCAGATTGGAATGGATGAATCCGATGGCGAGCATCGGCATCGATAATATTTTCATACTTTTTTTCATGGATTTTTGATTTATTCAAAAGAATACGGAAACATCATCGGCTCACGGATCTTTTATATTAACTGTCCCTCGTTCGTGCCGCCCGGGCTGTTCGCCTGCGTCAGCCGCTGGCCCGCGCGGTCGTAGGTGTAGGCATGGCGGTCGTAGGTGTAGGCATGGCGGTCGATCTGCGTGGAACCCCTCATCCAGCGCATCTCCCGGGTCCTCCCGTGGCGATCCCAGCCGCCGTAGGGGTCTCTGGAATTGCCGCCGGAACCACCCGCAGCCCTTTTTGAAACGAGTGCCCTTATGACAGCCCCGGCTTTTGATTTCTTCCCCAAAACAAACCAAGCCTGCCACACCACATGGGCGTGACAAGCTTGGAAGTAAATACAGGGAAATCGGATCGGGACATCAGCATGCGCTGGAACACCCCGACCAGACCACCCTATTCCGTGACTTTCTGCGAGAAAACATAAATCAACATGTCGATATGATCCAACGAAGCAGGCAGCCCGCTGGCGGTGAACGTCCGCTCGGACAAATTGGTTTTCACAAGCGTCGCGCCCACACCGAACTTGTCCAGAGACTTTTCGAGCTCCGCCTCCGAGCTCCAGTCCAGGCCCAGTTTGTCAGAAACCGACCTGGTGATTTTATAATCCCTTTCGTCATCGCTGCCGTTCCCCGCCGCGGTGAATACGACCGTATTCCTTCGGAAGTCATAATTCACGGCATGCTTGTAGACCATCCCGATTTGATACAGGACTTTTGACAGCTTGACGTCGTCAAACTTCAATTCGAACTGTTTGCGCTCGTCAAACTGGCTGCTGTTCACGAACTCAAATTTGATATTCCTCGCGGCAGGATCATCGGCACTCACTTTTTGCATGAGGGCATGGACGGCCCCGGTCAGCGATTTTTCCGAAATTTCGCACGAAACGGACTTGTCCAGATAACTGGCGACGGAGACTTCCCCCGCCGCCAGATTGGAATGGATGAATCCGATGGCGAGCATCGGCACCGATAATATTTTCATACTGTTTTTCATGGATTTTGCTTTATTCAAAAGAATACGAAAACATCATCGGCTCACGGATGCTTTATATTATCTGCCCTTGAGATTGGGGGGGATATAAGGACCGTGGAAATTTCCGTCATTACCCCTCGTATAGGCTTTCGGGACCGTGGCTCCGCCCTCGAAAGCCTTGTCAAGCCGGCGCACCCCGTCAGGTCTTCCCAGGTAGTTGGAGCCCCCCGCATCGGTTGAAACATAATCCTTCTCGCTGAAATCGGTATTTCCCGGATGGGAATGATACTGACCTACCATCGTAGCCGGTGAGACACATGGAGAAACGACCGTGGCGTCGCATCCGCTCGGTGTGCCTGGTTTGGGGTCGGTGCGGGTCTTCTTACCGTTTTCGCAGCAGATGGAACCGCAGTACTCCCTTTTTTCGGGATCTTTTCTGGTCAGTTCGGAGGCCTTCTGCGCCCCCTCAACCCCCACCGCATCCGTGTCTTTCCCGTTGTTCTGCGGCGGTGTCTGTGCCGGTGCCGGTGCCTGCGCCGGTGTCTTCGGCGGTGTCGTCAGCCCCAGCCGCTTCACCGCCTCCCGTTGGCTGATCGCTGGCTGCAACCCGAGGAAGTCGGTCCCGTTCACACCGTTGTTTTCAACGAACGCGTACAGGTTGATGCCTCCATCCTCCTCGATCGGATCCCGGTTGATGAACCTCCCCAACAGTGGCGAATAATATCGGAATCCATAATTATACCACCCCGTCTCGGCATCACGCGCCTGCGCCTTGTGCAGCATGTTCCAATGATGGTCGCTCTCGGACTTCGCCGCATACGACGCCGTCAGGAAGCCCACCTCGCCGAAGGCGCTGTAGCGGTAGCGTTCCAGCACCGTGCCCGTCGAGCTGGTGATCGCCGTCACATTGTAGTAATCGTGGAGCGCGTAGTGGACCACGGGAGTTCCGCTTCCCTCCTTGCGCACGCGGCGCACCAGATCGTCCCGGTAGCGCAGGCCCCAGTCGTAGCTGTGCGTCGTCGTGATGGAACCGTCGTTGAGATGCTCCTCCACCGGACGCCATTCCTCGCCGTAGTAGGTGTCCGTGACCAGATCCGGCGTGACCGCCTTCGTCCGGCGCATGAGGCCGTCGTATTCATAGGCGCCGACGAGCCCCCCGCTGCCGTTCCTCACTTCCGCGAGGCGGTTCCACGCGTCCCATTTCAACTGGTGGGAATCGCTCCAGCTTCCGCTCTCATCCGGCGGACACTGGGTCAGGTTCCCGGCCGCGTCGTGGGCCAGCAGCGCGCTGGATCCATCGATCTGTGTCAGCATGTTCGAGGCATTGTGCGTCCGGCTCTGGTCGAGCGTCTGCACGCCGTCCTCCCACACGTCGTAGCCCGTCCAGTTCCCAATGGGGTCATACGAAAACTCCTCCATGCGGACGGTGCCGCCCCTGATGCGGTTCTTGAGCTGGCGCAGCCCGTCGTAAACGAAAACCTGGCCCTCGTTCGTACCGCCCGGGCTGTTCGCCTGCGTCAGCCGCTGGCCCGCGCGGTCGTAGGTGTAGGCGTGGCGGTCGATCTGCGTGGAACCCCTCATCCAGCGCATCTCCCGGGTCCGCCCGTGGCGGTCCCAGCCGCCGTAGGGGTCCCCGGAATTGCCGCCGCAGTGTCCACCAGCTCTCGATGAGACGAGCGCCACTGCTACAGTGCCGAATTTTGATTTCTTCCCCAAAACAAACCAAGCCTGCCACACCACATGGATGTGACAAGCTTGGAAAGGAATCCCGTGCGACACCTGGGCGCAGCACGGTGTTTTTCGAAGGCTCGGGATGCCGCCATATGAAGTCTGACGACATCCGTGATGCCCTCTATGAATCAGACATCCGCGATGATGGAGTCTCTTATATGGGCGATTTGAATCAGGTCTTCCTCCCGATGCTGCAAGGCAACGGTGTTGGACACCACATCCAAAAATTTCCGAATGATATAAGACATCGATTTGTTGGAACCAACCCAGGCAACCACCGATTTTCGGCTCAGGAAATCGAACAAGTTTTCATATTCCACACCGCAAACCATCGGACTGCCGGTGGCGGAAAAATCATCCCTGGATTTCTTAATCATTTGTACAAAATAGATCAAATATCCTCCGAGATAGCATTTCCCAACCTCTTCTGGAACGAGAGAAAAAAATGGGAACGCCGCCAGATTTCCTATTACTTCCGGAATTTCGTCATAGTTTTTTTGGTTGAACATCTCCAAAAATTCACCATCAAGGGTTCCACTAGCATCAATTTCCGTCGATTCATTGAATAATGAATCGAACACCAGTTTTATTTCATGCTCCATCAGCGACAGGTCCAGGTGGTTCATATTCATGTGCATTGATTATTATATGTTTCCTTGTGATTATTCAAGCCCGATTCATTTTGGCCTTTGGCATGCGGATGGTGCCGCCGCGGATGCGGTTCTTGAGCTGGCGCAGCCCGTCGTAAACAAACGCCTGGCTCTCGTTCGTGCCGCCCGGGCTGTTCGTCTGCGTCAGCCGCTGGCCCGCGCGGTCGTAGGTGTAGGCGTGGCGGTCGATCTGCGTGGAACCCCTCATCCAGCGCATCTCGCGGGTGCGCCCGTGGCGGTCCCAGCCGCCGTATGGATCTCTGGAATTGTCGATGGAGCCACCGCCAGCTCTCGTAGAAATGAGCGCCACTACTACAGCCCCGGCTTTTGATTTCCTCCCCAAAACAAACCAAGCCTGCCACACCGCATCGGCGTGACAAGCCTGAAAATCAAGCATGCCGGGCGCGACCTCTAGAAGCCGCGTCCGACGAGGGTTTCAGATGATGCCGTCCGTGAGGACAACTCTGCTACTTGTGCAGGTTTGACAAATGATATCTCTCGAGTTTACCATACTTGTCCATCTCCATCCGAAGGTACCATCCTATGAATGGACTAGGATATTCAAGACCATATTCCTTGGAAAGATCGGGGGCTTTTTCAAAGTCAAGGTTATACAACTTGCCGCCATCTTCAAGGTCTCCTATCTCTTCAATCTTCTTGTCGAATATCTCCTGAAGCTGCGGAAGAATCATCCCCCGCTTCACAGTGCCATCAGACAATACTTCAATACAGAAATACAGCCTCTCTTTCGGATTTTCGATTCCCGCGTATTTAATTTTCTGTTTGATATCAGCTTCCTTCTCCGCCAGAACCACCGGAATGGAACCGGCGATGAAAACCAAAGAAATGCATGTGATTAATGATTTTAATGTTTTTTTCATATTGTTTTACTTTTCAGAACCATCTCCTCCTTTACAAGGAACGCAGGCCGCGCACCACATGCTGTCCGGATAGCGCCTGTCATTCGCCGGCACATCATGGAAAGTGAAGTTTTGATCCCCATATATCCAGGCATGATCGCCCCACCCATACCTGAATCCATCTTTTGTGGGATATCTTGTCACATAGTTATACCCAGCCTTCCCGTCAGAAGCTTCAACAGAGTTCTTGGGGATCGCACCATCGGGCCACTTCTTTGGGCCATCGGGCTCGGTATATTTACCTTGTTTTGCGAAGACCACTTTTCTCTGACCGGGGCCGCACTTGGTGCCATCAGTCTCCTTTTCCGTTTGATAACAGGTTGTATTCACATCCTCTTCAGGGAACCCATTGGTCCTGTTCAGCTTGCACAAAGCAAGACCAATACAACCCCTCATGAGAGCCTTTTTCTGCTTTTCAGTCATTTCCAATCCTCGATCAGAATAATCCTTCATCAATTCGTCCCATGATCGATCGATTCGTCCTCGGGTATCCATATCCGGCGTGAGTCCATAAAGATCCGTCCCGTTGATCCCATTATTCAATACAAATGCGTAGACGTTTGTTCCACCTTCTTCCCAAATCGGATCCCTGTTGATAAACCTCCCAAGCAAAGGCGAGTAATACCGATACCCGTAGTTGTACCACCCCGTCCCCTCGTCACGCATCTGCGCCTTGTGCAGGATGTTCCACTGGTAATCGCTCGCGGACTTGTCCGCATACGCCGCCGTCAGGAAGCCCACCTCGCCGAAGCCGCTGTAGCGGTAGCGCTCCAGCACCGTGCCTGTCGAGCTGGTGATGGCCGTCACGTTGTAGTAGTCGTGCAGCGCGTAGTGGACCACCGGCGTGCCGCTTCCCTCCTTGCGCACGCGGCGCACCAGGTCGTCCCGGTAGCGCAGGCCCCAGTCGTAACTGTGCGTCGTCGTGGTTGAACCGTCGTCGAGATGCTCCTCCACCGGACGCCACATGTGGTTGTAATAAGTGTCGGTGGCAAGGTCCGGCGTGACCGCCTTCGTCCGGCGCATGAGGCCGTCGTATTCATAGGCGGCGATGAGATCCCCGCTGCCGTCCCTCACTTCCGCGAGGCGGTTCCACGCGTCCCATTTCAACTGGTGGGAATCGCTCCAGCTTCCGCCCACATCCGGCGGACACTGGGTCAGGTTCCCAGTCGCGTCGTGGGCCAGCAACGCGCTGGATCCATCGATCTGCGTCAGCATGTTCGAGGCATTGTGCACCCGGCTCTGGTCGAGCGTCTGTACGCCGTCCTCCCACACGTCGTAGCCCGTCCAGTTCCCGATCGGATCATACGAAAACTCCTCCATGCGGATGGTGCCGCCGCGGATGCGGTTCTTGAGCTGGCGCAGCCCGTCGTAAACGAAGGCCTGGCTCTCGTTCGTGCCGCCCGGACTGTTCGTCTGGGTCAGCCGCTGGCCCGCGCGGTCGTAGGTGTAGGCGTGGCGGTCGATCTGCGTGGAACCCTTCATCCAGCGCATCTCGCGGGTCCGCCCGTGGCGGTCCCAGCCGCCGTAGGGGTCCCCGGAATTGCCTCCGGTGAAATTGTAGTTCAGTTCCATGCCTCCCTCCACATAGCTCGTCCGGATGAACCTGTCCAGTCCGACATATTGATAGGAAACGAGATCCACCGTCGCTCCCTCCACCCTCAGGCTTCCGATGCGGCCCAGTTGCTCGTTCAACCCTCCCGCCGTGCCGTAGCGGTAGTTGATCTTGCGTCCGGACGGATGAGTGATGGAAACCGGACGGATGTCGTTCCCCGTGCCATCCCGATATCCATAGGTGACGGACGGCGTCGTGGAGATCACGCTCCCGATGACGGACTGCCGGTCCGCCGCGAGCTGGCCCCACGCATTGTATTCGAAACGCACCTGGTTCACCGTGCCGCCCACCCGATGGCTGGAGACCACGGCGAGCTGGCCCTGGTCCGAATAGCCACGGCTGATGCCGGTGACGAGATCGTCGATCCCGGTGCCGAACGCGGTCACGGAGTCATGGACCAGGCGGCCCAGCTTGTCATACTCGTACTCGTGCACGGTGCCGTTCGGATCGGTGTAACGGATCGCCTGCCCCTGGCGGTTGTATTGATTCGTATAAGAACCTCCGTCCGCCATCTTCTTCCGCCGCACCAGGCCGTTGTGGGCGATGGCCGAGCCTCCCGCGGGCGTCACGCCATAGCACCACTCGGTCTCCTGGTCGCCCGTGACCGCGTTTTTCACGATCAATTTCCGCAGCTGCGAATTCGAGTGATATTCATAATTCGTCGTCCGGTTCTGGTCCGTGGCCGTGCCGCCGTCCACCTCATTCTCGACCAGTTCGGTGCGGCGGCCCCGGGCGTCGGATTTCCAACTCGTCACGCGGCCCAAGGTGTCCACGATGGCGTTCGCCTCACCGTTCCCGGCGAACCGGCGGGTGGTGACAAGCACGCTGTCCGAGGTCGCGGGAGGCACGCCGGGGCGGGTGAGATCCGCTCCGCTGTTCGTTCCATACTCCGCGGTCGCCCTCACGCGGCCGATGGCATCCGGCCAATAGGCGGTGTAGGTGCGCCGGCCTTTCGCCAGACCCGGCCCCGGGTTCGCCCCGTAGAGCGGACCGCGCGCCGTCTCGTCGTGGTAGCGCTCGCTCCGCGAGGTGAGGATGATGTTTCCTCCCTTGTCATACGTTCTCGTCTCCTGCAGGTGCACATAGTCGTCCGAGATGTAGTTCGGCGGGTAATACGTCCCGCCCGCGCCCGGTGGCGTCACGATCGCCGCCCCGTCGTGGAACTGGTAATCCTTCGTCTCCCTCAGGGTCTTCCCGCCCACCTTCGTCTCGGTCGCCGTCTTCGTGACCACGCCCTTGAATCCGCCGGCCACGTCCCCGTGCTTGCCATAACTGTGGGACTTCAGCATCTCCCGCAGGCTGGAATTCCCGCCCGGCTGCTCCGAGACCGACTTGAGATAACGCGGTGCCACGGGATCCGTCTCCTCGTTATAATCATAAATCTTCACCCGCCCGGTGTCCGACAGCGTCACCGTCAGCGTGGACGATCCGCCGATGACCGGCTCCGTCACGCCGGCGATGGCGGACGAACGCGCGTCAAGCGTGGTCTGATAGTCGGAGTTATACTCGCGGTAGGTATGCCAGCTCGCGCCACCCACCGCCCTCAGGATGCTGAGGATCGCCTTTCCACCCGCATTGCTGTAAACGATGTTCTTGCTGCCGTCCGGCCTCGTCTCGGTGGTCCGCGTCGCCCAGGTGTTCACCTGTGAAAGCGACGGCTCCGTCGGATTCTTCCAATACTCGAACGAGTAGGGCATCGACCCGCCGTTGATCTTCTCATGCTTCACGCGGCGCGCGCCGTCATACTCGAAGTAGAAATCACTGAAGCCGAGCAGCTCCTCGTCGGTCGTGGTCACGAAGGAAACACCCCCGGTCATCATGCGCCGGCATCCCGCCGGACCGATGATCATCTTCAGGCCATGGGCGAATCCGTTCGCCTCGCCCGCCACATAATAGCGGTAGTAGTTCCGGCGGATCTCCACCCAGGTCCCCGTCTCCGTGTTCCACTGCTCCACCAGCGCGATCTTGAGATCGCCCGGAGAACCACCCGACTCCACCTGATAGTAATCATAGCGCACGCGCTGGAGGTTCACGCCATCGATGGTCTGCGTGATGGCGCAGATGCGTCCGTTTCTTCCCACGTCGGAGGTGAAATAATCATAATTGAACACACCGGTGCGGCCCTCGCCCGCCCACTGCGCCTTGTCCAGGCGGCCGTCGCTGTAATAGGTCAGCGTCATCTCGTTGCCGTTGCGGTTGACGAGCGACTTCATCCGCCCGCGCAGTTTCTTCGCCACCGCCGGAGTGTTGCCGTAGAATTTCTTCAAGCTGCCGTCCGGAAGATGCAGCTTCAGGCCGGTGCCCTCGGCGATCATCTGGGAACGGTGCCCGAAAAGACTCCGCAGGCTGCCATCCGTGCGAGGCTCGATCCACGTCGTGGAATTCGCCCCCGTGACCACCGCCATCAGGTTCCTGTCGGGGCCCTGGTTCTGCGCCACGTGCGAAAGCTCCTTCAGCAGCCAGCGGTAGCCGTTGAGTCCGTCGCCATCGCGGCCCATGCGGTTCGAGTAGCTGCGGGTGTGACCCCACTTGAAACCAAAACCCTTCCACGAAAGGTCGACCGCCTTGTGGAGCAGTTCCCCGGTCGCATAGCGGACGGGTCCCTCGCTCTGCTCCATCGGACAGGACGGCGCGCCCGATCCGTCATCGGTGCCGACACCCGCGCCCGACTCACCCACACCCGAGTCCTCGTCACAATCCGGACAACTCGCCATCGGATCGGTCTCCGAACCGCTCGAATCGCCGCTTCCCGATCCGTCATCGCTTCCATCATCCGAGCCCCCCGAACCCGAGCCATCTCCGGATGAATCTCCCGAGCCGGAAGACTCGGAGCCGGACGATTCCGAACCCGAAGACTCCGAACCGGAGCCGGAACTCGACGGACTGCCGCCGGAACTGCTGGAACTGCTAGAACTGCTGCTCGGGGAACCCGACGAGCTCGATGAACTCGACGCCTTGTCCGAATCCGAATCGGACGAAAAACCCCACTCGTTGCTGCCCGAGGCCGATGAGGAACTCAGCTCGCCACCCAGGCTCGAACTCCCGCTCCCGCCCGAGGTCACCGGATGGTCGCCCTCGATCACCACATATCTCGCGAGGTTCCGCTCCACGCCGTCATAAACATACTTCACCGCCGCGTTCGAACTCGGACCGGTTTCCTTGATCAGGTTCCCGGAAGCGTCGAACCAGCGGTTCGAAACCAGCGGTGCCGCCGTCAGCACGCCATCCTCCGCACCCCACACCTCATGGCGGTAGATCCGGCCCTCGCTGTCATGGTGGTTCACCTCCTTGCCGAGGAAATTCCCCGCGCCCACCGAGTCACGGTAGCGCACCACCTCCCTCACCCGGCCCAGCGAATCATAGCCATAAACCGCCAACAAATCCATATCACCATCGGAAGTCCTCACCTCCGTCAGATTTCCGAGCGAATCATACGCCCGGAGCTCCTCGCGGTCGTCCTCCGGATCATCACCCGCCTTGCGGACGATCTTCGTCAGCAGGCCGTCCCCTCCCGCGGCACCGTTGTCATAAACATTCTCCGCCACCAGCACCATGTTGTTCGCCGTCGCCGGAGTGACCACCGGCCTCGGCATCGCGTCCGTCGCACCCGTGTCATCCGTGCCCACCCAGGTGGCCGTCACCAGCCCCCGCGCGTCATACACCGTGCGCGTGATCGTGCCCGTCTCGTCCTTCACGCGGACCAGGCGCTTCATCGCGTCATAACCATACTCCACCTTCTCATAATGCGTCCCCACCGTTCCGGATCCAGTCGCCGGGATGACGTGGTAGACTCGTCCCTCGCTCACCTTGCCCCATTGGTCCGTCGTCTCGAACGACCACTTGCTCCAGCGGCAGCGGTCGTCGAAATCCTCCCCCGCCGTCAGCATCCCGACGTCGCACTCCCGCGTCGCCTCGATCCTCTCCTCCACCGTGCCGCCCTCCACCAGCTTCGTGCGAGTGATCGTCACCGCGCCCACCGTCTTGAAAGTATAGCTTCCCGCCGATCCCGTGGCATGGCCGTTCGCGCGCCTCACCTCCTGCGCCGCATCCAGGTAAAGCGTGTAGGCCACCTGCCGCACCGCCGTCGTGAACGCATCCGTCGGCGCCAGCTGCACGTTGTGGACCGGCCCCAGCTCGCGGATCACGCGGCCGTAGCGGTCGATGTCATAATCCGTCACCAGGTGCAGCCCTCCGCCCGGCGGAGTCACCCATCCCTCCGGCGCGCCCGAAAGCGGCGTCACCAGCGCGTCCTCGATCTTGCGGACCACCGCTCCCGTCGCCACGTCGTAGACGTAGTTCGTGATGAAGCCACGCGGCGACTTCTCCCAGACCAGGCGGCCGTAGGAATCATAATTGCTCGCCACCTGGTACGTCTTCCCGCTCCCGTTCTCTTCCGGTGCCACCACGGGGAGGTTTCTGATGCTGTTCTTGAGTTGATAATTCATATATGTATTTTGAATACGCGCCGAATATCACCCCCACCACCCCGCCACCACAAGTTGATATACAATCACAAATAAAAATCATATTTAAATTACATATCTCCCCCCTCAACAAAAAAAGAGAGAAGAGAGGAAAAAAATCCCCCTCTTCTCTCAATCTCCTCCCCGTCTTCCAGTCTTAATTCTTAATTCTTAATTCTTAATTCTTAATTCTTAATTCTTAATTCTTGATTCTTGATTCTCCCTACGCCGCCGAAACCCTCCGCCGCCTCCTCACCCCGCCCTCCGAATTCAACGGATGCTCGAACAACCCGTTCCCCGGATACCTCAGCAGCACGTCGATATCCGCCTCACCCAGCCTCAGCACCCCCGGATCCCACAACCTGCGGACCTCCTCGATCGAAATCGAAGGATGCCAGATCGCCGGCAGCATCCAGTGTCGGATCGCCTCCGCCGCGATCATCCCCAGCCACCTCCGCAACGCGTCCGGAGAACCCACGCAATCGTCCAGTCCCACATCCTCCACGCTGTCCGGCTTCCTGTTGTAGCCGAAATGCAGCTGCCGCATCAGCCGGTCCCGCTCGCCCTCCGTCGCGGGCGGCTCGTCCAGATAAATGAACGGAAGCTCCCCGCCATGGCGATGGTGGTTCCACCAATGGCGCGGAGTCACCCTGCCGGAAATATTGCTCGTCCCCTCCTCCTGCCCCGCCACCCACCACGCCGGAACATACACATTCCAGTCCATCCGCTCGTGCGCCGCGCCCAGTTGATGGTCGATGTGCCAGTTGTCACGCATGTAATCCGGCGCATGCGTGATGTGCTTCTGGAACGCCTGGAACGCCACATTCCTCAGCGCGAACGCGTGCGTGCGGTTGATGTTCCTCGCCCTCAGCACGAACGGCCTCCCGTCCACCTCCTCCGGATCATGCAGATGCTGCCCCCCCAGATAAATCTGCCCCCAGTCCGCCGGCAGCTCCTCCCAGAACCGCGCCAGACACCTCATCGAATCCTCGTGGAAAACCACATCATCCTCCAGCACCAGATAATTCCCCAGCCCGTCCATGATCGCGTCCTGCACGATCCGCAGGTGCGAATGCAGGCACCCCCACGCTCCGTTCCCCGCCTGGAAATAAGCCGGTGCCGGGCACTTCTCCCCCGAGACCGCCCTCACCCACGTGATATCCTCCGGCTCCGCCAGCCCCAGCTCCGCCAGATGGCTCGTGAGACGCGCCCGGCGCTCCTCCTTGTAAGGAAGATTGATGACAAAAATCCGTTCGAAGTAATCTTTCAGTTTCATGGACATCCCTGACCAATAATGACACCCCCTCCCCCATACGAGAAAAAACCCCTAATTAAAATATCATTTATATATCTCACCCCCGGGCGGTCGCCACATCTCCCGCTGACAAAGCGAGACGGACGGCGCGATGGTCGGCACCCCGGAGGGGTCATGGAAATTAGCCGGTGGCGCAAGCCACCGGAACCCGCCCCCATCCATTCAAGCCCCGGCAGGGGCGCTGGAAACTCCGCCCCATTGAGGAGCCGCACCAGTGTCAAAAGCGCGGACACAGGTGACCCGCACACGCACCTACCCACGGGTCCGCATCCGCCATTCTTCAGCACCAAAGGTGCGGAATGCGAAAGCCCAGGGCAAGCGAAGCGCGGCCCTGGGTAACACATTCCAAACAAATCGAGTCCTGTAGGGACGACATCCCTGGCGCCCCGCTCCCCGCCCGGCCCCGTCCCATCAGAACTCCCGCCGCCGCAAAAAACCATCATCCCGGAACGCCGACCCGGACAATTCCATCACGCACCGTTGGTGCTCAAAATCCCCAAACCCGCCGTACCACCACACCGCACCCATCACCTCTTCCTCCGCGTCTTCCTCCCCGCACTCCGCGTTCTCCGCGTTTCGATTTCCCACCCTCCACTTTCCTCAATCATCTCTCACCCTCATCTCTCACCCTCATCTCTCACCCTCATCTCTCATCGATCATTTCCTTTGCGCCTTCGCGGTAAATCTCCTCTTCCACCGATCACCCGACACCTCTTCCTCCCGGTCTTCCTCTTCTCTTTCCATCAACTCTCAACCATCAACTCCTCCCCCCTCATCGATCATCGCTCACACTCATCCCTCATCGATCATCCCCCTCCATATCCGTAGCGGCGGTGCATGACCGCCTGCGCCCGCTGGACGACAGCTGAAAGGTCTCCTCGGAACAACCTGCTTTTGATCCTTCGTCAGCCTCGCGCAGGCAGCCAAGCACCGCCGCCCCCCAACTCTTCTCTTACCTCTTACCTCTTACCTCTTGCCTCTTGCCTCTTACATCTCCATCTCACCCCGCCTTCATCCACGCATGCACCTGCGCGTTCGCATCCGGGTCCCCATCCCAATACCTCTTGTACAAAGGATTCGCCGGATTGCTGATCACATCCTGCGCCCTCGCCCGCAGCCCGCCCACGCTGTTGATGTCCGAGCCCTTCACCAGCGCGTCCTCCGACATCGCCGCACCCGCGCGGGCCAGAGTCATCACAAAGCGCGCGTTCCGGAAAAGCGGATCATTCCCCACCTCCTCCGGCGTGAACCCGAAGGTCAGCGCCGCCCGCTCCGCCAGCGCCTTCTTCTGCACCGCCTCCGGGCCGTTCCCCCACGCCTTCGTCAGGATCTCCGACTGCCGGTTGAACTCCCGCACCTCCCAGGCACGGGCCTGCTCCTCACCGGTCGCCGCCCATTTCCCGGCGCGTCCCAGGTCATACTCCTGCAGCTTCGCCACCTGCTGCGGCGTCAGCCCGATGTCATGCGCGTACCTCGCGAACTCGTTCAACTCCTCCTCGTCCACCGTCACCCCCTGCGGCAGCTCCTCCGGGATCCGCAGGCCGTAGCCCTCCGGAGAATCCGGCACGCCCAGCCGCTTCAGCACCGGCGCCCACTCCTCCCTCGGCGCGTCCGCCGCCGGGATCACCACCGCCTCCGCCTTCTTCCCCAGGATCTGCTGGAGATTCAGCGTGTGCTGCAGCGCCTGCAACGGATCAGAATACTTCGCGAAATGGCTGCGATGCTGCTGCAGGTCCTCCGGCAGCTTCGTCACCCAGTCCGGCGTGAACCGCCCGTCGTCGCCCACCAGCTTGCGGAAATCGAAACCACCGCCCGCCTGCCGGCCCGGCGCGGCCGCCGCCTTCGCCACCACCGCCGCCTGCGACTCACCGAGCAATCCTGTCGCCAGACCCGTCGTCGGACCTGTCGTCAGACCCGTCGCCGCCACCTCGCCACCGCCCCCCCCGGCCGAGGGATCCTCCATCTCATTGTTCAACATATAAAATCGTTTCATCTGGAAAAACAAAAGGTTCAGGCATTCCAATCCATATCTTCCGACAACCCGTCACGCGAGCTGTCCCGCTCCGTCAGGTGCGTCTTCCGGCGCGCGAAATACGTCTCGCGATACCCCGTCACCTCATCCATCCCCGTCTGCGGATTCGTCTCCAGCACCGGCACCCTGCCCCGGCCCGTCACCCCGTAGCGGATGATGAACTGGTCATGGCGGTGCTCGTGCAGCCACTCCACGAAGGCCGGCGTCTTGTCCCCATACTGCGGATTCTTCTTCGGCGGCGGCGGACAACCCGTGCGCGCCGCGAAATCCAGATCATCCTGGTAAAGCGCCCGCGCCCTCAGCACCTGCTCGCGCGCCTCCCGGTCCAGTCCCAGACTGTCCATCGCCTCCAGCTCCGCGGGCGTCGGAATTCCCGGAGTCCCGGCACCGGCGCCCTCCGCCACGGGAGCGGATTCCTCCGCCGCCGGAGCCGGTCCGTCACCCGCCGCCTCCCCCTCCGCGGCAGCCGCCTCCTCGCGCAGCCAGCGCGTCACCGCCGCCGTGTATTTCTTCTTTTCCGGAAGCAGCCTCATCGTGTCGCCCTCCAGATCGCCGATGTGCTCGCCCTTGCGGAAAAGCCTGCCGGCATTGTCGATCATATAGATACTTTCGTTATCAGTCTTCATCGTGTGCTTGTTTCGTGATTTCGGTGAGCTTCTCACCTTGAGAACATTTGTGCAGGATCGTCGCGATCACCCCGCGCGAACCCGTCCACGCCCGCAGCCGGGAAATCGACAGCTCCCCGTCCTTCCCCGTCGGCGGCGCCGCCGCATCCCAGCCGAAGTCCCGCTTCAACGCCGCCAGCACCGCCCGGCCATCCTCCGTCCGGAACAACCGGTGGAACTGCCGCGCCTCGATGCGCCCCTGCCTCGCCAGCTGCTTCTGGATCTCGTCATCTTCGTTCTTCATCATTCGGTCCTTCCTAAAAGTTCATCACCCCCCTCGGAGCACGGAGACAAGCGCCACACCGCCTTGAATGTCCCATCGTCCCATCGTCCCATCGTCCCGGCTCTTCCATCTTCCATCTTCCATCTTCCATCTTCCATCCACGATCCACGATCCACGATCCACGATCCACGATCCCTCCATCACCCCATCTTCCCCCCCAACGCCCCCGCCACCGCCTCGATCTGCTCGGGCCGCAGCTTGCTCGCCGTGTTCACCATCTGCGTCGCACCCTGCACCTGCGCCTGCTGCGCCGCCGCCTGCTGCTCGCCCTGGATGATCTCCTGATATTCCTCCTCCGACGAAAGCCACTCCTCCGGCACCCCGAAATTCCGGCCCAGCCCGCGCGCCGCCTGCGACACCTTCACCACATGCCTCACGCTCGGATCGATCGCCAGCATCGGCTGCAGGCTCTCCAACAGATTCATGAAACCAGACGACTGCAGCGAACGGATCGCCAGCGCCACCCGCGACGTGAACTGGATGCGCGGCGGACGCACCTGCGCCCCGCCACCCTCCCGCGCCATCACCGACGGCGGCGGCGCCGGGAAACGGCGCTGGCGCAGATACAGCTTGAAAACCCGCTGCAACATCGGCTCCAGCCACTCCCACTGCATCCGCAGGAACGTCGGCGAGAAAAGCACCAGATTCTCCGTCGCACGCTCCGCCACCTCCCGCGCCGTCATCTGCTTCGTGATCTGGCTGAACATCCGGAAAAGATCATAATGATACGCGTCCTTGATCTCCTGCTCCCGCCGCTGCAGGCGCTCCAGCCCCGCATCGATGCGGCCCTCCGTCCCCCACACCTCCGGCTTCGCGCTCTGGAACGGATTGTAGATCGTCACATCCCCCGCTCCCATCCCCACCACACCCTCCAGCGTGGAAGGGATCAGCATCCGCGGGTAAAGCTGCACCTCCGCCACCCCGTCCATCAGGAACTCCAGGCGGTTCAGATACTTCGCCGGATCCAGCGCGTGCCACCCCGGGCACCAGCCGTACGCCGAGCTGCCCCACTTCAGATAACGCGAGACCAGATAGGGATTCGACTCATACCCGCCCTCCCGCAGCAGCACCTTGTGGTCCGGCAGGAACCAGCACGACGCCACCCCCATGTTCAGCGCGTCCAGCTTCATCGTGTCCCGGTCCTCGCGCGGATAAACCGCATGTACCACCGTGAACTTCTGCGTGTGCCGCTTCGCATTATCCTTCAGCGCCTCCATCACCTTCGCCGGCATCCTCTCCTCGCCGAACTCCTGCACCAGCTGCACCGCCGTCATCTCCCGCTCCCGGAAAACCGTATCCACGATCTTCTCCGGATTCTCCGCGATCGAATACGTCCCCACCGGCACCGCGTCGAAAATCAACCCGCTCGGCAGCGTCATCGACTCCTCCACATAAATGTTCCCCACCGAGAACCCCGACCGGTCCAGGCACGCCTCATGGATCTCCGTGTAGAAATTCGACGACGTCAGCCCCGCCAGCATGATCTCCGTGCACTTCGCATACCACTTGAACGAAGCGTCGTCCGCCAGGTCCGCCGGCGGCTCCATCCCGAACCAGCGCTCCGAAAAAGGCATCGCATACGCCATGCACCCCTGCGCCAGCGTCATGTTGCACGTCGCCGCCGTCGAGTTCCGCGAGCGACGCTCCCGGCCCGCGTCCGGCGTCTGGTCGCGGTTCGTGATCTGCGCCTTGCGCGGCGCGATCACCTCCGCCAGCTCCTGGCACAGCGAGTCATAAGCGGCCCTGTCGGCCTTCAGAGCGGCGTTCCGCTCACACAATTGTTGGATATCAGCAGGCATGTTGTTGGATAAATGTTGAATGGTCGGACGTTGGGAAATCGGTGGTTCGGCGAACGGATGCATCGGCGGGCGTGGTGTCGTTGGCGGAAATCAGGCACCACGTGATCCGTGATCACCGCCCGCCCGCCACCTCCACCGACACCTCTCAAAGCAACTTCCTGCTCCCCGGATCGTCATAACTTCCGCCCAGCAGCGACTTCTGCGGCCGGATCGTCGCCGCATACCCCATCCGCTTCGCGGCGGCCGCGCGGGCCAGGTCACCCTCCCTCGCCACCTGGCGGTTCGTATCACGCACCGGCGGCGGCGGCGTGGGAGGCGGCGGCGGCGGGGATGCCCCCTTGTGCAAGCGCTTCAGCTTGCCGTCCGCACCGATCAGGTCGGCCGAGAAATATGGGCTGTCTGGTTCTTGATACATCGTTTCTTGAGTGATTCGTATGGATGAAACCGCAGAACGTTGTTCCGCTCGTAGGAAATCCAGTCGCAAGGCACATGTGGAAAACCGAAAATCTCCCCCACATCACCCGCAGCCAGATAGATGTGGATACAATCTTTATGGGCGCACGTCAAATCAGTTTTGCCAATATGACCATCATCGCCATCCCATTTTAAATCCACCTCCGCGCGCGGCGGATCCGCCACCCCGTTCACCCACGGATCCACGATCCACTCCCGCGGCCACTCCCGCGACACCCGCCGCGCCATCACGAACGCCGTCGGCGTGCTGAACACCAGCCCGTGCAGCAGATGCGCCTCCAGATCCTCCCGGAAAGTCCGCGCGCAAGCCTCCGCCTCATAAACCGCCGCCGCCCGCTCCACCGCAGCCAAACCCCTCCCCGCCCGCATTCCCATATCTTCCCCATCCGCCATATCCGCCATATCCGTCATATCCGTCATATCCGTCATATCCGTCATATTTTTCATATCATCACTTTCCACAACCCACCGCACATCCAACACCTCTTCTCTTTCCATCAACCATCAACTCTCAACCATCAACTCTTCCCATCCTCCCTCACCGCTCACCCATCACCTCTTCCTCCGCGTCCTCCGCGTTTCGATTTCCCCCTCTGTCACTCATCGATCATCGCTCATCGATCCTTCCCTTCGCGCCTTTGCGGTAAAATCTTCTCTTCCACAACCCACCGCCAACCCGCACCTCTTCTCTTTCCATCAACTCTCAACCATCCACTCTTCCCCTCATCGATCATCGCTCACACTCATCCCTCATAGATCCCCTCTTCCCAACGACACCCTCACCCGCGCCCCCCTCTTCCCCGCCCCCAGCCTTGGCAGGTTCTCCGACACGATCCCCGCCATCTCCGCCTCCGCGATATACCCGAACGCATCCGCATCGTGCGACGCCCAGTCATGCACGATCTCGCTCATCACCGCCGCACTCGCCCCATCCACCCTCCGCCGGTAATTCTCCAGCGAAACCCGCAGATCCCTCGTCCTCGGCTCGTTGAACCAGATGTTCGGAAACATCCCCCACATCCGGTTGATCCGCCGCTCCGGGTCGTCCGTCCTCGGGATCACCCGCACGTTCTCCAGCCCCGCCGACGCCAGCTCCTCCACGAAAGAAAGCCCGCCCGGCCGCCGGCTCGCCGCATCATGCGGCAGGCAATGGCAGCCGAACGCATAACCCTTCGCCATCATGTGCGCCACCCGCTCCGCCGTCGTCAGCCGCAGCCCCGTATCATGATCCACGATATAAAGCCACGGCCCCACCCTCTGGAAATACACCACCCGCGTGTTCTCCGGACTCCCCAGGTCCCACGCCGTATGCACCAGCGCCCCCTTGTCCGGGGAGAACTCCCGCACCCGGCCCGCCGCCTCCGCCTCACCCACCTCCTTCGCATAAATCGCACCCGTCCGCCCCACGCTCGGATCACACTCGAACTCCTGCCGGAAAACATCCGCCGAGATCCCCTTCCGCAAGTCCTCCAACTCATCCTCCGGAATGATCCCCGACTCCGAAGCACGCAACAACAGCGAAAACCAATCCCCGTCCGCCGCCGCATCCACATACCTCTGCCACTGCCCCTTCTTCCCCTTGATCGTCCCGATCCAGATCGCCCACCCCCTGTAATCCGAAAGACACGGCCGGATCACCGAAGGCCACGCCATCGGATCGATATCCTCCGGCTCGTCGATCACCACCCCGTCGAAATAAAGCCCCCGCATCCGCTCGTAATTCTCCCCCGAATAAAGCCGCACCGTCATCCCGTCCGCGAACGTCACCTTGAGATCGCTCTCATTGATCGACACCCCCGGGATCTGCCACGTGAAACTCTTCAGATACCCCCACGCGATGTCCTTCGCCTGCGCCTGCGTCGGCGCGATGTAGGCATACCTCGTCGGCGGTCCCGGCCGCTTGTGCGTCAGCGCCCGCAGCAGCAGCTTCTGCAAACTCGAAAAAGTCTTCCCACCCCGCCGGTGCACCACCAGGCAGCACCACCGCTTCTTGCTCTCCAGAAACTCGCGGAACTGCCGCCTCGGCCGTATCTCCAGAGTCACGCTCATCCCACGTCCCCCCCCACCACGATCCTGATCTCCCCCGCGTGGTTCGCGCTCACATCCACCTTGTCACCATACAACCTCGGCGCCCACTTCGACAAAAGCTTCAGGTCCGTATCAATGATCAGCTTGTCCCTCGGCAGATCCCCCGAACTCTCACCCCGCCCCCGCGCGATCTCCCGCAGCCGGTGCGCGATCGCCTCGAACCCGTCCTCCCTCGCCCGCGCGAACCGCGCCGCGAACCCCGCGTCCTCCTCCCGCCAGAGGTGCACCGTCCGCGTGCACGGCATCCCCTCCTCCCGGCACACCGCCGCCAGCGACCTCCCCTCCGCGATCCGCTCGCAGATCCCATCCCTCACATCCTCCCTCCTTGCGGAAACAGAAACCCTCTTCCCCTCCACCGCACCACCAGCCACCTCCGGCCCGCCACCGCCACACTCCCCCTTCACAACCCCATCCTTCCCAAGCGCCCCCTTCGCCGCGGCGCTCCGCCCGCCCGTCTTCCTCACAACCGTTGTTTTCTTCGCTGGCATCTTTCCCTCCATTTGAACACCCGCCATACTGCCTGATCACCCATCATCAAAAAATGGGATTATAAATATATCTCACCCCGCGAACCACCTCACCACCTCACCACCTCACCACCTCACCACCTCACCACCTCACCACCTCACCACCTCACCACCTCACCACCTCACCACCTCACCACCTCACAACCTCACAACCTCACAACCTCACAACCTCACAACCTCACAACCTCACAACCTCACAACCTCACAACCTCACCACCGCACAACCCATCTTGGCAGCGGCCCCGCCGGCGGAACAACTATCTGATTGGAATCCATCCAGCACCAAAGGTGCGTGATGTGAAAGCCCGGGGTGAGCGAAGCGCAACCCCGGGATGGATTGCTTCGAATCACAAGTCCTGAAGGGACGGCATCCATGACGCGCCACCACCCCTCCGATCCCATCCCTTCACAACCACCGGGCGTTTCGATACCATCTTCCAAAGGTCCGCACCTCCCTAACCGTGACAGAACAGACACCAAACAAAATGGAACTCCCACCCAAAACCTGAAACAATCCCACCCCCGGCAGGAACCCCTCACTCCGGCATCCTCCTTTCACCTGACAATATCCACCGATCCACCATGGGATACGACATCTACATCACCCGGCGCGACACTTGGTACGATGACGAAGGCCCGGAAATCACTCCGGAAGAATGGAAAGCCGTCGTGGACGCGGATCCCCGGCTGATCCTGCTGGACCAGGACCCCGAAAACCCGCTCAATGCGAAGATGCACAGCACCCCAAACCCATACCATGGCGTGCGCTATTTCCACTACAACACCAGTGACATACGGGTCAAAAAACCCAACAAGGAAACCCTCCTGAAAATGCTCCACATCGCCAAGATCCTCGGAGCCCGCGTCATCGGAGAGGCCGATGAAATCTACGCGGAAGACGGAACCCCCGACAAGGCCACACAATACACCGTGCGCGACGGCTGGTAAAAGGACCCGATCCATGGAATGCGGATTTCCCAGCCTCCATCCGTGCTCTCGGCGGGAAAGCCCCATCTCCGTGGACAACCCATCCGTCCCGGCGGGACCAGCCAGCCTGTGAAAGCCATCAGAAATGAATTGCAACCAACCGCCGGAAAACCATCCGATGTAACGATCCCTTGACCATGACAATCTATCTGATTCAACACGACCATTCCAGAGATTCTCTGTTGACCTCGGATTCCGGATTTTTCAACAAATCCGGATCATTCAGACCGGTTCGGAAGTCGGAAACGTGGAAGGTCTTCGGAGAGAATGGGCCGGAGTTCTATCTTGAGGCACCAGCGAAAAAACAACCGGGTCATTTCATGTATCTGGAACCGGGTGCCTTGGTTTATGCCGGCTCCGTTCACCTCAGCGCCGTCGGGAGAATTCTCGAGGCATCCGGCGAGGTCCTCCCGGCGCGGGTGGAGCGGAACCCCGAGCCATTCCATGTATTGAATGTTCTCGCAACCTACGACTGCCTCGACATGGAGGCATCCAAATACCGCATGGCGGGCACGGCGGTTGCCGAGATTTCCGATCATGTGTTCAAACCGGACACCATCGGAGATCTCAGCATTTTCAAAACGCAGGTCAGACAGAATGTCGCGATCTACACCGTCGCCGACAGGGGGGATCCGGAAAATGAATTCTACCATCAGTATCACAACGCCGGCCTGACAGGCCTGGCGTTTGAAAAAGTATGGAGCGACTGACATACCTTTAAAAATAATGAAAATATATCGGATCATCAACGACCCCGCGTTCCACACCCTCGCCGCGACGGAGCCGGAACCCCTGGAACCGATCCTCTCGCTTGACCTGGAGCACCTGTGGGAACCATGGATCTCCGCCTTCGGCCGGCAGGGCCCCGAACTCCGCGCCGCGGATCCCCAAACCACCCGCAGGGGGAATTTCTTCAAGTTCCACCCCGGCTTCCTCGCCTACGACACCTCCGTGGCCGACGCCGCCGAGCAGATCGAGCTCCTCCAGGACGACATGGAATACCTTCCGGCGCGCCTGGAAGGCACCTCGGAACGGCTCGACATCATGAACGTCATGGGTTGCTACAACTGTTTCGACCATGGCCGCGCCGGATACACCACGGATGAAAACGGCGGAATCACCGCCATCACCCGATACGCGTTCCACCCCACCCGCATCATGGACAGCACCATCTTCCGCATCCCCGAGACCCGCTTCGAGGAGATATATGTGTTGTCGGGACGCGGGGATGCCGAATTCATCGAATTCTACCAGGAGAACGGATTCACCGGCCTCATCTTCGAAGAAATCTGGAGCGACGGTTGAGGACGCCTTGGAAAATCAAATCCAGCACCAAAGGTGCGCCATGCGACAGTCCAGGGCAACGCCCTGGGAATCGACCCCAAACATACCGGAGTCCTGAAGGGACGTAATCCAAGGGACGCACGCCTCACCACGAACACCAATCCCATCCTGCGCGCCGCGATCCCCGGCGGAGGCCCCATCCTCCGCGCTCCTTTCACCAGCCTCCGATCCAACGACCTCAGCCTTGCTTCCCATACGTTTCCAAACCATCCGGTGCGACGCCCCCCCCCTCACTTAAAATCGAAAACCACCATCATGATCAATTGGGACACGTCCACCCCGCCCAAGCCCCTCGATGAGATCTTCGCCCTGGAAAACGGCATCGATCTCGAAGCCGGGCTCGGCAGCTACCTGTTTTTCAAGCGTTACAAGCATCGAATTGAACTCACCGATGCCGAGAGCGTCTTCGAAACATTGCAGAGAATCGGTACCGTCATCGCCGCGGACGGATTCACCTCCGTATTCTGCCAGTTCCTTTCCCCGGATTCCTTCAAGGCCCTCTGCTCCGCCCTCACCGAAATGGAGGCGCCCCGGCTGAGAGACCTGCTGCGGGAAGCCTGGTCCATCTATACCAAGGGCAAGGACCCCATCACCCTTGACGAACTGCAGACCATTTCCGTCCGCCGCTTCAACACCAGCAAGGAAATGGACCGCTTCGACCGGATCGGCGAGGAGGTGGAGGACGAGCTCCGCCGGCAATACCGATCCGGCACGGTGCTCTCCGCGGTCTATGCGAAGAAACACCGGGACCGGTTCATTCCCTTCCCGCAAACATGACCGCACCCGGTCGGGGGTGGATCACACCTCATTAAAATCCCGGCCTGCCATCCATCGCACGGCCGCCTACCGGCATGAGGATGGAATCCCGGACCCGCATCCTCCCTTCCATCGGCCACCCCCTCGCCGCGGAAACACCCGCAGCAGCAGGCGGAAGTTCGCCCGGACCGACGCCATCAAAAACAACAGACCCGGGCATGCCGGATTCTCAGTCATCTTCTTGGGAATCTCAATCGGATATGCGACCCGACATGGATTCCCTCCCCCTCTGCCATTCATCGATCATCGATCACGCTCATCCCTCGTCGATCATCCCTCGTCGATCATCCCCCCTTCAACCCCGGGATCAAAATCCCAACAGGGCGCCCGTTTCCAGAAATACATATCTAACGATATATCAATACCATCCTCCACCCATATGGAACGCCATCCCACCCGCGACAACCCGGCCTCCGGCACCGTTTTCAATCCCTCCATTGTGACGAAACAGACACCAAATAAAATTAAACCCACACACATAATATGAAACAATAGCCGGTCACCCCGCCATCATCGGCACCACACCGGCCGCCATCCGCCCGGCAGCCGCCGGAATCATCTACAAATCAATCTGTTAGACATGGCATTCCGGATGTTAGACCCTGTCGTATCCTCCCGATTTCACGCGATTTCGATATCATTTCCACACTTCGGAATTTTATATCAAATTGTCTGGACGGAACATTCCGTTTCGTTAGTTAGAGCATGTCGCCGACACCGCCATGCCGGACCATCGCCGCATGGCATCCGTCCGCGCCCGATCTTTCTAACCGTCTCCGCCATCCTTTCACGCGCGCCCGAAACACGCCGTCCAACATCATGAACTGCCTCCCCGTACGCATCTTCCACGCCTTCGTCACCGGCACCGTCGCAGCCGTCCTCCTGTCCCTCGGCATCCTCTACGTTCACGAGGACGCCCATGCCCAGACGGCGAACTTCCGCGGCAACGGCCTGGGCGGACCTCCGGCTCCATCCGCCGTGGCGACACCTCCCTTCCCGGTCACCTCCACGGATTCCGACGGAGACGGCATCCCCAACACATGGGAAACCGCCAACAGCCACAACCCCAACAACGCCGCCGACGCCTCCAGCGACTTCGACTTCGACGGCCTCACCGCCAAACAGGAATACGACCTCTCCGTCGATACCGGAGGCCGGCAGGGAAACCCTCTCGGCACTTACGAACTCGCCACCATCCCCAATCCTCCCGATTACACGGTCCTCACCTCCGTCACGCTGGTGGAGACCGCCAAAAACGGCATGACCCTCGTCAGCGTCGTCGGGGTCCGCTCGGACTCAAGCGCTTCCAGCGTCAACCTCCACACCTACCTTCCCGCCACCAAACAGTGGACCCGGGTCACCCCTCCTGCCGGCATCCCCGCGGACACCCAGTTGACCGGTCTCGACGTCAACTCCCGCGGACAGGTGGTCGGCTACTACATCCATAGTGGAAACAAGGGCTTCCTCTGGACCCCGTCCTCTCCTTCCGGCGGCCAATCCGTGCAATTCTTCCTCAACCCCACGGCCACCTCATCCACCGCCGCCTTCCCCCGCCGCATCGGCGACACCGGCTACCTCCTCTACTCCACCGGCTCGCCGTCAAGCGACGAACTGCGGGCGGCCGGTCCCGATCAGGTCCCCATCGCCGCCCTGGCCTCAAGCACGAACGTCGTCAATTACGTGGACGTCAACGACTTCGGCGAATACGTCGGTGATGTTTGGAATCCGCTCACCGCACGCCAGCAACCCTTCCTCGCCCTTCCAAGCGGACGCATCGACATCTCGCCCGTCTGGACCGGCAACCTCGTCGACAACCGCGTCATCGACGAGCCGCACCTGGACATGTCCACCATCGAGTGGACCGAGATGCCCGTCTTCGTCTATCCGGACGACTTCTTCGACGAATCCGGAAACCCCGTCGACCCCTACGCCGAATACCCCGAATACTTCGTCTACCACTACGGAACCGCCGAGGTTGACGGCATCACGCGCCCCATCCGCAAGAGCCTGGACACCGGCTACATCGCCTGGGCGCTGCCGGGTGATGAGGAAAACACCGTCTGGCTCGATGAATGGCAGTCGCAGACCTACGAGACCACCTCCAACAGCACCGCGTTGAACGACTGGGGCGAATACGCCGGCAAATACCTCTACACTGTCACCGAGGAATACATCCACGACATCTGGGGCTACTACAACTTCGCTCAGGACAGCGGATCCGGTGCCTTCCTTTACAACGGAGACTACCATCTCAAGGCCGGCTTCCCCCATGTGCTCGGCATCTCCAATGATCCACAGGTGCTGCTCGGCACCACCGGCACCGCCACCCACCTCTGGTCGGGTTCCGTCAACGCACCCATCCTCAAACTCCTCCCCGCCGGATCCACCGCCCCACTCAAGACCAAGATCTGCGACAACGGCGTGCTGATCCTGCAAAAGACCGCCACCGTCCTCCAGATCCTCATCCCCGACGACGACACCGACGGCGACGGCATGCCCGACGACTGGGAAGCCTTCTACGGCTCCGATCCCGCCGTCAAGGACGGCCACCTCGACGCCGACGGAGACGGCACCACCAACCTCGGCGAATTCTACCTCCGCACCGACCCGAACCACCCACCCGTCATCGACCCGGAAAACGGCCAGACAATCGACACCCGCGATGGTATCGACACCGACGGCGACGGCATCCCCAACACCTGGGAACTCGCCAACGGCCTCGACTACAACGACTCCACCGACGCCCTTCTCGACTACGACCACGACGGCTACACCAACCTCCAGGAATTCCGCCTCAACACCGATCCCCAGGGTGCCCCGTCCTACCGCATCCGCGAGCTCGGCCCCTTCCCGGCCACATCGGCCGCCCTGACCTCCGCCGTCCTCGGCCAGGCCCCCGCCGCCACCACCAGCGACTCGGTCTACCTCAGGGTGACGAACGAAAATTCCATCAGCCAGCCATCCGCCTGGACCGTCCCACAAGGGGCGGCCGGAGGAACGCTGGAACTTTACAAAGGCAACGTGCAGGGAAATCCCACCACGGTGAACACCACCGCCATGGCCCACGCCCCGAATGGCTCCGCCCTGGGGATGTCGGGCACCGGCGGCACCAAGACCTTCTGGTACTGGTCCTCTCCCACCGCCTACCCCGTCACCTTGTCAGGCGCCGCCAACGCGAACAACATCTCAAGCCTCCTCAACAAGGCCCAGCTCTCCCCCGGCGGAAAATTCGCCGTCGGCAAGCGCATCCCCGCCAGCAACCTCAACGCCCGCGAGCTGATCGCCTGGAAAATGCCGGAAAACGGCCAGACCTACAAACCCGTCGTCCTGCCCGAGCCCGCCAACTCCGCCATCAACGCCGCCGTTCCCTTCTTCCTCACCGACCACGGCCACATCGCCGCCAACGCCCTCATCAATGGATACGACCGCGTCATCCTCTGGAAACTCAACTCCACCGCCACCGCGGTCGCCAGCACCACCATCCTCGCGAACATCTCCGGCAGTTACTCGGCGAAAGCCGTCGGCATCTCCAACAACGCGGACCCCGTGGTCGCCGGCTCCCCCACCACAGGGTCCGGCCGCGCGGTCGTCTGGAAAAGCGACGGCACCGTCACCAACCTCGGCACCCTCCCCGGTGGAACCTATGCCTACGCCGGCGCGATTTCTCCGGATGGTGTGGTCGGTGGCTACTCCCACGTTGTGGTCGATGGCTACGCCAAAAACCAGCCTTTCGTCGCCACCTTCAACCCCGCCACTTCCACGTGGAGCATGAAGGGCCTCGATGTTCCAAGTTATGAGTTCACCATCCAGCAACTCACCGCCACCGGCGAAATGTATGGCGAGCGCCGTGCCAACAATGATGTGGAGAGCAAATATGTCCCCACGCTCTGGCGCCGCGGCAAGACATTCCGCCTGGACAAGATCCTTCCGGTCTCTTCCGGCTACTCCCTCACCAGGATCCTCTCCGCGAACCAAAACGGCACCCTCCTCGTCGAGGCCATGAGGAATGGCGCCAGCCATTACCTCCTGCTCACACCGGACAGGGACACCGACGGCGACGGCCTTCCCGACGCCGTCGAAACCGAGAACGACCTCAATCCATTCGTCAAAAACAGCCCGGATGCCGACACCGATGGCGACGGACTCTCCGACCTCGACGAATATCAGAATGGAACCCAGATCCGTAACACCGACTCCGACGGCGACGGCATGAGCGACGGCTGGGAAACCACCTGGGGGCTCCTTCCTCTCGACCCTTCGGATGCCAACCTCGACCCCGATGGAGACCTCGTCACCAACCGGCAGGAATTCAACATCGGCACAATCCCCACCGGCATCTACCGGATCGAAACCCGCGATCCCGTACCCGGCGACGGCACCTATTCCGACGCCGATGACAGCGGCAGAATCATCGAGCGTTCCGAACCCGTCTACATCTTCGAGAGCGACTCCTCATGGAACGAGGTCTTCTCCACCACGACGCAATACTACCTGACCAAGCCCCCGGCACCGGGAGGCAGCCCGTCCCGGACCACGCTCCCCGTTCCCTACCGCGACTACGGCCTCAACAACCCCTCCTCCGAACCGATCTCCTACACGGTCGAACGCCCGACCTACCATCTTGATCCCCAAACAGGCAAGGTCCACGGTTCCGTCATCAGGACCGCCACCACCTACGCCGGGGAGGACCAAACCACGGTGGTCACCCGCTTCCTTCTGCCGGATGCCACCACCATCACCTCCGAAGCCGGCTGGAAACCATGGTCGGCCGTCGAAAGCGGTCTGCGCGCCTTCATGGTCGACAACGGCCAGGATGACGGACAAGGCAACCATGTCCCGCTTCTGGAGCCCGCCCTGGCCACGGGAGACACGCTGGACCCCACGCCCGTCTCCGTCTCCCCATCCGGCACGCGCCGTCTCCACCGCAGCGCCTCCGGCGAATTCTTCCTCCTCAACGAGGCGGGCACGTTCGTCGGCAAACTCCCGGAAACCACCAACTGGTCGAAGGTCAACAACAACGGCGACGCCATCGCCTTCATGCTCCGCACCGTGCCGCCCCAAGGCGGAAATCCCGGCTACAACGTTCCCGAGATCCACCAGTTCAAGGACGGCCAAGCCTACGTCCTGAACATCCCCCTCGATGCCTCCACCGTCTCCATTCTCGGCTACTCGTCCGACGGAAACGCCCTCATCAGCCGCCCGAAGGAAGATTCGCTCGGAAGAACCTACCAGGAATACTACCTGTTCAAGGCCAACGGCTCCGTGACCCGTGTCAAACAGCCCAATCTCGGCCCGGAAACCGTCTCCGGTCCCTCCACCTTCAACTCACGCCTGCTCGGCACCGGCCCGGCCCCCTACCAGGTCACCCCGGACGGCAGCGTGGTCAGGATCGCCGCCACGATGGTGAAAACCGGTCCGACAGCGACGCCCGCCCCCCTCGCCTCGCTGTTCCCGCGCGAGGTCTTCGCCCGCCACCTGGCCTCCGACGGAACCATCACCGTGGAGACCACCACCACCGCCACCAACATCCTCCGCCTCATCCCGCAAAACAGCGCCGACGGCGACGACATCCCCGACGACTGGGAAAAAGCCTACGCCCACTGGCTCTTCACCACCGGCCAGACAACCGTCCTGCTCGGTGAGATCGACCCGGCGGCCGATGTCGCCGGAAACGGGATGACCATGCGGGCCGATTACGAGAAGGCCAAAACAGACGGTGCCTTCAACGCCGCCGTCAACGACAGCCAGGGCGCGGCGCCGGTCTACTCGATGATGACCCGCAAATCCTCATGCGACATCGCAGGGGGATACGACGGATTGTATGATGATCCGCAAAGCGCCTATTACTCCAGATACGCCCAGAGGAAGCGCATCAGGGATGAGGAGAATCTGACCGACATATCCACCAGCACGACCGACTATGATTACTACATCGAGGACACGGAAACAGTGACCTTCACGGATCCCACCATGCTGACGAAAACCGACACGGATGAATCATGGAAAGCATCGTTTTCCCGCCACAACAGTTTCGGCAAGACCGTGGCGAAAACCGTCAGCGCGGACGAAACCGACTCGTTGACCTACAAGAACACAGGCAGTTGGTCGTCCACCTCTGTCGTGTCAACCGTCAAGAAGGGAAGCAAGCTGGTGGATTCCCCCGGCACCCACATCACGACCAACACCTATAAAAACGGCACCTCCTCGTCCTCGACGCCGGTGCCATGGGATCCCGAGTTCAGCACCTTCCCCATCATGTCCTTCTACGGGTTGTTCAACAGGACGGACCCGTCGAAAGACGCCGGCCAGTCCAGAACTCTCACGAACGGCGCCGAGAAGATCGAATATTCCGTCGCCCTCACCCAGAAGATCGAACAGGAAACCTACGACTCGAAAGTCCTCGGATTCGTGAAAACCGACATCGCTTCGGTGCCTTGGCCGACAGAGGCGTCCGTCACCAGCTCCCTCGACACCTACAGCTCCTTCTTCTCGGGCGGAATCACACAGCATTACTTCTTGTCCGATTCGCATGCGCACATCGATGAAGTCAAGATCCGGATCGCCGCGGCCAAGACCAAGCCCGAGATGATCGTGATCACCCGGAAATTCTACAATACGACAGGTGGGAACCATGGCTACAACCTCCCCCTCTTGAAAACACAGGAAATCGTCAACGTCCCCGCCGGACAGGCGCAAACCGTCATCGCGAGGGCCGATCCCGGCGGATACAAATGGGTCGACATCGAAATCGAATACCTCAACGTCGAGTTCAGGAACTATACCGGAGGAGATGGCTTCGATACCAAGCCACGCCCGAAATGCTGCGCCGAGAAAGCCGCCCAGGGAATGGCCTTCCACCAGTACCCCGCCATCGGAAGCGACGGATGCGTCTATTACGGCAACGGAGACACGTTCGATGTCAGTGTCCGGTTTCCCGAATTGACGGGATTCCAAGGCAAGGTCGTTTACAAAGTGTTGAACCAGGAGCAGTTCTCGAAAACCATCACCCCATCCAGCGAGATCCAGGTCGTCTCGATGAATCCCAATGCCGACATCCCGGATTGGAAACCTCTCGGCCTGCCTGGCTTCGACATGACGGCCCATCTGGTCATCTACCAGGGACAGGCCAAGGTCATCGAGTCTCCCCCTCTCAGATTCCTGGTGGATGACCCGGCGGTCAGAAACGCCCTCTTCAAGCTGAAGGTGATGCCCACCGGCGCGGGAAGCAAGCTCAAGGGATCCCTCTCCGAACTCCTGATGGGACTCATGCTCCACGAGGTCTCGCAGGAAATCGTCTCGCTGGTCGCGCGGAACTCCAGGGATCACACCACCGATCCGGAGTACACGCTCAACGACCCCGCCGCGACCCAGGGCACGAACCGGCTGATCATCGGGACCTTGGGAGAACAGATCGGCAAGCCGGGAAGCGAGTGGGACAAGGCCGCGACAGACGCGCTCGCCCTGGAGAATGCCGTCGGAGGCCACCTGTGGTTGTTGCCGGATGTGATCCTCAACAAGGCGTTTCCGAAATTCGAACAGATTGAGAACAAGGTCAGGGGAGAGGGATGGGGGAGGTACGGATGCCCTTGCGGGACCGACAAGGAGGTGCTGAAGCAGACTTCTCTCAGGGGAGTCCGCAGCAGTGAGATCGACAGGATCCTGGCGGGACCGGGAGCGGGTATGCTGGGGGTGGTTCCCGACGAATTCATCACCTTGATCAAGGACTTCATTGTGGATCTTAAAATTCAGGATCTGGAAAACAACTTCAACGAGTCCTGGCAAATCGGCTCATGCTGCCAATAAATCAAACCGATCATATGAAAAAACTTCTGCTTCCCGCATGCTGTTTCCTGATGGCCTACGACCTGGCATGTTCCGCCGAGATCAAAGGCACCCTGCAACAGGTCGTCGATGGCCAGACCCTCGTCGCCACCGGTACGGTCTCGGTTGGAATCATCGCCCCCGGAGAAGGCACCAGGCTCGACCACACCAAAGCCGTGGGCGAAGCCTATGCCGCGCAAAGAATCGCCAGACTCGACAGCGAAGGAAAGTTCACCCTGACAAACGTCCCGGAAGGGGTTCCCCTCTACCTGTCGGTTTTCATGAGATCCGGCTTCGGAAAATTCCAGACGGTCACATTGGCGACCGGACAGGTTCTTGACGTATCCCAGGTGGTGCCGGATGCGAAATCAGGAGGAGTGAGCTGCACCGGGGAGATCACCTGGCCCGCCGGCGTTGTTTTCCGGGAGAAGGCGGTCCGGTCGTTCGTCCTGTCGGGGAAAAACAACAACTGGGTCTATATCGGCGGGTCGCGCGACAGCGGCCGGTTCAAAATAGAAAACGTCCAACCCGGCATCTACCGTCTCGGAGTCCACAGTCCCCTCCAGAATGGCCAGGATCGCTACGACGAAGTCGAAGTCACCGTCCCCGCCAACCTGGACACCCCCTTGCAAATCACCATCCCCTGATACCCGACCGCGGCGGCGGTCATCGGTCGCCACCCACCATGGCGGCGGTTTCCAACCGCCCCGCCCCCCTCGTCCCCCCCCTCTCGACTTCTCCCCACCCCTCCGCGCCAAATCTCCTCTTCCTCTGATCGCCTCTCATCTCTCATAGATCATCTCTCATAGATCATCTCTCATAGATCATTCCCCTTTCTCACCTCCGCGGCAGATCCTCTTCTCTTCGTGCTCTGTCGCGAATGCGAATCGATCTGGGAAGGAGCGGCGGCGGACCTGTCGATGCCGGATTTCCGCTTCGAGGAATATGCCCGGAGCAAAGGCATCGAAGCGGATTGGCACAAGGTGGAGTGCATGAATCAATCGGCCTGATCCCACACCGGAGGGACCAATGGCCCGGACCTGCCTGCCGTCCATCGCGGCCGCCCCACCGGCATGGCCATGGAATCCCGGATTCCTATCTCCGGTGGGTTCCTCCTCTTCCCGAGCACATTCCAGAGCACCCCTCTCCCACCGGTCACCTCGGTCCCTGCGGCAATGCCCGCAGCAGCAGGCGCAGGTTGATCCAGACCGACGCGATCAAAAACAGCGCGAAAGGAATCCAGACCACATACGACGACAACCGCTCCCCTGCCGGAATGCCTCCATCCCCGAAGGCCATCTGAGTCTGATGGATCAACTCGCCATGGAAAAACGCGGTGAAGTGCCACGAGCAATAGCCGCACCAGAGCGTCGCAGGCAGGATGATCAAAACCGAAACAACAGCGGGGACCCTTGGCATGTTGGATTCCAAGCCATCCTCCTGTGGATATCAATCACATATCCGCGGGGGATCTTCCCTTCCACCGGCGGCTCCCCCTCCCCAACAACCGATTGTATCATTTCGGAAGTATTTCCGCAATTCACCGCCAATGAAACAGCCGCCAAAAAACACCACAACCAACTAACAACAAGAAAATTGAAACCATAAACCATCACAATCCTCACATGTAAAAAAACGCAATCCCGCCATGCGCCCCCCTCCTTGAAAATATTCGATGAATTTCCTCGACGGCCAAGTCTGCTCGTCTAGTTAAGCAGACCTCGGATGAATCCGCGTCGCACGCCTCCATGCTGTTAGAGGTGCATGGACCGCCGGCCCTTTGTCCCGAACCCTCCCCAACCACGTCCTGAAAAAGCCATGAATTGTCTTCCGGTCCGTATGTTCCACGCGTTCCTTTCCGGAACCGTCGCAGCGCTGCTCCTTTCCCTGGGCATCATCTATCTGCACGAAAACGCCAGTGCCAAGACGGCGGCCTTCCGTGGAAACGGCTGGGGAGAACAACCCGCCCCCTCACGCGTCAACCCTCCGCCGACCGACCCCGTCACCTCCACGGACTCGGATGGGGACGGCATCCCCAACACATGGGAAACCGCAAACGCCCACAAGCCTAACAACCCCGCGGATGCCGCCAGCGACTTCGACTTCGACGGACTCACCGCCAAACAGGAATACGAGCTCTCCGTCAGACCCGGCGGACTCTACGGCAAGCCCCTCGGCACCTACGAGGTCGCCACCATCCCCGATCCCCAGGGCTACACCACCATCAGCACCATCACCCTCATCGACGCCGCCAAAAACGGCACCAGCCTCGTAAGGGTCGTCGGGGTCCGCTCCGACGCCACTACCTCCAGCACCCGCGTTTACACCTACTCACCCGCCACCGGCCGGTGGACATGGGTCGTGCCTCCCGCCAGCGTGGCGTCAACCTCCGTCCTCACCGCCACCGACGTGAACTCACGCGGCCAGGTCGTCGGCTACCTCACCACCGGCGGCACCAAGGGCTTCATCTGGACACCCTCCCCGTCCCACCCCGACGGCGGCGAGTCCAAACAATTCTTCATCAACCCCACCGCCACCCCTCCCACATCCGCCTTCCCCCGCCGCATCAGCGACACCGGCCACCTCCTCTACACCACCGGCTCCCCCACCAGCACCGACCTGAAACCGGCGGACCCCAAGCAGGTCCCCATCAATCCCCTCACCCCCCCCACCAACGCTGGCACATGGACCTCTCCCGTCTATGTCGATGTCAATGACTTCGGCGAATACGTCGGCACCATCGTCAACCCCCTCACCGGCCTCCGGCATACCTTCCTCGCCCTCCCCGGCGGCTACTTCCACCTCTCCACCCCCGTCACCGCCGATGTCGTGAACAACAGGCTGATCAACATGCCGGATGTGCCCGAGTCATCCATCCAGTGGCAGCCCATCCCCACCTTCACCTATCCCGACGATTACTACGACGAGAACGGCTATTCCGTAGACCCCTGGGAGCCCTACTACTCCTATGACGCATACGGACAGACCAGCACCATCATGCAGTACGGCTCAGCCATGATCGGCGGCTTCGAACAACTCTACAGACGGGACACCGCCACCGGCCTGATCTATTGGAACCAATACTACTACGGAGACGACCGCAGCTGGTACGCCGTGAAATCATCCGTGGGCGCCCCCATCGCCCTGAATGACTGGGGCGAGTTCGGCGGAGCCTACACCTTCACCCTCGCCAACGAGACCGTGAACCACAACTACTCCACCGGCGGCACCGACCACTACTACTACGAGGACACGCCCACCGGAGCCTTCTTCTACAATGGAGATTACCACCTCACCAACTCCTCCCAACAAGTCGTCGGCATGTCCAACGACCCGCAGATGCTCCTCGGCTATTCCGGCATCGCCACCCACCTCTGGTCGGACTCCGTCATCGCGCCCCTCACCAAGCTCCTGCCCGCCGGATCGACCAACCCTCAGAAAACAAAAATCTGCGACAACGGCCTGCTCATCATCCAGAAAACCAGCAAGATCCTCCAGACCATCATCCCCGCAGACGACACCGACGGCGACGGCATCCCCGACGACTGGGAAGCCTTCTACAACCTGAACCCCGCCGTCAATGACGGCCACCTCGACACCGACGGAGACGGCACCAGCAACCTCGCCGAATTCTACCTCCGCTCCGACCCGAACGCCGCCCCCGTCATCGACCCCAACAACGGCCAGACAATCGACGTCCGCGACGGCATCGACACCGACGGCGACGGCATGCCCAACATCTGGGAAATCGCCAACGGCCTCGACTACAACAATCCCGCCGACGCCGCCCTCGACTACGACCGCGACGGCTACACCAACCTCCAGGAATTCCGCCTGAACACCGATCCACAGGGTGCCCCCTTCTACCGCGTCCGCGAGCTCGGCCCCTTCCCGGATCCGGCCACCGTCTCCCTCTACTCCGGCGTCCTCGGCGAGGAACCCGTCGCCTCCACCCCCGGCGACTCCCTCTACCTCCGGGGCAGGGCATCGAACAACGCCAGCGTGCCCGCCGTATGGGACGTCCAGCGCGGAGCCGGGCAAGGCACCTACACCCTCTACAAAGGAAACGTCCTGGGAAACTCCACCACCATCGCCACCACAGCCATCGCCCAGGGCGTGAACGGAGCCGCCCTCGGCCTCGCCCCCACCAGTCCCCGGAGCATCCTCTACTGGTCCTCCCCCACCGCCTATCCCGTCATCATGTCCGGTGCCGCGAACGCCAACGACCTCTTCGGCATCGTCGGCAAATGGTCGCTCTCCCCCTCCGGCAAATACGCCGCCGGGAGCCGCGCCCCCACCAGCAACACCAGCCTCCGCCAGTGGGTCATTTGGAAAATGCCTGAAAACGGCGTCATCTCCCCGCCGGTCATCCTGCCCCTCCCCACCGGTGCCTCCATCTCCTCCACGGCCGTACCCTATCTCACCGACCACGGCCACGTCGCCGTGAACGCCACCATCTCCGGACAAAAACGCGTCATCCTCTGGAAGCTCAACACCGCCGGCACCGCCGTCACCACCACCCTCCTCCTCAACCTTTCCGGGTCGTCGGGAGCCACCGCCGTCGGCATCTCGAACAGCACGGACCCCGTCATCGCCGGCACCACCACCGTCTCCTCCAACCCCGCCCGCGCCGTCATCTGGAAAAGCGACGGAGTGGCCGTCAACCTCGGCACCCTTTCCGGCGGCACCACCGCCTCCGTCGGCGCGGTCTCCCCATCCGGACTGGTCGCCGGGACTTCCGAAACCTCCGTCAATGGCGTGATCCGGAACCAGCCCTTCACCGCCTCCTACAACACCACCACCTCCGCCTGGGTCCTCAAGGCCGTCGGCAATCCCGAATACGCCTGCACCATCCAGAAAGTCCTCGATTCCGGCGAACTCTACGGAGAAGTCACCACCTCCTCCCAACTCCGGCCCGTCTCCACCCTCTGGCGCCGCGGCAAGGCATACCCCCTCGGCCAGATCGTTCCCGTCTCCTCCGGCCACGCCTTCACCAGGATCATCTCCGCCAACCAGAACGGCGCCCTCCACGTGAACGCCACCAGGAACGGCACCACCGCCCACCTCCTCCTCACCCCGGACCGCGACACCGACGGCGACGGCATTCCGGACACCTACGAAACCGAGAACGGCCTCAACCCCTTCTCCGCCAACACCGGCGACACCGACGGCGACGGCCTCTCCGACACCGCCGAATACCAGAACGGAACCCTCGTCAACGACCCGGACACCGATGGCGACGGCATGCAGGACGGATGGGAAGTCCGCTGGGGACTGCTCCCCCTTGATCCTTCCGACGCCGCTCTCGACAACGACGGAGACCACGTCTCCAACCTCGACGAATCCAAAATATCCACCAGCCCCGTCAACAACTACCTCATCCGCCAGCTCCCCCTCCTCGGCGGCGAATACTCCAAATCCTTCGCGGACGACGGATCATTCCTGAAAACCACCCTTGCCGGCGCGGCCACCCTCGTCGGTGGCGCGCAGGAAGGCTCCACCCCCACTCTCACCCCCCTTCCTCCGGGCGGTTTTTCATACTACTACGACTCAAGCAGTGTTTACCACGAGATCACCGAAGACGTGGACAACCGCAACGCCGGCGGCGGCGTCGTGAACGCCTTCGCCATCCGCACCCACACCGTGGCCGGAAACTCCCAGGTCGACTACCTCCTCATCCCGGACAGGCTGAACACTGCGGACGCCCGCATATCTCTCGCAGACATCGTGGACGACCTCATCCTCGACCAGCACCTGGCACCCGGCGATGATCTCCTCCCCACCACCATCGCCTCCCCCACCGGGAATGCCCGTATCTTCCAAGCCGCCCTCGACCAGGTGATCCTGTCGCAGAACGGCACCTACAAGGGCACCCTGAGCGGTAACTATGACTGGGTGGCCATCAATAACAAAGGCCAGGCCGTCGCCCTCGTCATCACGCCGGTCACCGCCTCCGGAACCACCACATACGACTCGGACCTGGTCCTCTCCGACGGCACCACCACCCAGACCCTCCGCGTCAGCACCGGCGACTCCGGACCCTACGAAATCAGCTTCATCGCAGTGGATGACAAGGGAGAAGTCACCTACAATAGAAACCTCCCGGATCCCACCGGCACCGCGAACCTCGTAACCACCCCCCACGTCGCCAGCTTCGCCACCAACAGCATCAGGAAAGCCCGCTACACCGGGATGACAAATGAATACGTGTTGACCGTATCATCCGAAAACGGCCGGATGCTCGGCGATGGCCCCGAGCCATTCAAGATCGAGGCCGACGGAGCCTACACCACCCTCGCCACCCTCCCCGTCTACCCCGCCGGCAGCGATCCCGCCACCGCCGCCACAGTGCCCTTCGCCACCATCCATTCCACCAGCGCGAGCGCTCTCCTGCCCATCCACATCTCCTCCGGCGGCATCATCAGCTCCCACAGCTATTCCGCCCTGGGCATCGTCCAGCTCATCCCCAACACCGACACCGATGCCGACGGCATCCCGGACGACTGGGAGAAAAACTACGCCCAGTGGCTCTACACCAGCGGCCAGACCCCCACCCTCCTCACCAACGTCAACCCCTCCTCCGGCAACACCCAATACGGCCTCAACATGGTCGAGGACTACCAGAACTCCCACGGAAGCGGCCAGAACGCCGGCTCCGGCAACCAGGCCGGAGACACCCCCAAATACTCCGTCAAGCTTCGCCGCGCATCCGCCTACCATTCCTCGGGCTACCCGGGACTGTATGATCCCACGACCGCACCCAACTACGATCCGAATGTCATCGCGGAAGTCCCCGTCTGCTACCTCAAGAAGACGGAAACCAAGATCTATGACTCCGGCGACGACACGGACACTGACAACGACACCGAATCGGAAGACTACAACTATACCAAGGAATCCCAGTGGACGGTGACGGAACCCGGGGAATCGGACATCACCACCTTCGAAATGCCGGGATTCTACCAACACGAAGCGACTATCCACTGGGAAGAGACGGTCTCCACATGGGGACATCACAACGAGAGCTGGGAACTCAAGACCCCGCCGAGCGGCAGCGGCGGCTATCTCAAATCCAAGACCACAGCCGCCCTCAAGACAGCCACGGCGCAAGGCACCACCACCACCACCGAAGTCTGGGGAAACACCCCCTCCGCAGGACAGGAAACCACCAAAACCGATCCTCCATCCTCCTGGTCTCCCTATTTCGACAACTTCCCGACCTGGATCAACAACGACGCCTCCAAGGACGACGAACAATCCCATACCAGCACCGGATACGAACACAAGATCGTCCTCGGCCGGCCGCTCACCCATGAGGAACGGATTTCGGACGTCCGTTCCTATCTGGCGCGGAACTTCAACTCCCTTCCATGGCCGGCCCAGGCCTATGAGCCCACCCACCTCGACCAGCTCATCACTGGCCGCATCTTTTCCAAGGGATATACCGGCCCATACGAGGACGTCGAGGACATCAAGATCGAAGTCACCGCATCCAAGACCAACCCGGAGGTCGTTTACATCGCCAGGACCCGCACTCCGGACATGGATACCGAAATCGGCGTCACCAACAGCATCGAAATCATCATCGTCCCGGCGGGTGAGACACGGACCATCTACAAGGTCGCCGAGGCCGGGGAGAACGAAGTTGTCCAGGTAAGGATCAGCGGCAGCCGCCTCGGAGGCCCCAATGTCGACACCAACCGCGACGGTTACCTCAGCTATGACGAGAGCAAGGCCACCGTCGCCAAACCCTTCCGCTTCTGGATCAACAACGACAATGACGAAGACGAGGACAGCGAGGATCCGGAGTTCGGGACCAACGACCGTGACTGGCTCGACAACCAGATCAAGACCAACAGGGACCTCGAGGACTTCACCCGTCTCAACCTCAACACCGGCTTCAGCACCAGGGATCTGGTAAGCGGCGAAATCAAGGTGGGCCTCAAGTTCACCGAAATCAAATCCGGAAAACCACGGATCAAGGTCTGGCCGAACCAGGATCCTTGGGGAAGCCTGTCCTACCTCAACAACGGCACCGCCGCGACAAGACAACGCTCGGAAGCCTGCTTCACCTCAAGCGACGGACTCGTCCAGATCCCGCCCTCCTTCTGGAGCCACCGGAGCGACAGCACCGCGAACTTCATCTTCGAGGGAGAATCGGTGGGTCTCGGCAAACTCGCCATGGTCGTCATGAACAAGAACGGCACCAAGATCGGAGAAAGCGCCGGCACATGGATCAATCTGCTCGACGTCCGGAACATGTACCGCCGTGCCCGCATCCAGAACGAGGCCGAGCAGATCCCCCAACCCTGGGTGAGCACCAACCCTCCGGCCCAAACCTGGACATGGGATCCCTACAACTGGCCCTATTCCCCCGACCCGGATGCGGAACCCGTCTCCATGGTCTACGTCCACGGCTGGAACAACACCTACAACTACTCCATGCAGAACTCCCAGACCTCCTTCAAGCGCCTCTGGCACCAGGGATTCAAGGGAGACTTCTATGCCTTCCGCTGGGCCACCTTCTCCGGAGCCGACGGCGTGCTCACCTACAACCCCAGCGAATACCGGGCATGGCTCTGTGGTCCCGCGATGGCCCAGTTTGTCAATGGCCTGCCCTACCCCGCACGGAGGTGCATATTCGCCCACAGCATGGGCAACGTGGTCGTGGGTTCCGCACTCAGGGCCGGAATGCAGGTCAAGAACTACTCCATGTGCAATGCCGCGATGAGCGCCATGGCATACGACAACAATACCGCCCTGAGGTATGATCCGGGAACCTCGGAGTTCCTCGGTTATATATTTCCATCCGGCTCCGCCCAGGAGTGTCCGGACCTTGACCCGTCGCCAACCTTCCGCGACACCTACGGCCTCAAGGACAAATTCCACAACGTGGCCGGAGCGCCGAACTTCTTCAACTTCGGTCTGCCCAACGACAGCGCCCTCGGCAATTGGGTGGCCAACAACCACCTCTACAAACCGGACCTCATCCACGGCTACTCATACCGGGCCGCGCCGACCGGGAGCTTCCCCTACAAAATGACGAGAGACACGGGACCCACGAAAGTGGAGGTGACCAACGTTGCCGAAGCCTTCGGCTTCGTCACCAAATCCCTGACACGCACCGCGGGTTCCGACCTCAGGACCCGGGGAGCCGTCTTCGCCCATCAGAATATGGACGACTGGGGCGAAGGCGTCGCCCACGGCGGGTTCGGCAGCACCCACAGCGCCGAATGGCAGTGGAATTACCAATCCACCAGCTTGTTCTGGGAGAAACTGGTCATCAAACTCGAGGCCAAATGACCATGGCGGAATTCAAGAAATCCCACCTCTACAAGATCGGAGCAGGAGCGCTGCTTGTCATCCTGCTCGTCCGCTACTGCCGGACCGACGACAAACCCGGATCTCACGAAAGCCGGCTTCCCGCCGGCCGCTCTCCCAGCCACGCGGTCGCGATGGGAAACGGTCCGGTCCAGTCCCTGCTGGACGCCTTCAGCACCCCTATCGAACTCTACGGAATCGTCACGGACCAACACGGCGCTCCCGTGCCGGGAGCGAAGATCGAACTGACTCCCGTCAGCAGTCCGCTGGCGGACGGATCCTCGTCGGAAACCAAGGTCACCCTGGTGACCGATGCCGACGGAAAATTCTCCGTCACGGGATTGAACGGCGTCTCCATGGGAGTGAAGGCCAGCAAGGAAGGCTACCTGCGGATTCCACCCCTCTCGGGACCCGCCTCCTCATCCATGGTGGAGTATGCGGACGGCGCCGCCCCCGGAAAACGCTACAGTAATCCCGCCACCCCGCTCGCCCTCGTCCTTCATGACATCGGCACGCCCGAGCCCATGTCCTATACCAAGGAAACCCGCTGGAAGCTTCCCATCGACGGCACACCACGCAGGATCTCCCTCGACTCGGAAAACGGCGAGGGTCCCCACGCCATCGAATTCCGCTTCAAGAGCGACTGCCTCACCCTTCCCGACGGAGGCTATGGAATGCGCTTCGACTGGAGCCTGGACGCCGCCATCCCCGGCGGAGGCTTCCTCTGGAGCGGAGACTCCATCATGTTCGAAGCCCCCGAACAGGGATACAAGGAAACCATCCACCTCGAGGCACGCGCCAGCCAGCCCCAGGATAAATGGAAAAGAATCAAATCCGGCCGCTACTTCGTCAAATTCCCGGACGGCAGCTACGGACGCCTGGTCCTCGAGGTCGACGGAGACACCCAGGTCGGGGAATCCGCCATCACCATGACCTCATGGCTCAACCAGAAACCCGGCTCCCGCAACCTCGCATCCCTCAAAGGCACCAGCTTCGGCTACCAGGAAACCGACCCCGAAAAAGAATGACCGGCTCCGTCCCGGCGGCCCGCTCCACGGAAAACCCCACCGCCCTCACGCCCCCCCTCGCCCGGCCAAAAAATCCGTATCGTCTTGCCCCCGGCACTACCGGCGTGATGAATGTGGGGTCCTGCCAACAAATCCGGTGCCATGAAAATTGAAATCAAAATCGGAGATCCGCCGGATCTGGACTGTCCATGTTGTGGGCAAAGCGGATTGAACTTGGTCCGCTTGCCCGATCTGGAGTCGAAAATGTTCGTGCTCTGTCGCGAATGCGAATCGATCTGGGAAGGAACGGCGGCGGACCTGTCGATGCCGGATTTCCGCTTCGAGGAATATGCCCGGAGCAAAGGCATCGAAGCGAATTGGAAACGGATGGAATACATCAATGCTCCCCCGCCCTGAGCCATACCGTAGTCTCATGATCTCCCCATTCCGCCGACATGAGGAATGATGGCAGGCAGGAGAAAAGAGGCGGCCTGCTCCGCACATCTTCCCTCGCCTTCGCCCACTTTCCTTTGCGCCCCTTCGCGCTCTTCGCGACTTTGCGGTAAATCTTCTTCCAAGCCTCATCCCCCCTTCAACCCGGGAATCAGGATATCCAGCAGCCTCACATAACTCTCCCGGTCGAACTGTCTCCGCTCGATGCTCGTCCGGAACGCCGTCATCGAGACGATCACCTCGCACGCCGCCGCGATGTCCGCGCCCTCCGGCAGTTCCCCGCGCTCCACCGCCCGCTTCATCAGCGCCGTGTTCACCTCGATCCACGGCCCGAAGATCCCCGCCAGCGCCTCGTCGTATGACTTCTGGTGCTGCGTCGTGAACGATCCCAGCCCCGCCAGCACCTTGAGCTTCCGCTCGCTGTACTCCAGCGAATGCGGCTTCACCACCGCCAGCAGGTCGTCCCTCAGGTTTCCCGTATCCGGCAGCTGGTCCACCTCGATCGAGTTCCGGCTCATGCTGATCAGCGCGTCACGCACCAGCAGTTCCTTCGACTCCCACCGCCGGTAAAGCGTCGCCTTCCCCGCCTTCACCCGCGCCGCCACCAGATCCATCGTCATGCTGTCGAAGCCCGCCTCCGCCAGGATGTGCAGCGTCGCCTCCAGGAAATCCCCGTCCCGCTCCGGATCCCGCTTCCGCCCGAGCGCCTTCGCCGGCTTCACCCCGCCCGCCGCCACCGCCGCCGTCTGCTTTTTCGCTGGTTTCCTCATATCGCCCCTTCGTGCTCCAGCCCCGACCCTGCCCCAGACCCCCACCGGATGGGAATGTAAAAAACATCCGCCTGCCGCCTGAAAACACAATTACGAAACTTATTCGTTCCGAAACTTGACAGTCTCGTAATATCACTTCTACTAACCCTGGTGACAGCAGCTCACCCCTCACCCCAAAACAGACCAACCCACATGAAAACCATACTCATCACCGGATGCTCCTCCGGCTTCGGCCAGGAAATCGCCAGCCACTTCCTCGCACGCGGCTGGAAGGTCGTCGCCACCATGCGCGTGCCCGACGAGGACGCCCTCCCGCGCTCCGAACACCTCCGCATCCTGCCGCTGGATGTCACCAACGCCGCAAGCATCCGCGCCGCCGTCGAACAAGCCGGCCCCATCGACGCCCTCGTCAACAACGCCGGCATCGGCTTCCTCAACTCCCTCGAAGGAACCCCGCTCGAAAAAATCCGCGAAATCTTCGAGACCAACACCTTCGGCACCATGGCCGTCACCCAGGCCGTCATCCCCCAATTCCGCGAACGCCGCGCCGGAGTCATCGTCAACGTCACCTCCACCGTCACCCTCAGACCCCTCCTCCTGCTCTCCATCTACACCGCCAGCAAGGCCGCCGTGAACGCCTTCACCCGGTCCCTCGCCCTCGAGCTCCAGCCCTTCGGCATCCGCGCCACCCTCGTCCTCCCCGGCTACGCCCCCGGCACCCGCTTCGGTGAAAACGCCCGCGCCCAAATGCTCGGCATCCCCGACGAATACGCCGGAATGGCACAAAAAATCTTCACCGCCTGGGAAGAATCCACCGACCCCGTCACCCATGCCACCGACGTCGCCGAAGCCGTCTGGACCTCCGTCACCGACCCCGGCGCCCCCGCCTTCCTCCCCGCCGGAGCCGACGCCATCGCCTGGGCCGCAGCCCGCACCCCCGGCCAACTGTAACGCCCGTCACCCGGTGTGGCGGCGATCCCCCGTCGCCCCACGCCGCGGCGGCCTCCAACCGCCCCCCGTCCGAACGACGCCCCCACCAGCGGCAAAAAGCAGCGCGCTCATCCTGACAGCAACGTGCCGTGGACATCCTGTCCATCCTCCTCCCCTCTTTCCACCAACCATCAACTCTTCTTCGCTCACCGCTCTCCCTCCGACTCTCCCGCCGACTCTCCCTCCGCTTCTTCCTCCCCGCACTCCGCGTCCTCCGCGTTTCGATTCCCCCCTCTGTCACCCATCGATCATCGATCATCGCTCACCCTCATCTCTCATCGATCCTTCCCTTCGCACCTTTGCGGTAAAATCTTCTCTTCCACAACCCACCGCCCACCCGACACCTCTCCTCGCGATCTTCCTCCTCTCTTTCCATCAACCATCAACTCTCAACCATCAACCCTTCCCCTCATCGATCATCAAACTCCCCTTGCGGCCGGAGAAAAATGAGTTATCCGGAATGGCTGTCCACCCCACCAAACGCCAACACCATGAGCACCCGCCAAGCCATCTTCCCCGAACACCCGCACACCCTCTACCGTGAGCACGGCTACTCGCCCGCCATCCGCTCCGGCGACCTCCTCTTCGTCTCCGGCATGGTCGGAGCCCTGCAGGACGGCACTCCCGAACCCGACCTCCAGGCCCAGATCCGCCTCGCCTTCGCCAACCTCCAGGGCGTGCTCGAAGCCGCCGCCTGCAACTCCGACGACGTCGTCGACGTCACCCTCTACCTCATCGATCCCGAAGCCAGCGTCGGCTTCGCCCTCGAAGAACTCAAAAAATTCTTCCGCGATCCCGCCCCGAACATCACCGCCGTCGGCGTGAACTGGCTCGCCGGCTTCCAATTCGAAATCAAGGTCACCGCCCGCATCCCCCAAAGCCGGGAAGCCTGACACGCCCGCCCCTCTTCCATCTTCCATCTTCCATCCTCCAGCACCAAAGGTGCGGAATGAGACAGCCCGGGGCAAGCACCGCGCAGCCCCGGGAAATGTCCCCACCATTTACCGGAGTCCTGAAGGGACGGCATCCGTGGCGCGACGCTTCTCCCTCGACCACGTCCCCTCAGGACTCCGTGATACTCGGGCCCTTTTCCCGGGACATTGCCCCTGACTTTCCTCCATTTCACAAGCCGAACTATGGAAAGCCTAACCATGGATTGGCGCTCCACCGGCATCCTCCAGCACCAACGGTGCGGAATGAGACAGCCCGGGGCAAGCACCGCGCAGCCCCGGGAAATATCCCCACCATTACCGGAGTCCTGAAGGGACGGCATCCGTGGCGCACCGCTCCACGTTCGATCCCGTCCCTTCACGACTCACGCCATCGTAAAAAACCAGGCGTTAAAACCTCGCCCAAGCCGCCGCAACCATGCCACATCATGGCCCATGAAAGCATCGGCACTCCCCCTGATCCTGCTGCTGCTCACCACCGCCGGCTCCCACGCCGCCACCGCACTCGACGAGGCGCTCGAAAATTTCGCCATCTCCGTCACCGACAACTTCCAGACGCCCGAGACCACACCGGAAAGCATCCATGCCGACCTCCAATACTTCGAGTTCGACATCGACGGCGACGGCACCGACGAAATCTTCGTAAGCCGCCCCGACCTCAGCGCCAACGACGGCTGGATGCTCTACCGGAAAACCACCGGCTCCGGAATCAAAAACCTCGGCCTCGCCACCATCCACGTCCCCACCGTCAGGCCCGGAGTGAGGGATGGCCGGCGGGGCTACTACGAATCCTACCACCTCTACGGCGAAAACAAGGACCGGATCATCTTCAACGCCCTCGACGAAACAGGGAACCTCGTCGCCTACGCCGAAAAAACCATCGACTCCGCCGGCAAGGACAAAGCCCTGTGGGACACCATCCATGCCGCAGGCACATCAGCCCCCGAAATAAAAACCACCCCCGTCGCCCCCATCCG
>NZ_JAENIK010000005.1:0-29079 GCF_016595465.1 Luteolibacter yonseiensis | reverse complement strand
CACCCCCTCCCCTCATCCGTCCGCTCCGGAGACACACCACCCCGCCACCGGAAAATCCGCCGCCCACCTACCCACAACCCCTCCCACCACCAACCGCACCGCGGCCCCGGACAACCGCCCCCTATCCTGGCTCCTCCCCACCGCCCTCGCCGCCATCATCCTCCTCACCTGGAAACACAGGCACCACCTCCTCCGCAGACCACCACCCCGCTGACCGCAGAAAAAATCCAGCCCCTTGCGGCCGCGGGAAAATGAGCAATCCGGAATGGCCGCACACCACACGAAACGGCACCTGGGATTCATTCTCCACGGAGGGGCGATACGTGATCACCCTCTTCCTCTGCATCTTTGCAGTAAAATCTTCCCTCCCACCCATCACCGCCCACCCGCATCTTCCTCCCGCATCTTCCTCCCGCATCTTCCTCTCCTCTTTCCATCAACTCTCAACTCTCAACTCTTCCACTCATCGATCATCTCTCACACCCATCCCTCATCGATCACTCCCCCGCCACCTCCTTCACCAACCTCTCCCGCAGCGCCTCATCGGAAATCTCCGACGCCCACTTCATCGCCGATTCGGCATCGCCGTTGTTCCGGCTGAACCGGGCCACTTCCGCCACCATCACATCGCGATCCCTCCCCGGCGGCATTCCGCCGATCGTGCGGCTCGCACCGATGCTGTCGGAGGTCATCCAGTGGGATGCGATGGTTTTCAAATAATAAGGCCTCGCCACCTCCGGGATGTCGGTGATTTTCTCCATCGCCCCCCGGTGGCTCCCATCCGAATCGCAGCGCCGCTGGGCAAGCTTTCTCACGAAGGTGTCCAGAAACTCACCCGGCATCCCCTTCGCCGCGAGATCCTCATACCGGTGCTTGTCCCTCAGCGCCACAATCACCGCACCTTCATAATACCGGTTCACATAAAAATCCCTGAACGCCGCCGGAATCCCCGCCGATAACGTCCCGATGTCCTGGATCTCCGTCCCCGGATTCTTATACAGCACCTTCAGCTTCCGCCGGATGATCTCGCCCGCGAGGCTCTGCCCGACGAACCGCGTCTCCGCCTTCGACAACATGCCCGCCAGCACCTCCTCCGTCATCTCCGGGCGACCCAGGGTATCCTCCCCCAGGAGAGAGGCGATCCTGTAATCATCCTCCTTCCCATAGCGCGGATCCAGGCCCGCGATCAGCTCCATCAGCTTCTCCGGAGGCAACGACACCACCGCCGCCTTCAACAGCGAAGACCTCGCGCCGCCGGGGGCCGTATCATGAAGCACGCTGCGGAAAACCATTTCATGATCCGTCACACTCATGATTCCCAGACGGATCAACGGCTCCCGCGCCTCGCTCCGCGGCCGGTGCTTCACCAGATATTCATATACCTCCGCCGCATGCGCCCTGCCATGCGTGCCCACCAGCACACGCAGCAGCCGTGCCCTTTCCTTCGCATCCTCCTCCCCCGCCAGCGCCGCCAGACAATCCTTGAACGACATCCCGTCGGCTCCCGGCCAGCCCGCCCCCTCATCGGCGTCAGGCCCGCCGTCAGGCCTGCGGCCGGGTTCCACCTTCACCAGCGGAGCCACCGGGCGGACAGCCTCCCGCCTCACGGACGGCGCCGGCTCAGGCGGCATCCCCGCATCCTGGCCATTCCTCCCCATCAGCCACAGGCAGACCGCCATCAACGGCAGCTCCACCACCGCGATGCCCGCCCATACCTTCCGGCTCCGGATCTTTTTCATCATTCCTCCCTTTCCCCCTCTCCCGCCGGTCTCTCCTCCAGCTTCTCCCTCATCGGCCTGGAGGAAATCCGCGCCGCCCACTCCGCCGCCGCCGCTTGATCCCCCCGCTCCCGGTGGTGGCGCACCAGTTCGCCGAGCATCAGATCCCGGTCACCCCCCTCCGGCACCTCATCCATCGCCCGGCCCGCGCCGACGCTGTCATATCCCACCCAGTCCGCCATCACCGCCTTCACATAGACCGTCCTCGCCTCACCCCGCATGTCGCCGCTCCCCGCGATCGCCTCCAGCGGACCCGCCTCCCGGACACGGGTCGCGACCAGATCCTTCACATACGGAGCCAGGGACTCCTGCGGCACCCCCTTCGCCACCAGATCCGCATACCCATGCTTGTGCCCGACCGCCACCGGCATCACACGATCATAATAAGTCTTCGCGAAATAATTCCGATAACCCTCGGGCACCCCCGCCGTCAGCGCCGCGATGTCCGGAATTTTCCCCGATTCCGGATTTCCCAGCAACAGGTCCGCCTTCCGCCGGATCATCTCATCCGCGACGGACTCTCCTATCTTGCGGGACCCCACCCTGCCCATCATGTCTACAAGCATCTCCTCCGTAATATCGGACCGCCCCAGATTCCCATTGCTGATCAGATAGGCGATCTGCTCCCCATCCTCCTTGAAGCCGGCGGTCTCCAAATCCTTAAAAAAATCCACAAGCTTCGCGGGAGGATAAAAACGCAGCGCTTCATAAAGCAGCGATGTCCGGTTCTTGCTCGGAGCCACATCCCGCAGCACACTCTGGAAAACCTTCTCGTTGTTCGTCACATTGTCGATGCCCAGGTGGAGCAGCGGCACCCTCGCCTCGTCAGGCGGCTGGTGTGCCTGTAGATACCCATAGACCTCCTCCGGACGCGCCGTTCCCTGATTCGCCACCAGGAAACCCAGCAGGCGCTCCCTGCTTGCAGCATCCTTCTCACCCGCGATCGCCGCCTTGTAGTCGTCAAAAGACATCGACTCCATCCGCCGCCACATGGCATCCGCATCGGCCTCGTTCATTTCACCTTCCCCGTCATCCGCGCCAGCCTTCGGGCCTTCCTTCAGGACATCCAGCCTGGCGGCCTCCCTCTTCGGACGGATAAGCGCCGCCGGATCCCACGCACCCACCGGCCCCACATGCTCCACCCGCATCAGCCACAGACAAACCGCGATCACCGCGAACTCACCGGCCGCGATCAACACCCAGATCCGATAGCTCCCGCATCCTTTCATCCCACCATCCTCCGTCCGCCCTCCCGAAGCCCGGGACAGTCTCCGGAAATTGAACGAACCGGCTTCATATTACATCCACCCTGACCACCCCTCCGCCCCCCTGCAAGAGAATTGCATCTCCCGTTCGCCCCGGTCCCCAGCCCCGTCCCACTCCGCGCCTTCCTCTTTCTCTTTCTATCAACTCTCAACCATCAACTCTTCCCCCTCATCACACATTCTCACCTCTTCCTTCGCGACCCTTCGCGACCTTGCGGTAAAATCTCCCTTCCTCCAATCACCGCCCACCCGGCACTCACCCCTCCGCGCCTTCCTCTTCCTCTTTCCATCAACTCTCAACTCTCAACCATCAACTCTTCCCCCCTCAATCCCGATAATCCCCCACCAGCACCTCCCCGCACAACATCCCCTCCCCGCGATAAAGCCGGCTCTTCCGGTCCATCGCCGTCCACTCCAGGCTGAAAATCCCCTCGCACCCCTCCTTCTCCGTGATCCTCAGCGCCGCGTAAACCGACTCCCCGGACGACGCGCGCCACGTCGTGTGATAATCCCCCACGAACCCGAACGGCCCGTCGATCGCCGCCACCCCGTCATTCCGCGTCCCCACCTCCGGCAGCGGCCGAACCGACGCATCATGCGAATACTCCCCCGCGATTCCCGACGAAGTGAGCCTGAAATAAAAACGACCGATGATCATTGAAATGAAAAAACCTAGGTTTACCGCCGCCACAGAACCGCCCGCGGGGCAAGAGACGATACACCTAACAGCCCACCCCGCCACAGGCAATATTTTCTCCTAACGGCGATCACCGCCCGCCAGCCATAAGGAGCGCGGACGCCCCCGTCCGCGCGGCCGATGCTCCATCGTCACGGCAACCACCGCCCACCAGCCAAAAGCCGTCACCAAAAACCGCTCACCGATGATCCTCCAGAACGCTGCCCGGAGTTCAAGCTTTAGCTTGCTCTTTCACCAACCACAGCATGCTAAGAAACCTCCCCCCTTTCACAAAGTCCGGATTCAAACTCAGAAGAGCACGCTAAAGCGCGAACTCCGGACACCACAAAGACTGACACGATCTTCTGAAGTCACGGAAATAACCTTTCGCAATCCGTATCGCCCCGGCCCCTCCTCCCAAGCGACGCGGCCCCGGAAATCCCGCGGCCATGTGCGCGCCCCTTCAAAATATCTTCGTGCCAGGATCTCCCCCTTCCGCCAGACTCCCGGAATGAAACGGAGATATTTCATGCAACTTGGAATGGCGGGTCTCGCGGGCTGCCGCACCGCCGTGAAACAATCTTCAACCGTGCTGCGGGCCGGCCCCTTCGCCGTCACCGTTCCCGTGGATTGGAGCAGGGACGCCATCATCGCAAAAATACCGATCAACCCTCTCCACACTCCTGAAAACTGGAAACTCTATCAGGAGAACGAACAATATGCCTTGAAACCCGGTTACAGCTGCCGGCCCGGACATTGGGCCATCCGCCTCCCGGCCGCATTGCCCGGAGGAGTTCCCCGCAGCGGCGAAGATCCCGGAGACGATCCCACCGCGCCTCAGATCCTCATCCACAAGGCGGATGAATGGCGCCTGACATTGACCGATGGCAAACATGAGGAATCGACCGTGGCGGAAACCCTCCGCGCCCTCCGGGAAAAAATGGAAACCGCGATGGATCATGAAGACCCACACCTTTCCCCCGGCTACATGGACGCATCAATGGAGTTCACCTGTCTGAAGCGGCGGATCGGTTTCACCGGAGGTCATGGCATCCGCATGGTCACCCAGTGGACCATCGAACCGGACCTGATGATATCCGGCAGACTCCACTACCTCTTCCTCGGCATGTCGGACGACGACTCGTGCCAGATCATCGCCACATTTCCCCTGAACCTGCCCGGCCTCCCCACCGAGGAAAAAAGGAGTCATTTGGGACGGAGCACCGCGAACTACCAGGATTTTTCCAACACCTATGACCAATACACCAGCGATGCCAAAAAGTGGCTGGAACAAAACGCCGGTAACATCACGCCATCCCTTCAGACGCTGGATCAAATGCTGGAAAGCCTCGTCGTCCGGCGTTGGGAACAATCATAGACCGGCCCAAGCCATCGAGGGCACCGCCCCACCGTGGTGGCGATCACCGGTCGCCACCGTGGCATCTCCCGCGGTGCCCATGACAAGCTCCGCCCGCGGGTTTTCACTTGGCTTCCCTCCGCCTTCCCGACTGAATCCCTTTTCACCACCCGGCGAAGCGGGGACAAATCCCGCTGATTCGGAAACTCCCCCGACGCCCGCCCCCTCATCCCATGAAACAGCTCCTCCCCGCCCTCGCGCTCCTGCTTACCGCCACCGCCCGCGCCTCGGATCCCACCATCTCGGCCGGCCTTCTCCAGAGCTTCGCGATCGATCACAAGGGCACCACCTTCGGCTGGGGATATCAAACCGACCGGGAGTTTTTTCACTCCCCTTCAAGCGACTATTCCAAAAAACCGGTGAGGATCATGTCCGGAATAAAAGCCGTCTCCACGGGCGACTGGATCACCCTCATGCTGGACGCCAAGGGCGACGTTTACGACACGGGTGACAAGATCGGCATCGGCGGGGGATTCCGGCCTTTCAACGCACCCCGGCTCCTCTTCACCGGAGTCAAGGCCATCTCCGCCGGCATGAACCAGAGCCTCATCCTCAAGAAGGACGGCACCGCCTGGGCATGCGAAAGCAACACGTTCCCCAGCTTCATCGGCATCGGACAGCCTCCCGCCAAAATCACCTCCACCAGGATCATGACCGGCGTCCAAGCCGTCGCCGCGGGAGAATATCACATCCTGTTGCTCAGGAACGACGGCAGCGCGTGGGCCATGGGCCGCAACATCACCGGTGAACTCGGCGACGGCACTTTCATCGACAAATCCACTCCCGTCCATGTCATGGATGACGTGAAAGCCATCGCCGCGGGATCCGACCATTCCCTCTTTCTCAAAACCGACGGCACCGTGTGGGCCACCATCAGCGCCATCTGGCACTTCGGCCTCCCCATCGAAAACGCCCGCCCCGCCCAAGTCATGACCGGAGTAAGGACCATCGCGGCAGGCTACAGAAACAGCTTCCTGATCAAGACGGACGACAGCCTCTGGGTCACCGGGCCCAACCGGTTCGGCGAACTTGGCGACGGCACCACCAGCCTGCGGAAATCCCCCCTCCGCGTCATGACAGGCGTCGCCGAAGTCGCCGCCGGATCGGAACACACCATCATCAAAAAGAAAGACGGCACCGTATGGACCGCCGGGCACAACTACTGGGGAGAACTCGGCGACGGCACTCTCACCGACCGCTCCACATTCGTCCAAGTCGCCCGGTTCAAAAAATCCACCAACCCGGAAATCATCGTCCGCCAACCCGGCGGCACCGCCCTCTCGGACGGACTCTCCCGGAAGACCTTCGGCACCTCGCCCGTCGGAGTCAGAGGCCGCACCCTGACATTCACCATCGGAAACACAGGCTACAGCGCCCTCACCGGCCTGAAGATCACCACAGACGGCCCTCACGCCAAAGACTTCACCTTCACCAAGCCCGCCGCCACCGTGAAACCCGGGGAATCCACCACCTTCAACGTCACCTTCAAACCCATGGGCACCGGCACCCGCACCGCCGCCCTCCACATCAGGAGCAACGACAAGGACGAGAACCCCTTCGACATCAAGCTCACCGGCCTCGGCAAAAAGTAACGGCGAACACCGGCCGTATTCCAAAATAGCGGCGAACACAGGCCGCCGCCAACAAGTCGTCACCGAAACGGTGCACCGATGATCCACCGGAACGCTGCCCGGAGTTCAAGCTTCAGCTTGCTCTTTCACCAGCCACAGCATGTTCACAAACCTCCTCCCCTTCACGAAAGTCCAGATTCCAACTCGGAAGAGCAAGCTGGAGCTGTCAGCTGAATCTTGAATTCCGGACACCGTAAAGGACTCACACGATCTTTTGAAGTTCCGGAAGAAACGCCATCCGGAATTCAAGCTTCAGAGGCTGGCGGAAAACGGCAGAGCCACCTGTGGCAGTGTGAACCGGAGCGGCGGAACGTGTCCGCCCGTGCGGCAGACGTGGTGATCGAAAAACCAACAAGGGTGAACCGCCCATCGGTGTGAACTGGAATGGGTTTCAGGTTCTCCGGATCAGCGGCATCGGCCCATTCGGATCGCCGCCTTCCCAAGGTCATGAGACACCATGGCCGGGATCGTTTCCATGGTGCGGGCCGGAGCGATGGTGCGGGTCGGAGTGGCGGACACGTTCCGCCACTCCGGCCCGCACGAGAAACGAGGGCTTTCCGTTTTCCGACAGCCTCTTCAGCCTCAGCGCCAGCTGACAGCACCAGCCGACAGCACCAGCTGACAGCGCCAGCTTGCTCTTTCCCCCGCTCTTTCACAAGGGTCCCGGAACCACCTCCATCGAATTCACTTCCGATTTTGCCACTTGGCTTCCCTCCTTTTTATGAACTGAATTCCAGAACTACGGGGAACCGCGGAAAATGAATCCCGGGAAATCAGCAACCACCGCCATCACCTCCCCCCGAAACCCACCTCGCATGAAACCACTCCTCCTCACCCTCGCGCTCCTGCTCCCCGCCACCGCCATCGCAGCGGATCCCACCATCGCCGCGGGAGCGTCGGCCAGCTTCGTCATCGAAAAGGACGGCACGGCATTCGGCTGGGGATACAATGGCGGGCAATTCGGCGTTCCATCCCCGGCCGTCATTGAAAAACCCACCCCCCTCCATTCAGGCATCCGGACCATTTCCACGGGCACCGGCCACACCCTTTACCTCGACAGCAATGGCGACGCCTTCGGCACGGGATACGCCGCCCGCGGCCAGCTTGGCATCGGCATGGAGGGGGTGTTCGATGACATCTACAAGTCCTCCCTCATCAAAATCACCGGCGACGTCAAGGCACTCGCCGGTGGAGTGATCCACACCATCATCCTCAAAAACGACGGTTCCGCCTGGACCTGTGGCGATGACAGCAGTGGCCAGCTCGGGCTGGGCCAGCCGGCGGATGCCCAGTTCACCCCGGTGAAAGTCATGACCGGCATCCAGGCCATCGCCGCCGGGGGCGGCAACAGCCTGTTTCTCACCACAGGCGGCGTGGTGTGGGGCGCGGGCGCGAACGAGAGCGGACAGCTCGGCGACGGCACCCGGACCCGCCGCACAACCCCCATCCGTATCATGGGTCAGGTGCGGGCCATCTCCGCAGGCCAGGACCACAGCCTGTTCCTCAAAACCGACGGCAGTGTGTGGGCTGTCGGAGCAAACAGGTTCGGGCAGCTCGGCACCGCCGGCGACGGCCCCATCACCTCGCCCGTCCGCGTGACCACCGGAGCGAAAGCGATCTTCGCGGGGAGCGAGAACAGCTTCTACATCAAATCAAACGGAGACCTCTGGGCCACGGGAAGCAACAACAGCGGCCAGTTGGGCGATGGAACCACCGGCGACCGCCACAAACCCGTCCGCGTTCTCACCGGCGTCGCCGAAGTGGCGTCGCGCGGAACCCACACCATCGTCAGAAAGAAAGACGGCTCCGTATGGACCACCGGAGGCAACTACTACTGGCAGCTCGGCCACAGCGGCCGGATCGACAAATCATCGTTCGCCGCCGTTCACAAATTCACCAAAAGCGGCCAGCCGGAAATTGTCGTCCGGCAACCCGAAAACATCTCCCTCAAGGACGGCAGCGCCCGGAAAAACTTCGGCACCTTGCCCGTCGGCCAGAATTCCCCACGCATATTCACCATCAGGAACACCGGCACCAAGTCCCTCACCGGAATCAAGATCACCATCAACGGCCCGCACGCCAGAGACTTCACCTTCACCAAACCCGACGCCACCGTGCCCCCCGGGGATTTCACCACCTTCACCGTCACCTTCAAGCCCGCCAAACCCGGCACCCGCACCGCCGCCCTCCATATCAGGAGCAACGACAAGGACGAGAACCCCTTCGACATCAAGCTCACCGGCCTCGGCAAAAAGTAACGGCGAACACCGCCCGTATTCCAAAATAGCGGCGAGCACAGGCCGCCGCCAACAAGTCGTCACCGAAACGGTGCACCGATGATCCACCGAAACGCTGCCCGGAGTTCAAGCTTCAGCTTGCTCTTTCACAAGACTCCAGCTCTTTCACCAGCCACAGCATGCTAACAAACCTCCGCCCTTTCACGAAGTCCGGATTCCAACTCGGAAGAGCACACTAAAGCGCGAACTCCGGACACGGCAAAGGACTCACACGATCTTTTAAAATTCCGGAAGAAACGCTGCCCGGAGTTCAAGCTTCAGCTTGCTCTTTCACAAGACTCCTGCTCCTTCACAAGACTCCTGCTCCTTCACAAGACTCCTGCTCTTTCACAAGACTCCAGCTCTTTCACCAGCCACAGCATGCTAACAAACCTCCGCCCTTTCACAAAGTCCGGATTCCAACTCTGAAGAGCACGCTGGAGCGGTCCGCTAAAGCGCGAACTCCGGACACCGTAAAGGACTCACACGATCTTTTGAAATTCCGGCAGCCTCTTCAGCCCACAGCACCAGCTCACAGCTTCGAGCCTCCTCCTTCACCAGACTCCCGCTCTTCCACAAGCCACCGCGTCGACGGCCCGGACACAGGAGCGAGGATCAATCAAAAAAGTCCCCCGCCGCAGGAACCAAAATCCCGCGGCGGGGGCGCATGAATCAGTCGCCGATAATCGAAAGACGCGCGAAATGCTTCTCCGATCCCGCGGGAATCAACGCCGAAATCGTGGTGGCGTCATTCGTGATATAGCTGGCGACAGGAGCCCACGGGTCCGGTGCCAGGCCCAGGGTGGTGGATTCCTCGATGACATACTCGACATCACCGTTCGCCACCGCGATGTCGCGTTTGGTGAAGCTGATGACACCATTCACAAGCGTCCCCGGCGAAGTGTCGGCAGTCGTCGGATTCAATCCCGCGAGAGCATACTCCACGAGATTGCTCAGGCCGTCGCCATCCGGATCGGCGCCCGGGAGCTTGTCCTCCGCGCCCAGGCCGGTGAACTGGTCCATGAAGGCCGAGTAGCCGGATTCGGACTGCAAGGTCAGCAGGATCTCCTTGGCGGAGGTGTCGTGCGTGAGCGTATACCCGGAGGGGACGTTCACCCCGGAGAGCGTGCCGGTCAGGTCACCGGTGTATTTGGCGAGGACATAACTCGCCGCGGTGGGTGCGGAAAGGACATTGAAGGTGAAAGCGTCCGCAACCAGGTCAATGTTGCCGGTGATGTTCACCCGGTCGGCGGTGGCCCCGTCGAGATCCACATGCACCTTGCCTCCGAGAGAGAAGGAGAGATTCCCCGTAAGACCGAGCACGCCCACGCTGGTGCTGAGACCGGCGGTGAGGGTGCCGAAGCTGCCGATGCGCACCCCGCCTTCGGAAGAAATGGAACCCGTGCCGCCGAGGAGTCCCGTGGCGGTGGTGTTGTCCACACCATCGCCGTTGCCGTTGCCCACGCGGATGGCATTCGGGCTGCCGCTTTTGGTCAGGGTGCCGTTCACGATCAGCGTGCCGCTGGATCCCTCGTTGCGCCCCACATAGAAGATTCCCGCGGTGGTCGATGTATCGGTCAGGGTGCCTCCGGCCGCGATGGTCATTGTCCCGCTGCCGGATTCGGCCACGCTGATATCGGAGCCCGTATGCACCACCGTGCCGCCATTGAGATTGTAGGTTCCGGTATGACCGGCCGCGATGCCGACCACCAATGAACCGCCCACCCGGAGCTCTCCACCCGTTTGATTCACGGTGGCCGAGCCGGTGCCCGCGCTGGTGGTCGAGTCGCCGCCCAGATAGAAACCTCCGCGGGAGGTGAAGGTGCCGCCACCGATGGTGATGAGACCGGTGCCGTTGGTCACACCGGCGCGCACGCCGCTGAGGTTGGTGGTGCCGCTGTTGTGATGGAAAGTACCGGTGCCGTTGCCGCCGACGACGATGTTGGAGCCGCTGGTGATTTCATACACGCCGCCGTTCACATTCACCGTTCCGTTGCCGCTGGTATTCTGGCCCAGCCAATCCCAGTTGCCCGAGTTGTTGTGGTAGAGTCCGCCCGCCTCGACGTTCAACACGCCGGTACCGTCGTACCCGACGCGCAGGTCACCGATGTTGTCCCCGGACTCGCGGCGGAACTCCCCGCCGGATGCGATGGTGACCGTGCCGTTGCCGGTACCGTTCCGGCCCACATAGAGATCCGTTCTGGCCTCGACCGTGTTCGAGCGGGAAAAAACAGCGGAGTTCTCCACCGTCATGGCACCCGTTCCGGTGAAGCCCACCGTCAGCTCGCCCTCGGACATATCCATGCGGGCAGCCACACCATCCAGGTGAAGCAGTCCCTTGGCGCCGCCCTGCGCCCCGATCTCGACATTGCCCCGGGCGTTGAACTGACCACCCGCATTCACCTTGAGCACACTCTGGAGAGGGGAGGTCGACTGCCCGATCCGCACGTGGGGATTCAGGGCCACGGCCGTTCCGTTCCATGTTTTTTGATCCCCCTCGAGAATCCCGTCGGAGTTGATCGTGACCACCCCGACAGTATCGGCGCTCGGAGCGAGATTCAGGGAAAACGCACCGCCGTTGGCGGACAAATCCACACGGTCGCGCAGGTTGAGCACCGCGCTGCCCGCGGCTCCGGTATTGTCGCCGACCTTGATGGTGCCGTTGCCACCCGCCTCGACGCCCACCTGCAGGTTCGTGCCACCTCCGGTGGAGTCGGTGACGTGGAAACGTCCGTCATTGATGTTCAAGGTGCCCACGCCCTTGTGGCCGATGCGCACCCACCAGCCGCCTTCCGCCTGGCTGAGGACGCCGCCGTTGATATCGATGCTGTTGCCGTTGCCCACGCCGAAGTCGTTGGACCCGTTCAAGCCGGCGAACGGCGCGCCGTTGGTGTACATCACCGTGTGGCCGGTGAGGATGCCGGCGTTATCGCCCGCACCCGTCTGTGGCACCACTCCACCCGACCACGTGGCCGTGGCATTCCAGTTTCCCGAACTGGCGGAATCGATGGAGGCCGCCGTGGCGGCGCCCATGGACATGAAAATCAAGGCAAGCGAAAACTGGCAGGCGGACGACCGGAGGATGGGTTTCATAGGGTATTAATTAATGGGTAATGATATGGGAAGGTGCTACTTGGAGCCGCACCATTCCCCTGTCAACCCGAAACCTGAAAACCATTTTTTAAAACGAACCCACTCCCCGAAACCCGCCAAATTTCTAACAAACAGCTCCCATCCACCGCCACTCCACCGCCACTCCACCGCCACTCCACCGCCACTCCACCGCCTCTCCACCGCCACTCCACCGCCACTCCACCGCCTCTCCACCGCCACTCCACCGCCTCTCCATCACCATCCCCGAGGGACACCGCAAATTATACCGACTCCAAAAGTCGTCACCGAAACAATGCGACGATGATCCGCCGGAACGCTGTCCGGAGTTCAAGCTTCAGCTTGCTCTTTCACCAGCCCCCGCTCTTTCACCAGACTCCAGCTCTTTCACAAGCCACAGCATGTTCACAAACCTCCGCCCCTTCACGAAGTCCGGATTGCAATTCGAAAGAGCACGCTAAAGCGCGAACTCCGGACACCGCAAAGGACTGACACGATCTTTCAAATTCCGGAAGCCTCTCTTTCCAATTCCAGAATCCCCCCTCCAGAATAACCTCGACCAAATCCCTCCATACCCCGAGTCTCACCAAAACCCGAGACATGCCCATCTCCCGAAAAAAGCGCCGTCCCTATATCATCCTCACCCTCCTGCTGATCCTCGCGGCCCTGGGTCCCTTCGTGAGAACCCAATGGCAGCAGGCCCAGGACGTCAAAGCCATATCCACCCTCAGGGCCATCTCTTTCTTGATCCCGGAATACGAAGACACCCACCACACCCTGCCCGGCGATCTCACCGTGATCATCCACACCTTCGACTCCCCCGCTCTCCACAACGAATTCAAACGCCTCCTCGCCGCCATCGACCGCGGCGAGGTCGACTACCAACCCAAACCACCTCCCGGACAACCCATGATCCGCTGGAGACTGGCCAGAGGCACCATCCACCTCCATCCCGACGGCGAGGTAAACATGATCCGCCACACCGCCCGCTGAACAACCGCACCGTGGCGGCGATCACCGGTCGCCACACCCACCATCACCGGTCCCCCCGTCCAACAGACAAACACCCCGTGGCGGCGGCTTTCAACCGCCAAGCCCCTATTCCATCCCCGGTCCCACCATCCACCGCCACTCCAATGAAACGCATCGTCCTCATCAGTCTTCTGTTATGGGAAGCCGCCGCCGCGAACTCACCTGGCCCCTATCCCCGTCCGAAACTCGAAATGCCGAAAGCCATCGAGGTCGCCACGGAATACGCCCGGAAATCCATCCACCTCGAAAACTACTACATGGACCGCGTGTGGCTCGGAAAGGAAAACGCCGCAAGCGGGGAAAAATGGATCGTCTCCTTCAGCCCGGATCCCGCTTCCGGAACAAAAGGCTGGTACATCGTCGTGGTCGACATGGAAGGCCGCGCCTCCAAACCCGTGAATGGAGTACGATGGATCAACTGAACGACCAGACCCCAGCCAAGCCGCAGGACAAGGCCGACAAACGCCGCCATGGAAATCCCCATACCCTCCGCCCCTATCTCCAGCACCAAAGGTGCGAAATGAGATAGCCCGAGGCAACGCCTCGGGAACCCGCCCACCAAAACCCTCAAGCCCTGAAAGGGCGGCACCACTTCCCCTGGCCACTTCTTCACCATCCAACATCTCGGCACCTGCACAAACCTGACATTTCGCAACATATCTCCATCTTCATCCCGGAGGGATTCCCGAAATCAGCCCCGGGTGAAGGAGCGCCAGCGACGAAACCCGGGGGCACCCCCACCCCTACAAACCCGCTCCCCTGAGGGGAGCCGGAACCGCCGCCAGCACAAAAAACCCACGCTCCAAGACCTGTCGCCCTAACAACTCACCCCACCCCCCCCCTCAATCGCCGAAAGTGGGTTCCAAGGTAAGATTCAAATCCGCCAATCGCTTCCTGCACGATTCCGCTACAGCAAGGAGGCTTTCGGGGTGCGACGGCCTGTTTTCCGGCGATGTGGTTTCGGGAGATCTCGCCACCCGCTCCATGGATTCGGGAATCCTGTTCAGCGATTGTATCAACGTATCCGCCACCTCGCGGGATTGGATTTTCTCCCTGAGCCGCATCAGCAGATCAAAGTCTTCCAGCCGGTGCGACCCGCCAAGAGCCCAGATCAGCACACGCTGCGAATCATCAGAAGCAGACTCCAGCATTCTCCGGTAATCCTCCATTGTTTTCTCATCACCAAGTCCGACCACAGCGGCTGCCAGAATGCCCTGGTTTCCCCGGAGCAGGTACTCCGCATGCTCGGCGGTCGGCCAATCCTTCAGCGGAGATTCTTTCGGAAAGATAAAAGGCTTTTCTTTCTCAAGCTGCGCGAAGGCTGTCGAAGCAACCTCCTTGTCCCGAAGCCAGTTCGCCACCCTATAGGCATTGCGCAGGTCAGGATTCACATAAGACCCGTTCTGATAATCCAGATTTCTCAGGTCCGCCAGAATCGCGTCCCTGAAGTGCGGGAGCTGGCCTGGAGAGACCGCGCCAATCACATCCCAAAACCTTTTCTCGGCCCTCAGACGAGGCACCAGTTCGCCAAGCCGCGCCAGATTCTCCGGTGACAACTCCGATCCAGGTTGGGATGGAGGAAATATCCGGCGCAGCTCGTCCGAGAGCTCATCCTTTTCAGTACCCGTCACCTGGCTGTCTTTGGAAGATTGGGATGGGGTCGGGTCTTTTTCACCAGCCGCATTCCCAATTTGTCCCGACGGGTTGTTTCCCGGATCCCGACCCGCAACATTGTTCCCTTCCTTCCGGCTTCCATCACAGGCGCACAGCAGGAACAGCCCGAAGCCGGCTGAAATACCCGAACTTAAAAAAGTGAACTTTTTCATGGTGATGTGAATTTTCCAGCGTTGACCTTCCCGCTCAGCTCCCAACCATCCCAACTGTCCAACTTGAATTCCAGTTTGGTTTTGGCCGGACCGCGCTTCTGGTCCGCTCCCACCGCCGCCTTGGCCGCAACTGATTTTCCAATATTCGACTGCTTGATCGACTTGAATTTACTATTCTCCCATTTGAAGCGAAGCTTCGACAGCGTGTTCTCCAGATGATCTCTCTGGTCGGAGTGAGGGGTGTTTCCCGCATTCGGAACATAGACCACATTATAGGGGGGGGCGGCTTGAAGCCAGAGAGCCAGCTTGTCCCCCCCGAGGGCCGCGGCGTTGATCTTCTGAGCCACCGGCACCGTCGCAACAGTCCCGTCGGGCGCAATCCTCGAGTCGTCGGAGCGATTGGATATTTCAATCGAGAAAAGCGATCCATTCGCCGTTTTGAAATGAACCACCGGATTTTCAATTTTTTCCGAAGCTCCGTGGTTGTGCTCGAACTTTCCGCTTGTCATATGAAGATCCGCTCCTTTCAGCGGATCATCGCCCAGCTCCATCGGCGGCGAGACCGCTTCGACCTTGGTCACTTTCACCGAGGATTTGGGAGACCAGGACCGCAGTTCCTGTGTCTGGTCGCCCGAGGTGAATGAAATGGAACTCGAGTAATCCGCACTATCCGCATCGATGACATCATCCGGAGCATTTTTCGGTGCATTTGGATACTCGGTCACTCCCGGACGCCAGCGCTCGTTTCTTGCATCGATGGGTGAGCAGAATTTTCCGTCAAACGTCAGCTTGATTCCGTCTATTACGGTCACGTCCTTCTCAATCACAGCCTCTTTGGAGGATGATTTGATCAATATCTTGATCTTGGAACTGTTTTTGGCAGAGCTTGGCGAGATGCCCCACATTTTGATTTTGTTGACTCCCGACGCGAGGGCCACACTGGCGGGATCAAACTTGATGTTCCCATCCGCGTTCACCATGGAGAATTCGGCAGTGGTGCCTGCCTCAAGATCCCCGACCTGCACGCTGAGTTCGGTAGACAACTCCGGATCCAGTCCATCGGAAACCGCGACAAGGTCATCGTTCAGTTCATCCGTACCGTTGATTTTGACCACCGTAGGAACCAAGCTCACCAGCGCTTCCTTCCCCAATACCAGTTCAGGACCGATCTCGACATCCGAGGACGTCGTCTGCCCCGCTGCGATGGTGAAATTGACTGTTTGATAGCTGATGACCGGTGCTCCGGAAACAGGGTATCCGTAGGAAGTCGTCACCTTTATGAAACTCTGTTTTCTCCCTTCTGTGGAAATATCCGGAAAAACCAGTCTGAATTTGTGCTCCTCCTTGAGAAACTGGGTGTATGTATAGCTCTCCGAAAACGAAATGGTCGTCTCCCGTTGCATTCTGGATATAGTGTAGGCGTCCCAAACCAAATCCCAGTTCTCTATCGCCGTCCAGGGCGCCTTCTCAGCCAGCTTCGCCTCGATTTCAGATGCCGACGGTGTCAGCCATCCCGCGGGAGGACAATGATCTGCCCAGTCATACCCTTTATACCGTACGTCTCCGGTCGCCAAACCGTCAATACCACAGGCGTTCCCCCAACGGTTGGCCATGAGATTCCCCCAGATAGCGCGCTCCTTCTGCTGGATACGGTAGGCACTGCCGCCAGTCATAATGCTGCCGGATACTTCGGATTGGGTCAAATTGCTCGTTCCCGCCCCGAGAAAATCATCATCCGGTTCGAGGTGTCCGAGTAGCAACGCCGCCGTTTGAGGTCCTGTCAGGCTCACCCCGGAGGCCAGGATGCGTGAAGCCCACCACTTCTCCCAATCGTCCGGCATTCCGTCCAAGTCACCGTCAGAGGCCGAGAGCGGATTGGTGAAAGTCACCAGAACCTCGACACCGTCCGGAACCCCGTCGCCGTCGCTGTGGGGACTGTTTGGTTTCGTCCCCAGCCGGAATTCCCTCAGATTGCCAAGGCCATCGCCATCCGCGTCCGTCTCCGCGTCGGAGGCATCGTCGTAGTCGAGGCCGTATTTCCACTCCCACACGTTCGGCATGCCGTCCCCGTCGTTGTCGATGCCCGGACGGATGTCGACAAACTGGGTCGTGCCGGGTATCTGGACGAGCAGGGGATTGGTACGATATTTGAATTCCACCAGGTTGGTGATGCCGTCCTGATCGGGATCCGCGGAGGCGTCGCTGGCGGAATTCGGATTGAAGCCGTGGTACTTTTCCCAGTCGTCCGGCATGCCGTCGCTGTCGGCATCCTGATCGGGCTTGAGAATATAGATGGGCGGATTGGAGGTGCCGGCCTGGAGCATGATCCTGCCATTGTCCGCCAGACGGGCGGACGCGAAGACGGTGGGATTTCCCGCAGGAATAAGGCTTGAAACCGGCACGGTCAGAGCCCCCGACCAGATGGAGAACGGCGTGCCTACAAGGACGCGGGGATCGTTCGACACTCCGTAGGTGAAGGTCTGGGCGTCGGAGTGGTAATAACTTCCGTCGTAGAAAAAGATTCCGGAATCCACCACGCTGGTGGAGCTGCCCTCCGTCGCATGGGTCTCGCCAGGTGCGCCCGTATAGAAATGAAAGTTGGTGCGCCGCATGGTTCCCGAATAACCTCCCGCAAGCTCGCCCCAGTCGTTCACACAACCCGCGGATGCGGAAAAGCCGGGATAGGTGTACCAGTAGTCCGGATAATAAGTGTTGTCCAACTGCCAGTAGAACTCCGCGCCGCTTCCCTCATGCACGTTCACGCTGGATCCGGTCCTGCGGTCCGTGGCGGTTCCCGCACGCAGTCCGGTGTAACCGGACGGGTAATGAAGCCATGCGATGGAGTCCGGATCAATGTCCGGCACGAGTCCCGGATTGAGACCCCATGCCACCACGGCGTTGTCAAAGACCCCATCTTCGAAAAACGGCGCCTGTTCGACGCCGGTGAGAAACACCTGGCCCGCCGCCGTCGCGAGGAAGACCTCCCTCTCCCCCGAGAGGGGATTGAGGACGGAACCGACAAACTCTCCATAGTCGTTCACATCCTGGAAACGGGGATTCATCGACATGCCGGAAAACGTGATTTCATAACCACTCGTCGTCGCGGCGAAGCTGCGGCCCCCCAAGGCCCCGACATCCCCCACGATGTAGCCCGCGTCGCTGATCCTTCTTGGCACCGCATCCAGTTGGTTTCCTCCGGAACTCAGATAAAACACGGTTGTGGTCCCCCCGGCCGGCCCGGCACCGGGAGTCCAGAGAAAGCCTTTGGTCGTGCTTCCCGAGCTGAAATACCCGACAACCTGGCCGGATGAGTTCACATCCAGCGGTGTCAGTACCGTGACGTTGGAAAAACCCTCCGGCGGAGCGATGCGTGTCCAGGCCTGCGTGACGGGAGACCAGGTATATGGATAGTAAGTGTTTACGGTGGTCCCCGGCAGCCGCCCGGTGACACGGGCGAGGATGACTCCGTTCGCCGCACATTCGATAAGACTGATGGGAGGCGAGGCGGGGGTCAGGCCCGTGGGCCGCGAAAGCATGGCCATCTGCCATTTTCCGGCAGGCTTGCCGAACGCCCCCGCGGTTTGCTGGAACAACTCATATTCCTGCAGCGCGGTGAGTCCATCCATGTCGAAGTCGCTGAGGGCGTCGTCCGCGCTGTTTTTGTTCAGGAAATTGGAGTCCTCCCATGTGTTCGGCATGCCATCGCCATCGAGATCGGTGGTTGACGGATTCAATACCGGCGGAGCAGGAGGAGGCGAGACCCCGCCGACACCACCCCACTCCCCGTACGCCTGCGGAGGACTTGAGATCAGACCCAGGGCGATCGACGACAACGCCAGAGCACCCGCCTTCGTGAACGCCGTAGATACGGACAGATTGCCTTTGTTCATGAAAAAATTAAGGTAAAATGAATTTCACTAATAATGACAAGTGCCTCACTGCATCAAAAATTTGATGATGGGAAGAGATATTTCGCATTACGCGAAAATTTCTAACAACCGTGCCTGGATCCCTTGTCCGGTCATTTCCTCCACATGACTCCAGGGTGCGCGAAACTCCTGCGATAGGATCGCCAAAAATTGAAACCAGCCCGTCTTATTGAACTGCGGGACCCTATTCCTCCGACCGGTCCCGTCGATAGACGCCCATCCCTGTTCCTGACGGGCTGCGGTTGGAAAGGACCGCGGACACGGGGTCAGGATCTGCGCCGGGTGGCGAGCAGGCTGCAAATGCCGATGACGGAAAGCAGCATCGCTGAGGGCTCGGGGACCGGCAGGGTGATGGTGGATCCACCCATCGTCACAGCACCTGCGGAGGCGAGCGCCCGGCCATTGATGACAGCGCCGGTGTTCATGGAGATGGACTGCGCCGCGAGGATGGTCCCGGCGAGCCGGGCTCCGGTCCCCAGGGTCGCGGAGCTCCCGACCTGCCAGAAGACATTCGACGCCTGCGCCCCGTTCAGCAGCGCCACCTGCCCGGCGGAACCGACATCGAAGGTGGATGTCATCTGGAAGATCCATACCGCATCCGGATCCCCCTGCGCGTCGAGGGTGAGTATCCCGTTCAACGCGAACGACCCCGAGCCGTGGTACACGCCCGTTGTCATGATGCCGGTCAGAACATGCCCGTCGGCAAACGCGGCACCGTCGAAGCTGCGGCCCGCCGCATCCGTGTAGGCCGTCTGCAGGTCGGCCTTGGCGGCTTGGGTGATGGAGTTTCCCGCGTGATTGGTCCCCACGAGGTTCAGGTTTTCCAACCCCGTGATGGAGACCGTCGCGTGTGAGCCGATGTTCCCGATGATGGTGGAGGAGTTCGCCGGACCGGCGATCGTGATGCCCGAGCCGGCCAGCACCGCATAGGAAGCGGCGCTACCGAGATCGACGGACAGCAATGCCGCGGAGGCGGCCTGATCCCCCAGAATGACAGAACTAAATATGATCGATGTCACGATCATCAACTTGCGTGCGCGCGTTTTCATGGTGTGGAATGTGGATGGTTTCTGGCGGGTTCGGCCCTGTTTGTAGGGGATGATATCTGTCAAAAGTCCGGACATTATCCCAAGCCACCTGCCATTAGAGTGGGTTATTTGGAAACAGCAATGAATTAATCAATATTCGACACCAAACCACAATATATCTAACAATCACATCAATTCGTGCAATATGACCGACCGCCGAATAAACTCGCCGCACTGTGTCACGAATGATATAATATTGTTCCGGACCGCCCGAAAGTTTGTATCGCGACGGTCCGTGACGGAGAGGGCCGGATAAAAACATCATCTGCTTCATCCCCCTCACCTCCTCCTCCAAGACCCCCAGTCGAACACGAACGCCTTTCCTCCCTCCCGCATCCGGTCCCTCACGGACGGGGACAGCGCGGCGGTCATCTCCGCCACCGTGTGGTTCGCGATGAGCACCGTCGGCCTGCGCGTCGCGTAGCGCTTGTCCAGCAGGTTGCAGAGGATGCGGTTCTCCCACTCGGACTCGCCCCGCTCCTGGAACTCGTCGATGACCAGCAGCCCGGCGTGCGCCAGAGAATCCAGCACATCCTTCTCGCTCCGCGCCGATCCCTTCTTCGCGCAATCCCGCAGGTCCAGGAAGATGTCCATCGCCCGGCGGTAGAGCGCCGTCTTCCCGGTCACCACCATGTTGCCGTTCCACTCGCCCTTGTCCGTCGGCCAGAAACCCGCCCTGGCGATCTCCGCCGCCATCCGCGTCTTCCCCGTCCCGCGGTTCCCCAGGAACGCCACGATCCCACCGCCCGCGACCTGCGTCTTCGCGTCCCGGAAAAAATCGTGCCACCGCTCCCCGGACAACTCCGCCTCCTCCACATACCGCGAATCCCAGCCATGCGCCGGCCTCACCAGCGAAGTCCGCGCCGCAGGCACCGCCACCTCCCCGTCATCCGGAGCCTGCTCGATGAGCTTCTCCAGGCTGCAGGCGATCCGCGCGGCGATGTCCGCCCCGTCATGAATGTTCCTCGTCGCGTTCATATCGGTAAATCAATGTCCTCCTGTATTCCGGCGAATTTCCCCTTCCCCACCCCCGCCGGCTCCGGCACCAACCGCCACTTCCCGTCCCGCACCCACCGGTGGATCCCCGGCACGAACCTCCCCTCCTCACGCGTCCAAGACTCCGAGAGACACCACGCCCTCAGCGAGACCAGCATCCGCCCGCCCTCCAGCGCCACCACCGCCGGCAGCCTCCGCAACTGGGCCATGAGCTGCGCCTGCGACGACCGCTCCCTGCCGAGCCTCGGGCACAGCTCCCACATCTCCTCCGCCAGCGCCTCCAGTCCTCCCCGCGGGGGGTCGGGGGGGATTCCGTTCCCTTCTCCTTCCATTTCCATTCCCTTCCCTTCCATGGGTTCCGCACGGGTTTTCTGTTCGGTTCCCTGTTGGGTTTCCAAAACCCGCGATGACCCGCCAGGCGCCGGACCCTCCGCACCAGCACCCGCCGGACCACCCGCCACGGCGCATGTCCGGTTTCCATCCACCACCCGCACCGGACCGGCCGGACCACCACGCCCCGTCCCCACCGGCGGGCGATCCACCACCCCGCCGGAAACCACCTCACACACGCCCCCATCCTCCGGACGATCCCTCGCGCCGACGTCCGCGTCCTCGTCAGCCTCCGTCTCCGCGCCCCGGTCCGCCGTCCTCGGCCTGCCACCCTTCGCACCGTTCGTCCTCGCCGCCGCGCGCTTCGCCTCCGTCGTCTGCTTGCCGATCTCCCGCAGCCGCTTCACCTCGCACTCCTTGTCCCCCGGATAACCCCACACCCGCAGCGTGCCGCCATCCCACCCCCACAGGTCGCACACCCGCTCCGCCTCCTTCTTCGTCACCCGCACCAGTTGCTGCCACTTCCGGTCCGACCAGCCCGCGCAATCCACCATCACCCCGGAATTCTCCTGGCCGATGCAATACCTCAGCAGACAAAGCCACGTCGCCCGGTCCACCGGCTCCGAACCGAGGAACTGCTCCGAATCAAGAGTCTGAATATTCAAGTTAAGCCAATTCATGATGATAAAAAAACAAGTTATATAAAACACACGCCCGACATGGATTTGCGACCACCCGCCATTCTCCAGCACCAAAGGTGCGCGATGCGACAGCCCGGGGTGGGCGCGGCGCGCCCCCGGGACATCCATGACGATTTCCAGGAGTCCGGTAGGGACGAAATCCTCGCCGCACCCATCCTCCGTCGATCACGTCCTTTCAGGGCTCCGTCTTGCCAGGACCTTCTCCCATGGCGTTGCCATGGGATTTCCCATTCCGCACCCTTGGTGCTGAAGACGACGCCGTGCCGGACACGTCGTCCACGGTTTCACCGCCCGAGATCTTTTTCTCGATGAATTCCAGTCGCAGAGCCGTCTCCCTCACCTTCCGTGCCGGAGGGACAGGAGGATATCAGCCGGTGGCGCGAGCCACCGGACCACGATCCCCCATCCATTCCAGCCCCGGCAGGGATGTCGGAAGCCCGGCGCACGGAGACGACACGACCGCCCCACCTTTCGGGAGCGGAAACCGCCGGACCGGAAATCCCCGGTCTCCACGGCATGGCACGACCCATCGCAGCCCGGGACAACGCCCCGGATTCCGCGCCACCGGGAAACAAAAATCCCGAAGGGGCGGCACCATGGCAACATCGGCCGGATCCGGTCCCCCGCGAGCGGGGCACCCATCCGTCGTACAAATCCCTAACCGGGACGCTGCCCCGGACCGCGACAAACCGCACCATCCGCTGGAAAAGCATCGGCAAAAACCAGGCCCACACCACCAGGAGGTGGCCGCGCCCGCGTCATGTGACCCTCACGTTTCATCAATCAAAAATCAGTCATCCCCATGTGGCGAAACATCGAACATCGAACATCGAACATCGAACATCGAACATCGAACATCGAACATCGAACATCGAACATCGAACATCGAATCTTGAATCTTGAATCTTGAATCTTGAATCTCACACCAACAGCCCCGCCAGCCACCCCACCACCATTCCGGCGGAAAAAACCACCCCGGCGGAAACCAGCGGCCGCACCTCGCGGCGGCGGCGGCGGTTCCGGGAAAAAGGACCATGAAGCGTGAGACCCAGCGCCGCGCGGCGGAAATCATGATAATTCATAAGATATCAGGTTTTTGGTTAATTTTGATTTTGAAAAAAAGATCATATTGAAATCCCCCGAATCCGGAGTCGTCGGCCCGATCCCAACCGGATCGCGCCCCACCCCGCAGCCGGACAGGATGTCCACGGCACGCAGCGTCCAGGATGAACGCGCTCCTTTCTGAAGGAACGCGCTCCGTCCGGCGCCAGCCATCGGAGCGCCGTCATTCTGACGGCTGCCCCGGGGGACATCCTGTCCCCCGGCAACCGCCCCGATGCCGGAAAGCCCGAAAGCTTCGCGCCTCTGGTATATATTGTAAAAAAACTCATCTGCGCAGACACCTGCGCCGCGCACCCCGCAATCCCCTGCTGGCGCGGAGCTCATGCGGAGCCGGCCGCAGCCTCGACAGCCACGCGTCCGTCCTCGCCAACCGGCGGACCATCTCCTCCAGCACCCCGTCATCACAGGGCTTCACCATGTTCGTATTGCTCTTCATATCGAGAATGCCCATCTCCTCCATTTTCTTCATCCGTGTTCATCCGCGTCCATCCGTGGTTCAAAAAACCCAAGCCCCATCTCCTCCATCTCCTCCATCTCCTCCATCTCCTCCATCTCCTCCATCTCTCTCCATCTCTCTCCATCTCTCTCCATCTCTCTCCATCTCTCTCCATCTCTCTCCATCTCCCTTCACGATCTTCACACCTTTGCGATAAACCTCCCTCCCACCCATCACCCGGCACCTCATCCTCCGCGTCTTCCTCCCCCCACTCCGCGTCCTCCGCGTTTCGATTTCTCTCCCTCTACCTCCGCGCCGCCGATCTTCCCTTCATCTCAACCATCAATTTCTCCGCGTCCCTTCGCGACCTTTGCGCCTTTGCGGTAAAATCTTCTCTTCCACCGCCCACCCGGATCCTCCTCCGGGTCTTCCTCTTCTCTTTCCACCAACCATCAACTCTCAACCATCAACTCTTCCCCTCATCGATCCTCCCCCTCCTCCGACGCCTGCCGCAGCGTCCGGAAAAAAAGCACCGCCAGCGCCACGTTCACACAGATGCAGATCCACGCCTCCGCGTTCATTGCTTTTCCCTCCCCACATTCATCGGGATCACCGCCGGGCCGCTGATCCCGGACTCGATGAACGCGTCCAGCGACGCCCGTTTCAACAAACGCCGCCCCCTCGACTTCCCCGGCATCCGCACGTTCGAAGAAACCACGTGCAGATCCTTCACCAAAGACTCCAGCGTCCGCGTCGAGAGCCCGCAATACCGCGCCGCCCCCTCCAAAGTCAGCCACTCCGGCATGATCGTATCATTCATCTCATTCATTTTTTTTATGATTGTGGATTGTGGATTGTGGATCGTGGATCGTGGATCGTGGATCGGGGATCGGGGATCGGGGATCGGGGATCGGGGATTACTCTATCCTCTATCCTCTATCCTCTATCCTCTCCCAAAAAACATCCCTCCCCGTGACTCTCGATATTGTCCGGCCGGCGGCCTCGGGCATTCGCTGTTTGTTATGAGTACAGCACTTGGTCGCCACCCAGTAGGCACACGGGGAAGGAAAGTGTTCGTCAGCCCATGGGCCGTGATTTTTTCGCATCGAGCAGCCTCGCCCGTTCCAGCAGCTCCGCCGCCTGGCGGCGCAGCGTCTCCGCCTCCGTCCGGCCGCGGGCGTCCTCCGCCAGCAGGCGGATCAGCGCGTCGGGATCATCCCCCTCGAACGCGCCCGTCACCGCCGAATACACGCGGAACTTCGCATGCACCGGGGCCCCCGCATGCAGCTGGAGCACATCCATCGCGAATGATATATATTCCGGACACACCTCCCTCAGCTCTGCCAGCTTGCGCCTGCTGAAACCCAAAACATCATCGGCGGCCACGGCCCGGTGTTTCCCGATGATCCCCGCCAGCTCCTCCAGCGTCGGCATCGACAACCCATCCCAGTCCATGATCTCCGCCGCCGCGGTCAGAGACGCGTCCGTCAGCGCGGACTCCGTGGGGAAAGCACCCGCCCCACCCGTAAAAACATTCCCGGAAGCACTCATGATCCCAACAGTTGGTTCTGGATGGCGCGGGAAACGAACTGCGAGAGGCTCTCGCCCTTGCTGTAGGCCTGCTTCATCGCCGCCTCGATCAATGATGGGTTCACGGTGGCGCTCAGCTTCACCTTCGTCTTCCCCGTCGCGGGGCGCCCCCTCTTCGGGGCCGGTTGGTCTTTCGTTTCGTTCGGCATGACGGGGATAGGGATACACCCATTTTAATGGGTGTGTAAAACCAAAAATTAAATGGGCATTAAAATCCCATTTAAACCGTTCGCCAAATTACTAAAGAAGTGTTAACATCCGTGCACACCCAGCAAAAATCATGGATTCTAACAAGAAAAAAGCGGGCAGGCCCTCCATCAGCAAGGACAAGAAAAAGGTGAAACCAAACATCACCCTGGACCCCTCGCTCATCGAGTCGGCCAAGCAAAAGGCCCTCCACGCCGGAGAAGGCCTCTCCGCGTGGATCGCCAAAGCGATCGAAAACGAACTCAAACGAGCCGGATCCACCGTGATCACCCCCCTCACGGGCTCGTCGTCATCCACCCCGCGGAAAAGCAGGCTCGCCGCGGCCGTGGTCCCCCACCCTGCGGAGCACATCCTCGCCTTCCCCGAGATCCCGCTCCTCCACGCCGCCGCCGGAGAACCCTTCTCCGCCGACAGCGACACCTACATCCCCACCCGCCACATCGATCCCGGGCGCTTCGCCGTCCAGATCCATGGCGACAGCATGAGCCCCCGCTACCCCGACGGCACCACCCTCATCCTCCGCGAGCGGGACAGCCTCAAAAAGCCGGTCCTCAAGAAAGGCGAGATCTACCTCTTCGACCTCGACGGGGAAAAAACCCTCAAGATCTACGGCTCCCGCCCCGCCACCAAAAAGGAAATCGCCACCGGCCACACCTACACCTCCCCCGCCGACGGCAAGACCAAGGTCCGCATCCTCAAATCCCTCAACCCCCACTACCCCGAAATCCCCGTCACCGACGACATCACCTGGCTCGGCTGGCTCGACAAGACGGACAACCCCTGAAAAACCAACCCACCCCCCCGCTCCTCCGCCCGTCTTCGCCAGCCCCCCGCCTTCCTCCGGCATCACCCGCCGTCGCCGTGGCCGCGCTCGAGTCCGCCACCTTCCAGTCCCAATGTCCTCCGGGCCATTCTCCGCACGAGAGAGGCCTTCTTTTATCATCGCCAGGATCATCGTTTTATGGCGTATTCATCCCGCGACACATCCCCTAATCCATTTAAGACAATGGAATTTTGAAAAATAAGGATCATCGTAAAGATCATCGGACATGGCACGCCACACATCGATTCACAGACACATCGAATCCATGGAACCCCTTCTTCCCCATGCGGGGAGAAGTGATCTGGCGGAGCTAAGTGCCCGGATTTTTCGAAAATCCGGGCAACTCGATGCCAGCCTGCCTTCTCCGGTGGTCCGGCAGGAAGTTGCCAAACTGGTCACTGGAATGAACAGCTACTATTCCAACCTGATCGAGGGACACAAAACCCTCCCGCGGGACATCGAACGGGCGATGCGCGACGATTTCTCCCCCCTGCCCGATGACCAGCGCAACCAACTCCTGAGCGTGGCCCACATCAAAGCCGAGAGATCCATGAGAAACCGTCTGGCGGCGGAAAAAGACCTCAATCCCTTCGATCCCGACTTCATTTCCTGGCTCCACCACGAATTCTATTCCCATATCCCGGAATCAGATTGGTTCACCACTTCCCATGAAGGAATCCGTCATTCCTTGAACCCGGGGGCGATGAGAGACCACAATGTGGATGTCGGCCGGCATACCCCGCCCGATCACGCCTCCCTCCCGTTGTTCATGCGGCGGTTCCATTCCTGTTACTCCAGCTCGGAACTTCCAGCCACCGATGCATTGATCGCCGTGGCCGCCGCCCACCACCGCTTGGCATGGATCCACCCTTTCGGCGACGGAAACGGACGTGTCGGCCGGCTGCAAACCCAAGCGGCGATGATCAGGATCGGCCTCGACGGAGAAGGTCTCTGGACCTTGTCGAGAGGGCTGGCACGGACCCGATCCACCTACTACACGCGCTTGCAAAACGCCGACCAAGGACGCCACAACGACTACGACGGCAGAGGCAATCTCAGCGACAGGGGGCTGTCGGAATTCTGCATCTATTTCCTGGAACAGATACTGGACCAGCTCGATTTCATGATAGGCCTCATCGAGCCATTCCATCTCCGACAACGCATCGAAAACTACTTCCGCTTCAACCGCGTGGACCTCGAGCCCCGCTTCCGGGACCCGCTCATCAAACTCGTCACCGAGCTCATTTTGAAAGGGGAAATCCCCAGAGGCGCCGTCCCCGGAATCCTCGGCCTCAAGGGCACCGCCTCGCGCGAAGTGATCCGGAAAGCCCTGGACGAAGGACTCGCCTACTCCACCACTGAAAAAGGCCCCCTGAGAATCGCCTTTCCGAGCAAAGTCGCCGAATATTATTTCCCACTTCTTTTCTCAGACCTGCCTGTAGGGGGCTCCTGATGACACTTCCCATCCCCCCCTTGACGTCCCACCGCCCCCCCGTTAGAAAGTCACCATGAAGCCGCCGTCCTGCTTGGCATCGCCCTGCTGACATCCTGCGACAACGAGCCGCCACAACCACAGGCGCACGTGACGGAAGCCCCTTCCCAACACCCGCGGCAACCACAGCCCCAGGCACCCCGGACACCGCCCGCCTCCTCTCCGGAAACCGTCGCCCTGAACACCCCGTCCGGTGCGGTGGAACAGGAACGCGACTTGCCAGCGCAAGCGGCCGCTGGCGATTCCAAAAAGCCAGACTCATTGGCTTGCTACCCGGTGTCCCCGGAGATGCAGGCCCGGTTGGATGCCTTGACACTCCACAACCAGCGGGAACGGCAGTGGAAGCGGATTGAACAGGCCAAAGAGGCGGTTCAAATCGCCCGAGGCATGGAAATACGTTCCAGGGCACAAGCACGGCACAAAGCTTTCCTCCTGGTCAAACAAGGCGGTCCGGCTGCGGCCGATCCCGATGTGATCGCGGCAGCCAAGAGGCCGCTTTTCGACAACGCCGTGCCCTATCTCCTGGCCCGTCCTTGACCATTCCCGAGTCCGCAACCCCGTCCCGGATGTGATCCGGGCATCCGCGAAATCCCACCGCCGCCGGACAGTTCCCCCGTGGCGGTGACACCCTGCGGACACAGCCCCGCACCCCACTCCAAGGAGAAACAAACCCGTCTGAAGAGAGCCACCGCCGTTGCTCTCCAGGCTCCTCCGCAACCCACGCGATCGCGTTTACGCCATCACGCGTGGCCCGCGAAAACACCCTACGCGATCGCGTCAACGCATTCACGTTTACGTGATTACGTCGAATTCAAAGCTTACAAAAACCGCCATCCGCGCTAGGGTTTGCCCATCGCCAACAGCAATCCCCTTTCCATGAAAATCATCACCCTCATCCGCCTCGCCCTCTGCGCCCTCCTCATCACCGCCACCGCCCACGCCGCACCCGCCGGCAAGCGCTTCGGAGGATTCGCCGCCAAACAAACCTTCACCCTCACCATCGAGGACAGGCAGTCCTTCGAAACCCAGGGCTCCGAAACCGTGGCAAGCTTCCGCATCCCCGCCGGCATCCCCCGCTTCAACGTCGGCCAGACCGTCAAGTTCACCATCGGCAGAAAAGGCGAGCTCAAGGGCCCCGGATTCTCCCTCCCCCTCGACCAGGACAACAGCGACTACAACCAATACAGCTCCGCCTCCACCGCCAAGAACCCCGCCCAAAACACCGCCCTCCTCACCAAGACCTCCGCCGGCACCACCCAACAGATCGTCATCTACTTCCGCGACGACACCACCACCGGCACCAGCAACACCGTCACCTACCTCCTCAAGTAACGAGTTCCCCGATCCCCCCGA
>NZ_JAENIK010000003.1 GCF_016595465.1 Luteolibacter yonseiensis | reverse complement strand
TTTTGAAAAGCCCGCATTGTCGGGTGGAAACTCCGACGATCTGCCGAACTTCCGGTTGGAAAATGTTCTCCTGCAGGAAGTCTGAAGCCTGGCCAACGCCGAGGCCCGGGCGCGGGGTTCCGGGTTTGCGTAACAACAAAGCCGCCGGGATAAACAAAGCCGCCGGGATATTCCCGGCGGCTTTGTTTGTGTAAATAATCCCGAGTGCGGTTGTTCTGGATTTACCAGATTATTCCCCTGCCGGTATTTCGCGAAACGCTTTAATCCCAAGTCCTGTCGGTGTGGTCCCCACGTCCGGTTGTTTCTTCCCCCCCGTTTTGTCCCTTCTACCCCGGTTGTGCTCCGCCGGTTATGCTCCTCCTCTCTCCACGATCCTTTCCACCCTTTCCACCCTTCCCTCTCTCCTCCCCCCGCACAAAAAAAGAGCCCGGCTCCCTTTTACAGGAGCCGGGCATATACCTGGCGACGACCTACTCTCACAAGACCTATCGTCTCACTACCATCGGCGCTGCGGCGTTTCACTTCCGGGTTCGGAATGGGACCGGGTGGTTCCACCGCGCTCTGGTCACCAGAGGGCAATCCTGGAGCCAACTTCCATTGGCGCAAAACTGAATCTCTGACGATCTGAGCTATGTCTTTGTCGACGGTCAAGCGGGCTTCGTTCCCTTCGCCCGCTCCCTGACATCCACACGGAGTTTTCAATAATTCCAAAACCTGATTTCCTCAGGTCCATTCACGGTCTCTTGTCTTCACTAATTCAAAAATAGGAATCAAGCCAAACGGATGATTAGTACTTCTCGGCTGAATACGTTACCGCACTTACACCTGAAGCCTATCAACGTCGTAGTCTTCGACGATCCTTTGGGGAAAATTCATCTTGGGAGCAGCTTGGCGCTTAGATGCTTTCAGCGCTTATCTGTTCCATACTTAGCTACCCGGCCATGCCCTTGACAGGACAACCGGTGCACCAGAGGTATGTCAATTCCGGTCCTCTCGTACTAGGAACTGAACCCCTCAATTTTCCTGCGCCCACAGAGGATAGAGGACCGAACTGTCTCGCGACGTTCTGAACCCAGCTCGCGTGCCGCTTTAACCGGCGAACAGCCGGACCCTTGGGACCTTCTCCAGCCCCAGGATGCGACGAGCCGACATCGAGGTGCCAAACTTCATCGTCGATATGAACTCTTGGATGAAATCAGCCTGTTATCCCTAAGGTACCTTTTATCCGTTGAGCGACGGCAATTCCACATTCAACCGCCGGATCACTTAGGCCTACTTTCGTATCTGCTCGACTTGTGGGTCTCACAGTTAGGCGGGCTTATGCCTATGCACTCGACACACGGTTACCGACCGTGCTGAGCCCACCTTCGCGCTCCTCCGTTACTCTTTGGGAGGATACCGCCCCAGTAAAACTGACCGGCTGACAATGTCTCTCGCCCGGATTCACGGGTCGAGGTTAGATCTTCCAACACCCAAGGGTGGTATCTCACTGGCGACTCCGCCATCCCCTAAAGGATGGCTTCAAAGTCTCCCACTTATGCTGAGCATGAAAATCGAAAAACCAATGACAGCTTACAGTTAAGGTCTATAGGGTCTTTCCGTCCTTCTGCGGGTAGGCGGCATCTTCACCGCCATTACAATTTCACTGAGCACCTGGTTGAGACAGCGCCCAACTCGTTTCACGATTCGTGCAGGTCGGAACTTACCCGACAAGGAATTTCGCTACCTTAGGACCGTTATAGTTACGGCCGACATTCACGGGGACTTGGGTTCAAAGCTTCGCATTGCTGCTAACATCTTGCCTTAATCTTTCCGCATTGGTCACGTGTCACATCCTATACTTGGACTTGCGTCTTGGCAGAATGCTGTGTTTTTGCTAAACAGTCGGTTGGGCCATTTCACTGCGGCCTAGGTAAACCTAGGCACCCCTTCTCCCGAAGTTACGGGGCCAATTTGCCGAGTTCCTTAACCAGGGTTCACTCTTACGCCTTGGTATATTCTACCCACCCACCTGTGTCGGTTTACGGTACAGGTTCCTTAGCATACACCGGATCTTTTCTCGGCACCTTCTTTGGTAATGCGGATCGGCCGTAGCCTCACCTCGGAATTCAATCACCTAGTTACCTCCAAAAATGCGTCAATCCGGGTTAAGGGTCGGAAGTGCAGGAATATTAACCTGCTGTCCATCGGTTACGCCTGTCGGCCTCACCTTAGGTCCTGACTAACCCCGGGACGAAAATCGTAGCCCGGGAAACCTTGGGTTTACGGCGGACGGGGATCTCACCCGTCTTATCGTTACTCATGTCTGCATCCTCTCTTCTTGATACTCCACGGTCAGTCGCCATCGCGCTTCAATGCAATCAAGAATGCTCCTCTACCGCTCCCGTCCCCAGGGACGGAAGCCCAGAGCTTCGGTATAACGCTTATCGCCAATCATTTTCGGCGCGGAATCTCTCGATGAGTAAGCTATTACGCACTTTTTAAATGGTGGCTGCTTCTAAGCCAACATCCTCACTGTCTGTGAAATTCCACATCCTTTCCACTTAGCGTTATTTAGGCACCTTAGCTGCTGATCAGGGTTGTTTCCCTTTTGACGATGAAGCTTATCCCCCACCGTCTCACTGCCGCGTTCTGTTGAATGGTATTCGGAGTTTGATAGGGGTTGGTAGACGGGTATGCCCCCTAGCCCTTTCAGTGCTCTACCCCCATTCATAAACACGCGACGCTGCACCTCAATGCATTTCGAGGAGAACCAGCTATCACGGGGTTTGATTAGCCTTTCACTCCTACCCTCAGCTCATCAGAGAATTTTTCAACATTCACCTGTTCGGTCCTTCACGCAGTATCACCTGCGCTTCAACCTGGCCAAGGGTAGATCACCTCCGCTTCGGGTCTAGCACGTGCAACTAAGGTCGCCCTGTTCGGACTCGCTTTCGCTTCGCCTCCGTCCCCTAAGGACTTAGGCTCGCCACACATACTAACTCGCAGACTCATTAAGCAAAAGGCACGCCATCATCCCCGAAGGGACTCTGACACCTTGTAGGCACACGGTTTCAGGTTCTATTTCACTCCGCTCACAGCGGTTCTTTTCACCTTTCCCTCACGGTACTTGTTCACTATCGGTCGCTAACTAGTATTTAGCCTTATGCCGTGGTCGGCACAGATTCATACGGCGTTTCACGTGTGCCGTATTACTCAGGAACTCCCTAAGGCCTCGTTGGATTTCGGTTACGGGGGTATCACCCTCTGTGCCGGAACTTTCCAGTTCCTTCACCTATCCATTGAGGTCCCATGACGGGGTCCTACAACCCCGGGAGCAAGCTCCCGGTTTGGGCTGATCCGCTTTCGCTCGCCACTACTGACGGAATCGATTCTCTTTCTTTTCCTCCGGTTACTGAGATGTTTCACTTCACCGGGTATCGCGTCTTCTTTCTTAACTTCCCATATGATCCTAAGATCGGGCTTCGGAAAGAAACGATGGCTTATTAAAACCACCAGGTTACCCCATTCGGAAATCTCCGGATCAAAGCGTATTTGCCGCTCCCCGAAGCTTATCGCAGCTTAACACGTCCTTCATCGCCTGTTAGCACCAAGGCATCCACTGTGTGCCCTTTAAAGCTTGATTCCTAATTGAAATCAGCCACGCGGACTTTTCCTTATCTTCCGATGAGGATAGTTTCCACGCTTTGCAGGTCTTTCGACCTGCCTACTGCCGGCATCTCTGCCGGCTTTGCCGTAAAAATTGATGTATTTGGGAATTAGAATATATTCAAGGACCGCTAAGAATGGCTCTTTATGAGTCATCAATATTTATTGCAGTCTTGAAATTATTTGTTTCTCCATGTGGATGTCAAAGAGCGGACTCGTTTTTTCAGTATGGAACTTCAATCTCTTCGGTAATGGAATGGTGGGCCTGATAGGACTCGAACCTATGACCCCCGCCTTATCAAGGCGGTGCTCTAACCAACTGAGCTACAGGCCCATTTGGATTCCACAAAGCGTTCCCTCCGTTGCCGGAGTCCGAGGCGCTTCATGAAAGATGGTGGAGGTTAACGGATTCGAACCGTTGACATTCTGCTTGCAAAGCAGACGCTCTACCAACTGAGCTAAACCCCCTTTACCGAGGGTGCCCGTTTCACGGGGTGGTGTTGAAGTGAGGAGAAAAGATTAAATTGTGCACTGCGTAACCTATCAATAAATACACAGTTGCGTGGTTTTTTGGTTTGGAACATCCTGCGATGTTCCGGTTTTAAGTGTTTCAGGTGTCTAACTTGCGTTTTGACAACCCCATCCCCCGTTGCCGGGAGCGGGGTCTCGACCTTTCACAGGGACCGTGAGAACGGTTTGTGAATTTCTCCGTAGAAAGGAGGTGATCCAGCCGCAGGTTCCCCTACGGCTACCTTGTTACGACTTCATCCCAGTTACCAGCTACACCTTAGGACCCTACCCCCTTGCGGTTGGTACGGGCACTTCGGGTGCGACCGGCTTCCATGATGTGACGGGCGGTGTGTACAAGACCCGGGAACGTATTCACGCCGTCGTAGATGATACGGCATTACTAGCGATTCCAACTTCATGGAGGCGAGTTGCAGCCTCCAATCCGAACTGAGCCCAGTTTTGCAGATTTCCTCCACCTCGCGGTCTCGGTTCTCATTGTGCTGGGCATTGTAGTACGTGTGCAGCCCAAGGCGTAAGGGCCATACTGACCTGACGTCGTCCCCACCTTCCTCCCAGTTGATCTGGGCAGTCTGACTAGAGTTCCCACCTTCACGTGCTGGCAACTAATCACAAGGGTTGCGCTCGTTGCGGGACTTAACCCAACATCTCACGACACGAGCTGACGACGGCCATGCAGCACCTGTGCAAATTCCCCGAAGGGTCACGCGCTTTCACGCGCTTAGAGATGCATGTCAAGCCTTGGTAAGGTTCTTCGCGTTGCATCGAATTAAGCCACATACTCCACCGCTTGTGCGGGTCCCCGTCAATTTCTTTGAGTTTTAGTCTTGCGACCGTACTTCCCAGGCGGCACGCTTAACGCGTTAGCTCCGGCACAAGGGGGGTCGATTCCCCTCACACCAAGCGTGCACCGTTTACTGCTAGGACTACAGGGGTATCTAATCCCTTTCGCTACCCTAGCCTTCGAGCCTCAGCGTCAGGAATTGTCCAGTAGCTCGCTTTCGCCACGAGTGTTCCTCTTGATCTCCACGCATTTCACTGCTACACCAAGAATTCCAGCTACCTCTCCAATCCTCAAGCACGGCAGTATCGGATGCAGTTCCGGGGTTGAGCCCCGGGATTTCACATCTGACTTACCGCGCCGCCTACGCTCCCTTTACGCCCAGTGATTCCGAACAACGCTCGGGACCTTCGTATTACCGCGGCTGCTGGCACGAAGTTAGCCGTCCCTTCCTCTTCTGGTACTATCAATCATGTCCGCTATTAACAGCCATGCCTTACTCCCAGATGACAGGAGTTTACAATCCGAAGACCGTCATCCTCCACGCGGCGTTGCACCATCAGGGTTGCCCCCATTGTGAATTATTCTCGACTGCTGCCACCCGTAGGTGTCTGGACCGTGTCTCAGTTCCAGTGTGCCTGATCGTCCTCTCAGACCAGGTACCCGTCGTAGCCTTGGTGAGCCGTTACCTCGCCAACAAGCTGATAGGGTGCGAACCAATCCTTCAGCGACAGCCTTGCGGCCACCTTTAATCTTGCGATACCATGGGGTATTAATCCAAGTTTCCCTGGGCTATTCCCCACTGAAGGGCATGTAATTCACATGTTACTCACCCGTGCGCCACTAAACCAGAATTGTATTACTACTCAACTGATCCCGTGCGACTTGCATGTCTTAAACACGCCGCCAGCGTTCGTTCTGAGCCAGAATCAAACTCTCCGTAAAAATGATCTGATCTTTCAGATGCCGTCGCCGGCACCCGCGATTCAAATCGGGGTTGTTGACTTCAAGAGCCAACTTCCGCGCACTGTTTCGATATTGAAACCAGATGCGCAGCGCACAATTTAATCTTTTTCCTCTTCCCAGCGATATCATAGTCTGCTTACGACCGCCTTGCTTGAAGCGTCGGAATCCTTCGCAGGACTTGAATCCTTCGCAGGATCCACCGGTTCACTTTCTCACTTGGCACGATTACCGCTGAGCCATACTGTCAAAGAGCTTGTTTCGAGGGGACTAAAAAGCCGATCGGGTGGTTTGCACCGCGATCGACCGTCTGTCTCTCGGTCGCCCTCCGTCGTGGCGACGGGGAGACCCTAGATTGACCGGCCGCCCCCGGTCAATCCATTTCGTGAT
>NZ_JAENIK010000002.1 GCF_016595465.1 Luteolibacter yonseiensis | reverse complement strand
CCGGTTATGCTCCTCCTCTCTCCACGATCCTTTCCACCCTTTCCACCCTTCCCTCTCTCCTCCCCCCGCACAAAAAAAGAGCCCGGCTCCCTTTTACAGGAGCCGGGCATATACCTGGCGACGACCTACTCTCACAAGACCTATCGTCTCACTACCATCGGCGCTGCGGCGTTTCACTTCCGGGTTCGGAATGGGACCGGGTGGTTCCACCGCGCTCTGGTCACCAGAGGGCAATCCTGGAGCCAACTTCCATTGGCGCAAAACTGAATCTCTGACGATCTGAGCTATGTCTTTGTCGACGGTCAAGCGGGCTTCGTTCCCTTCGCCCGCTCCCTGACATCCACACGGAGTTTTCAATAATTCCAAAACCTGATTTCCTCAGGTCCATTCACGGTCTCTTGTCTTCACTAATTCAAAAATAGGAATCAAGCCAAACGGATGATTAGTACTTCTCGGCTGAATACGTTACCGCACTTACACCTGAAGCCTATCAACGTCGTAGTCTTCGACGATCCTTTGGGGAAAATTCATCTTGGGAGCAGCTTGGCGCTTAGATGCTTTCAGCGCTTATCTGTTCCATACTTAGCTACCCGGCCATGCCCTTGACAGGACAACCGGTGCACCAGAGGTATGTCAATTCCGGTCCTCTCGTACTAGGAACTGAACCCCTCAATTTTCCTGCGCCCACAGAGGATAGAGGACCGAACTGTCTCGCGACGTTCTGAACCCAGCTCGCGTGCCGCTTTAACCGGCGAACAGCCGGACCCTTGGGACCTTCTCCAGCCCCAGGATGCGACGAGCCGACATCGAGGTGCCAAACTTCATCGTCGATATGAACTCTTGGATGAAATCAGCCTGTTATCCCTAAGGTACCTTTTATCCGTTGAGCGACGGCAATTCCACATTCAACCGCCGGATCACTTAGGCCTACTTTCGTATCTGCTCGACTTGTGGGTCTCACAGTTAGGCGGGCTTATGCCTATGCACTCGACACACGGTTACCGACCGTGCTGAGCCCACCTTCGCGCTCCTCCGTTACTCTTTGGGAGGATACCGCCCCAGTAAAACTGACCGGCTGACAATGTCTCTCGCCCGGATTCACGGGTCGAGGTTAGATCTTCCAACACCCAAGGGTGGTATCTCACTGGCGACTCCGCCATCCCCTAAAGGATGGCTTCAAAGTCTCCCACTTATGCTGAGCATGAAAATCGAAAAACCAATGACAGCTTACAGTTAAGGTCTATAGGGTCTTTCCGTCCTTCTGCGGGTAGGCGGCATCTTCACCGCCATTACAATTTCACTGAGCACCTGGTTGAGACAGCGCCCAACTCGTTTCACGATTCGTGCAGGTCGGAACTTACCCGACAAGGAATTTCGCTACCTTAGGACCGTTATAGTTACGGCCGACATTCACGGGGACTTGGGTTCAAAGCTTCGCATTGCTGCTAACATCTTGCCTTAATCTTTCCGCATTGGTCACGTGTCACATCCTATACTTGGACTTGCGTCTTGGCAGAATGCTGTGTTTTTGCTAAACAGTCGGTTGGGCCATTTCACTGCGGCCTAGGTAAACCTAGGCACCCCTTCTCCCGAAGTTACGGGGCCAATTTGCCGAGTTCCTTAACCAGGGTTCACTCTTACGCCTTGGTATATTCTACCCACCCACCTGTGTCGGTTTACGGTACAGGTTCCTTAGCATACACCGGATCTTTTCTCGGCACCTTCTTTGGTAATGCGGATCGGCCGTAGCCTCACCTCGGAATTCAATCACCTAGTTACCTCCAAAAATGCGTCAATCCGGGTTAAGGGTCGGAAGTGCAGGAATATTAACCTGCTGTCCATCGGTTACGCCTGTCGGCCTCACCTTAGGTCCTGACTAACCCCGGGACGAAAATCGTAGCCCGGGAAACCTTGGGTTTACGGCGGACGGGGATCTCACCCGTCTTATCGTTACTCATGTCTGCATCCTCTCTTCTTGATACTCCACGGTCAGTCGCCATCGCGCTTCAATGCAATCAAGAATGCTCCTCTACCGCTCCCGTCCCCAGGGACGGAAGCCCAGAGCTTCGGTATAACGCTTATCGCCAATCATTTTCGGCGCGGAATCTCTCGATGAGTAAGCTATTACGCACTTTTTAAATGGTGGCTGCTTCTAAGCCAACATCCTCACTGTCTGTGAAATTCCACATCCTTTCCACTTAGCGTTATTTAGGCACCTTAGCTGCTGATCAGGGTTGTTTCCCTTTTGACGATGAAGCTTATCCCCCACCGTCTCACTGCCGCGTTCTGTTGAATGGTATTCGGAGTTTGATAGGGGTTGGTAGACGGGTATGCCCCCTAGCCCTTTCAGTGCTCTACCCCCATTCATAAACACGCGACGCTGCACCTCAATGCATTTCGAGGAGAACCAGCTATCACGGGGTTTGATTAGCCTTTCACTCCTACCCTCAGCTCATCAGAGAATTTTTCAACATTCACCTGTTCGGTCCTTCACGCAGTATCACCTGCGCTTCAACCTGGCCAAGGGTAGATCACCTCCGCTTCGGGTCTAGCACGTGCAACTAAGGTCGCCCTGTTCGGACTCGCTTTCGCTTCGCCTCCGTCCCCTAAGGACTTAGGCTCGCCACACATACTAACTCGCAGACTCATTAAGCAAAAGGCACGCCATCATCCCCGAAGGGACTCTGACACCTTGTAGGCACACGGTTTCAGGTTCTATTTCACTCCGCTCACAGCGGTTCTTTTCACCTTTCCCTCACGGTACTTGTTCACTATCGGTCGCTAACTAGTATTTAGCCTTATGCCGTGGTCGGCACAGATTCATACGGCGTTTCACGTGTGCCGTATTACTCAGGAACTCCCTAAGGCCTCGTTGGATTTCGGTTACGGGGGTATCACCCTCTGTGCCGGAACTTTCCAGTTCCTTCACCTATCCATTGAGGTCCCATGACGGGGTCCTACAACCCCGGGAGCAAGCTCCCGGTTTGGGCTGATCCGCTTTCGCTCGCCACTACTGACGGAATCGATTCTCTTTCTTTTCCTCCGGTTACTGAGATGTTTCACTTCACCGGGTATCGCGTCTTCTTTCTTAACTTCCCATATGATCCTAAGATCGGGCTTCGGAAAGAAACGATGGCTTATTAAAACCACCAGGTTACCCCATTCGGAAATCTCCGGATCAAAGCGTATTTGCCGCTCCCCGAAGCTTATCGCAGCTTAACACGTCCTTCATCGCCTGTTAGCACCAAGGCATCCACTGTGTGCCCTTTAAAGCTTGATTCCTAATTGAAATCAGCCACGCGGACTTTTCCTTATCTTCCGATGAGGATAGTTTCCACGCTTTGCAGGTCTTTCGACCTGCCTACTGCCGGCATCTCTGCCGGCTTTGCCGTAAAAATTGATGTATTTGGGAATTAGAATATATTCAAGGACCGCTAAGAATGGCTCTTTATGAGTCATCAATATTTATTGCAGTCTTGAAATTATTTGTTTCTCCATGTGGATGTCAAAGAGCGGACTCGTTTTTTCAGTATGGAACTTCAATCTCTTCGGTAATGGAATGGTGGGCCTGATAGGACTCGAACCTATGACCCCCGCCTTATCAAGGCGGTGCTCTAACCAACTGAGCTACAGGCCCATTTGGATTCCACAAAGCGTTCCCTCCGTTGCCGGAGTCCGAGGCGCTTCATGAAAGATGGTGGAGGTTAACGGATTCGAACCGTTGACATTCTGCTTGCAAAGCAGACGCTCTACCAACTGAGCTAAACCCCCTTTACCGAGGGTGCCCGTTTCACGGGGTGGTGTTGAAGTGAGGAGAAAAGATTAAATTGTGCACTGCGTAACCTATCAATAAATACACAGTTGCGTGGTTTTTTGGTTTGGAACATCCTGCGATGTTCCGGTTTTAAGTGTTTCAGGTGTCTAACTTGCGTTTTGACAACCCCATCCCCCGTTGCCGGGAGCGGGGTCTCGACCTTTCACAGGGACCGTGAGAACGGTTTGTGAATTTCTCCGTAGAAAGGAGGTGATCCAGCCGCAGGTTCCCCTACGGCTACCTTGTTACGACTTCATCCCAGTTACCAGCTACACCTTAGGACCCTACCCCCTTGCGGTTGGTACGGGCACTTCGGGTGCGACCGGCTTCCATGATGTGACGGGCGGTGTGTACAAGACCCGGGAACGTATTCACGCCGTCGTAGATGATACGGCATTACTAGCGATTCCAACTTCATGGAGGCGAGTTGCAGCCTCCAATCCGAACTGAGCCCAGTTTTGCAGATTTCCTCCACCTCGCGGTCTCGGTTCTCATTGTGCTGGGCATTGTAGTACGTGTGCAGCCCAAGGCGTAAGGGCCATACTGACCTGACGTCGTCCCCACCTTCCTCCCAGTTGATCTGGGCAGTCTGACTAGAGTTCCCACCTTCACGTGCTGGCAACTAATCACAAGGGTTGCGCTCGTTGCGGGACTTAACCCAACATCTCACGACACGAGCTGACGACGGCCATGCAGCACCTGTGCAAATTCCCCGAAGGGTCACGCGCTTTCACGCGCTTAGAGATGCATGTCAAGCCTTGGTAAGGTTCTTCGCGTTGCATCGAATTAAGCCACATACTCCACCGCTTGTGCGGGTCCCCGTCAATTTCTTTGAGTTTTAGTCTTGCGACCGTACTTCCCAGGCGGCACGCTTAACGCGTTAGCTCCGGCACAAGGGGGGTCGATTCCCCTCACACCAAGCGTGCACCGTTTACTGCTAGGACTACAGGGGTATCTAATCCCTTTCGCTACCCTAGCCTTCGAGCCTCAGCGTCAGGAATTGTCCAGTAGCTCGCTTTCGCCACGAGTGTTCCTCTTGATCTCCACGCATTTCACTGCTACACCAAGAATTCCAGCTACCTCTCCAATCCTCAAGCACGGCAGTATCGGATGCAGTTCCGGGGTTGAGCCCCGGGATTTCACATCTGACTTACCGCGCCGCCTACGCTCCCTTTACGCCCAGTGATTCCGAACAACGCTCGGGACCTTCGTATTACCGCGGCTGCTGGCACGAAGTTAGCCGTCCCTTCCTCTTCTGGTACTATCAATCATGTCCGCTATTAACAGCCATGCCTTACTCCCAGATGACAGGAGTTTACAATCCGAAGACCGTCATCCTCCACGCGGCGTTGCACCATCAGGGTTGCCCCCATTGTGAATTATTCTCGACTGCTGCCACCCGTAGGTGTCTGGACCGTGTCTCAGTTCCAGTGTGCCTGATCGTCCTCTCAGACCAGGTACCCGTCGTAGCCTTGGTGAGCCGTTACCTCGCCAACAAGCTGATAGGGTGCGAACCAATCCTTCAGCGACAGCCTTGCGGCCACCTTTAATCTTGCGATACCATGGGGTATTAATCCAAGTTTCCCTGGGCTATTCCCCACTGAAGGGCATGTAATTCACATGTTACTCACCCGTGCGCCACTAAACCAGAATTGTATTACTACTCAACTGATCCCGTGCGACTTGCATGTCTTAAACACGCCGCCAGCGTTCGTTCTGAGCCAGAATCAAACTCTCCGTAAAAATGATCTGATCTTTCAGATGCCGTCGCCGGCACCCGCGATTCAAATCGGGGTTGTTGACTTCAAGAGCCAACTTCCGCGCACTGTTTCGATATTGAAACCAGATGCGCAGCGCACAATTTAATCTTTTTCCTCTTCCCAGCGATATCATAGTCTGCTTACGACCGCCTTGCTTGAAGCGTCGGAATCCTTCGCAGGACTTGAATCCTTCGCAGGATCCACCGGTTCACTTTCTCACTTGGCACGATTACCGCTGAGCCATACTGTCAAAGAGCTTGTTTCGAGGGGACTAAAAAGCCGATCGGGTGGTTTGCACCGCGATCGACCGTCTGTCTCTCGGTCGCCCTCCGTCGTGGCGACGGGGAGACCCTAGATTGACCGGCCGCCCCCGGTCAATCCATTTCGTGATCATTTTTATTCTTCAGCCGACGAGGTTGTCGCAATTGACTGAAAATAAGATTTTTACGGGAGACATTTTTTTGACAACCCTCTCGGCCTTTCGACTGACAGCGACGAAGACGACCCTGGTCCGCAACCCGGAATCATGGAGCGCAGACCCAGAAGTCATAATGAGGCGGATCCCCTGAGCACAGACACATCTCCTTCAATTTCAAGGTTTCCCCACCCGGCAGACTGCATCTTTTTGCCAAGCTGAGACGGCCTTCGGCAGGCGCGGGGCCAGATGGCCAGAAAACTCCCACGCCAAGCAGCAAGGGAAGTATCGCCGTCCCTCGTGCCAATGGCAGATCATTTCCGTCGAGGAGGATTACCTGCACCTTGTTCGGCTCCGGCGTCTCATCCAGCGCCTGTTGATGCGTCGCGGGCAAAGGGATGACATCATATTTCATCGGGTTTTGGGGTTCTTACGATCATAGGACCCTCCTACCGGATTCCCAGACAAAACCGCACCTGGGGAAACCATCGTGTTGCCTCATCGGAGGGCCCAGGATGCCCCCCTGCCGAGCCCGCGCGTTCCACGTTCTATTGCCTCTTAATTACTGAGGCCGCGGCCCATGCCTGCGTTGATGGTAGAATCGATAGAGACTCCGCACCCGTGGAGGAGCACACCCTTCCGCCGCACCTGCCGGAGCGAATAGCGTTGGAATCGGGTCCGGTGGTTGGACCCGCCAATACCTCCTGTCTCTCCGGGACAGAAGATGAACGAAACCGCGCTTGACCGGGTGCCTGTCGACCCATCCCTGGCCATCAGCCTCCGGATGGCACCGCCTTCCTGCCCCAGTCGGAATCACCGCAAAATCCGCACAGCATTTGAGAGGTCATGCCGAGCACCCGGTGATGGTTTTTGTTGGACTGAGGTCGTGAACGTCCTCGCTGTCACCATCCTCGTCAGTTCCTGCCTGGCTGGAATCTTCGTCATCAGTTTCGCAGCGGAGGCGCGCAGGTCACGTCGGTCGAGCTTGGAGCGGGACTCGTTGCTGCCACTCGACACGCCTCCGGCTGCCACGAAGCGGACGCACCTTTCTTGAAATCATTTCACCAACATCATGCCCACCACCTCCATCACCTACGACGACAAAACCGTACGGCGGTTCATGACCGCATCAATCTTCTGGGGCATCATCGGCATGCTGGTGGGAGTGCTCGCCGCGACCCAGCTGTCGTGGTGGCAGATGAACGGCAAATTTTTGGAAATGCTCAGCTTCGGCCTGTTGAAATCCGAGGGTCTGTCCTACATCACCTTCGGCCGCATCCGGCCCCTGCATACGAACGCGGTGATTTTCGCCTTCGTCGGAAACATGGTTTTCGCCGGCGTCTATTACTCCACCCAGCGGCTCTGCCGGGTGCGGACGGCTTCTGACTGGCTTTCCCGCATCCACTTCTGGGGCTGGCAGCTGATCATCGTGGGGGCGGCCGTCACCCTGCCCGCGGGCCTCACCCGAGGCAAGGAGTACGCCGAGCTGATCTGGCCGTTGAACATCGGCGTCGTGGTCATCTGGGTGATTTTCGGAGTGAACTTCTTCTGGACACTGGCGAAACGGAACGAGCGCAGCCTCTACGTTTCGCTGTGGTTCTACATCGCCACCATCGTCACCATCGCGATGCTGTATGTGGTCAACCACCTGTCGCTGCCCACCTCGCTGGTGCATTCCTACCCGATCTTCGGCGGCGTCCAGGACGGGTTGGTGCAATGGTGGTACGGCCACAACGCCGTCGCCTTCTTCCTCACCACGCCGATCCTCGGGATCATGTATTATTTCCTGCCGAAGGCGGCGGACCGCCCGGTGTATTCCTACCGGCTTTCCATCATCCACTTCTGGGCGCTGGTCTTCATCTATATCTGGGCGGGTCCCCACCACCTGCTGAACACCTCCCTGCCACAATGGCTGCAGACATTGGGAATGCTGTTCTCCCTCATGCTGTGGGCTCCCTCATGGGCGGGCATGCTCAACGGACTGCTGACATTGCGCGGCGCATGGGACAAGCTGCGCACCGACCCGGTCATCAAATTCTTCGCCACCGCGGTGACATTCTACGGCATGGCGACCTTCGAGGGCCCGCTGCTTTCCATCCGCGCGGTGAACGCCCTGTCCCATTACACGGACTGGACCATCGGCCACGTTCATTCCGGAGCGCTCGGCTGGAACGGATTCATGGCGGCGGGCATGTTCTACTGGCTCGCACCGCGCCTGTGGAAAACGAAACTCTGGTCCACCACGCTGGCGAACATGCATTTCTGGATCGGCCTGGTGGGCATCCTGCTCTACGTCGCCGCGATGTGGGTGGCGGGCATCACCCAGGGGCTGATGCTCAGCGAAACGAATCCCGGCGGCGCCACCCTGAAGTATGAATTCGTCGAGACGCTGCGCTCCATCAACATCCACTACGCCCTCCGGGCGTTCGGCGGCACGCTTTACCTTGTCGGCTTCCTGCTTGGTGCGGTGAACATCTACATGACCGCCCGCAGCGGAAAGGCCACGGACGACACTGTGGAGGTGGAAATCATGGTCACCGGGAAAAAGCACCGCATGACACTCAAGGAAGCGTTTTCCGGAGACCCGGTGATCTACCTCGTATTGTCGCACCTTTTCATGGTCCTGTGGTTCTTCCTGCCCCCGCACGCGGACAAGGCGGCGCTGCTGGTCGCGATCGGCCTGGGAATCAAGGGCGTCATCGTCTTCCGTGCGAATCCGGGAAGCTGGGCGACCTACTTCTCCCGCCTTATCGAGAACCACCTCCCCTTCACCATTCTCATCTTCATCACCGCGGCGGTTGGCGGCGTGGTGCAGATCATCCCTTCACTGCTCGTGAACCGCGCGGCGAACGTGGAGGACCGCGTGCAGGAAATCTATACCCCGCTCGAGCTCGCCGGCCGCGACATCTATGTGGCGGAGGGTTGCTACAACTGCCACTCGCAGATGATCCGCACGCTGGTCCCCGACGTCCTGCGCTACGGACCCGGGCCGACCGAAGGATACAGCCGCCTCGGCGAGTCCATCTACGACCACCCTTACCAATGGGGTTCCAAGCGCACCGGGCCGGACCTCTCCCGCGAGGGCGGAGCACTGGTGACCGGCTCCACCGTCATGCGTCTCGGAAAGCGCGACAACCTGTGGCACTTCAACCATCTCATCGATCCCCGCCAGACCTCGCCCGGTTCGAACATGCCTCCTTACGCGTTCCTTTTCGAGGCCAAGGCCGATGTGAAATCGCTGCCAGGAAAAATCGCCGCACAATCCACACTGGGAGTGCCATGGCCCGCGATGACCAAGGATGCGATCGAACAAAGCGCCCGCGACCAGGGATTCGAGATCGCCACCGCGCTGGTCAAGGCGGGAGCCTTCCTCCCCGGCAAACCGGATCTCTCTCCCGAGCTCCTGCGCCGCGAGCTCGCGGAAACCGAAGGCGTGGCGCTCATCGCCTACCTGCAGAAGATCGGAGCCTACCACACCGTCGGGAAACCCGCGCTGAAACCAGCCCCCGCCCTCGATCCGGACGCCACCCGTGCCACCACCCGCTAACCGAAAAACCACCTCCATGTTCAAGCGCATCGTTTACGAAGACTGGGCCACCATCGTGCCCATCATCTCCTTCATCGCCACCGCCGGGGTGTTCTTCATCGCCACCATCCGGGCACTCTGCCTGCCGCGCCACCGCTGTGACCAACTGGCCTCCATCCCCTTGTCCAAGACTCCCGACGAACCATGAACCCCAACGATTCAAAAAATCCGGAAGGAGGACCTCCCGTCGCCGAGTATGCCTCCAAATCACAGGAGGTCGTGCTCCGGAGCCACGAATACGACGGCATCCAGGAATACGACCAACTCATGCCGAACTGGTGGCTGGCGATCTTCTTCGGCTCCATCCTCTTCTTTGTGGGCTACTGGGTGTTCTACTACAATTTCGGCCTTTTCGAAAGCGATCAGGAAGCCATCGGCAAGCAGATCCAGGTCATCGAAAAAGCCAAAGCCGCCGCTCTGGAGGAGATGCTCGGCAAGCTGAATGACGACGCCCTGGTAGGCACCTGGGCCACCGATCCAGCAGCGGTGGCAGCAGGCAAGCAGACATTCCTCGGCAACTGCATCGCCTGCCATGGGGAGAATCTCTCCGCCCGCATCGATGCGGGCGGCGGCCAGTTCGTCCCTCTTCCCGGCCTTCCGTTGAACGACGGAGAGTGGAAATACGGAGCGAAGCCGATGGACATCTTCCGACTCATCAACAACGGCACGCCCGCGGACTCCGCCGGTCACAACGGCGCGAAAATGGCCGCGTGGGGTCAGATATTGCCGCCGATGCAGATCGCACAGCTCACGGCCTACCTCATCCACGAAAATCCGAAGGATTTTGCGAAGGGGGAGTGAGCCACCTCCGCAAGGAATGGCAGACTCCGATCCGCCCAGTCCCATGAAAAACCGATGAGGTGGGCTCCGGCGTTTCTCGTCGACCGTTCATGGACATGGCGGATCGGAGATCGCCTCTGCTTGAAACACCCTCCCTCCATTCCCAGCAAGATCCGCGCAGCAACCGAGAAGGGATGCGGAGCGCCATTCCTCCTCACGTGCCAATCTTTTCCCGTGCCTGTCACCCGCACATCACTGAAACGCCCGAACCTGGTTTCCGTCACCACCATCAATGCGGACGGCTCGCACCACGTGCTCCATCCGGCGGATGTGCGGGGGAAATTCACCAGAGCCCGGAGAGCGTTCGCCGGCCTGCTCATCGCCGTTTATGTCGCCCTGCCATGGCTGACGGTGAACGGAGCGCCCGCGGTGCTCTTCGACATCGAGCGTCGGCGCTTCCACTTTTTCGGACTCACCCTGCTGGCTCAGGATCTATGGGTGCTGTTCTTCCTGATCAGCGGACTGGGATTCCTCCTGTTTTTCATCACCGCCATCCTCGGCCGCCTCTGGTGCGGCTGGGCCTGTCCCTACACGGTGTTTCTGGATCATGTTTTCCGCCGCATCGAACGCTGGACGGACGGCGACGCAAGCGCCCGCCGCCGGTTGGCCGCCGCCCCTTTCACCGCCTCCAAGATCACCCGCCGCGCCGTCAAGCACGCGCTTTTCATCCTCGTTTCCACCCTTCTCGCCCATGTGTTCCTCTCCTACTTCGTCCCGCTGCCCCGGTTGTACCAATTCATGCTGCACAGCCCCCTCGCCAACGCCGGAGCCTTCGGCACCGTCGCCCTGCTCACCGGAGCCTTGTTCTACTGCTTCGGATTCTTCCGCGAGCAGTTCTGCATCATCCTCTGTCCCTACGGACGCATCCAGTCCGCGCTGACCGACGAGGATACCGTCGTCATCGGCTACGACGCGAAGCGCGGCGAACCACGGGGAAAAGCCACCAATCCGAACGCGGGATCGTGCGTGGATTGCACCCGCTGCGTGCAGGTCTGCCCGACCGGTATCGACATCCGGAACGGCCTGCAGATGGAGTGCATCGGCTGTGCGGCATGCATCGATGCCTGCGACGACATCATGATCAAGCTCAAGCGCCCGACCGGCCTCGTGCGTTACGATTCCACCCGCGGCCTGGCCGGGAAAAAACGCCGCATCATCCGCCCCCGCATCCTGGTCTATCTCCTGCTCGGCTTCCTCGGATTGGTCGCTCTCGGAGCCGTGGCGTTCCAGCGTGCGAAACCGGTTTTCGCGGAGGTTTCTCGGATGCGCGGCCCGTCGTTCTACACCGACGCCTCGACCATCCGGAACCACTACCAACTGCGCCTCGTCAACAAGCGCAACCAGACGGTGCGGATGAAGATCACCCTGGAGAATCCTCCGGCAGGATTCACCACCAGCGGAGCGGGCGAGACGGTGTCGCTCGATGCATTGGGAGAAATCAGCCGGCCGCTGGTCATCCTGCAAGGTCGTCAAAGCTACAAGGGCCCTTCCGAAATCACCATCCTGATCCACGCGGAACCCGGCGATTCCACCATCCGCCAGAGTCTGAAATTCCTCGGTCCCAATCCACAATCCCTGAAATGAATCCGCTGAAATATCCCAAGCTGATGGTCGTCGCCGCCTTCCTGCTGCTTCTCGCCGCATGGAGCTCGCTGATCATGGTGGCCGCGAAACATTCGCCGAAACCCATCGAAGTCGTCCGTCCCACCCGTTGAAACCATGGATGCCATCCATACCACCCTCGGCGCTCTCGTGGCAGGTCTCGTGACCAGCGTGCACTGCGTGGGGATGTGCGGCCCCATCGCCTGCGGGCTTGCCGCCATGCCCGCCTCCGAGGCTCAGCGGCTGGCGTCCATGACCGCCTACCACGCCTCCCGGCTGGCATCCTATGCCGTGATCGGCGGCGTCTGTGGGGCGCTGGGAGAACAACCTCTCAAATGGTTTTTCAACTCCCCCGCCGCTTTGCTGCCGTGGTTGTTGGTGGGCATTCTCGTGGTCTTCGCCCTTGGATTGGAAAAGAAACTGCCGCGCCCTCCGGCACTCCTGAGATTCAGCACGAGGATGCGTTTCCGTTTCGGCAGGATGTCCCCGATCCGGGCCGGCATGGCCGCGGGCGCGCTGACACCGCTGCTGCCTTGCGGCCCTTTGTATCTGCTTTTCGGCGCGGCATTGCTCAGTGGTTCCGGCCTGCGTGGGGCGGAGTTTTCCCTCGCCTTCGGTCTTGGGACCGTGCCCCTGCTCTGGCTCGCCCAGCACCAGATGCGGCACCTGCGGGCACGGCTCCAGGCGACAACCCTGGGCCGGGTGAAACGTTCGCTCGCGCTTTGCACCGCGGTGGTCCTCGCCTTCCGGCTGCAAGGCACGCTGCCTCACAACCACCCACCCGAAACCAACCAGGAGCTGCCCTCCTGCTGCCACTGAACCATCATGACCGACTGCCTTCACTGCGGAACCTCCTTCCATGAAACGGCTGCTGCGGAAAAATTCTGCTGCCACGGCTGCGAGTTCGTGCATGCGCTGATCAACAGCGAGGGGCTCGAGCGTTTCTATGGCCTGCGCGGCAATTCGAATCTGCCACCCGTCCGCAGCGCGCCGTTCGTTTCCCATGATTTTTCGTGGTTGGAAAAATCGGCACACGACATCGAATCCACCCTGCCACCCGGCAGTCCGGCGACAGGTGGGTTTTCCCTGGAAGGCGTCTCCTGCGTGGGGTGCGTCTGGCTGGTGGAAAACCTTTTCCTGCGCCGGAGCGGGGCGATGGAATGCGCGGCGAACCCGGCGACGGGAAATCTCCACCTCCGCTGGGTTGCCGGAGAGATGGACCTCGCGGCCTTCGCCCGTGAAGTCGCGAGCTTCGGTTACACAATGACTCCCCGTTCCCAAAACGCCGCGCGGGGGGAAGCCCGCCAGCTTGCGGTGCGTGCCGGCCTGTGCGCGGCCTTCGCCATGAACGCGATGGTTTTCACCCTGCCGCGCTACACCGGTATGCCGCTCGACTTCGCTTTCGCGCCGATCTTCCAACTCATCGCCTTCCTCTCGGCAATTCTTTCGATGCTTGTCGGCGGTGGTTATTTCATCCGGCGGGCATGGCTGGCCTTGAGGACCAGAACCCTGCACATCGACCTGCCGATCGCGCTGGGCATCGTCATCGCGTTCTCCGGTTCCATCGTCGGATGGGCTGGCGGGATCGAGGGACTGCTCTACTTCGATTTCGTCTCGATGTTCATCTTTCTCATGCTCGGCGGCCGCTATATCCAGGTCTCGGCGGTGGAAAAAAACCGCAACCGCCTGCAACGCCGCAAGCCAGTGCCGGAAACACTGCGTTCCCCGGATCACGCGGAACCTCTGGCACTGGAGGACATCGTCTCCAACACCCGCTTCGAGCTGCCGTCCGGCCAGGCGGTGCCCGTCGCGGCGACGCTCGATTCGCTTCCGGCGGATTTCTCCCTGGAGTGGATCAATGGAGAGGCGGCTCCCCAGACCTTCCAACCGGGGCGCAGCCTGCCCGCCGGGGCGATCCTCCTGGGCAACACCCCCGTCACGCTGACCGCCCGCGAGACGTGGGAGGATTCCCTGCTGCGCCGTCTCACCCAGGCACCTCGTGCGTCGATCCGGGTGCCCGCGCTGGAAAAGTTGCTTCGTTTTTATCTCCTTGCCGTGTTGGTGATCGGCACAACGGGATTTTTCTGGTGGCTCAGCCATGGTTCGACGGCGCAGGCGCTCCAGGTGATGATCTCCGTCTTCGTCGTCTCCTGCCCGTGCGCCCTCGGAGTGGCACTTCCCCTCGCCGACGAACTCTGCGGCAGCACGATGGAACGTCTCGGGGTCTTCATCAAGGAACCGCTGTTGTGGTCCCGCCTGAAACGCGTCCGCACCTTGATCTTCGACAAGACCGGCACGCTCACCATGGAACGCCCGGTCCTCACCAACCCATCCGCGATCACCCAGTTGGGAACCGAGGAAAAAATCGCCCTCACACAGCTCACCAGCGACTCGCTCCATCCGGTATCCCGTTCGCTTTTGGAAACGCTGGGCAGCGATGGACAACGCTGGTTGAGGGATTTCCCCACACCGGAAGTCACGGATGTCCCCGGCGCGGGACGGTTCTACCATGACGAAACCGGCATCTGGTCGCTTGGCAGGCCAGGCTGGAATCCCGAGACCGGAGAAGTTCCCCAGACCGGCTCTCCGGGAACGGTGTTCATGAGGAACGGTTTCATCATCGCCCGCTTTCTTTTTGTGGAATCCCTGAGGCCCGAGGCGAGGGCCGCCATCGACAGCCTGCGCGCGCGGCGATTCCGCATTGTCATTCTCTCGGGAGATCATCCTGAGAAGGTGGCCACCGCCGCTGCCCGTCTCGGTATTCCGGCGCAGGATGCCCACGCCCGGCTCCGCCCCACCGAGAAAGAAGACCTGGTGCGGAAAATCGACCGTCAGGACACGCTTTACCTGGGCGATGGTGCGAACGATTCGCTCGCTTTCAACGTCGCCTGGGCCACCGGCACCCCTGTGGTGGACCGCAGCGTGCTGGAGGGAAAGGCGGATTTTTACTTCATGGGCAGCGGGCTGAGGTTCCTTCCCCGCCTCCTCGCGCTGTCGAGGCACCGGAACCGCGTGGTCCGCAGCGCCTTCGCCTTCGCCCTGGTTTACAATCTCACCGCCATCGCATTCTCGCTCGCCGGGCACATGAATCCGCTTGTCGCCGCCATCATCATGCCCCTCAGTTCGGCGATTTCCCTCTCGATCGTGGCCCTCGGCCTCTGGGAGCGCCGATACGGCGTCGCGGAGGTTGCAATGGGCCCGGAGAACTCCTATCTTCCCCCATGGAGCGCTTCCGTTCCATTGGAAAATGATCAACGCGGACAAAGACTTCGAACAAACTCTGTTTGAAAAGCTCCATCGTTCGGAGCTTTTCCTCACCTACCAGCATGCGTTCAGAAATGCCACCGGCCTGCCCCTGCGTCTGGTCGACAGCGATACGAACAATTTTTGTCTCGACGACGAATCCGTGAACCGCAGCGGGTTCTGCGAGAAGCTCCATCTCTGCAAGATGCCCTGCAGCGCGTGCGTCGATATCAACCACCGCCTGATGACCGAAGCGTTGGTGAACGGTCCCTCCACCTGCCACTGCTTCGCCGGGATGGCCGCCACCGCCGTGCCGGTCCGCCACGGCCCCAGGCTCATCGCCTTTCTGAAAACCGGGCAGGTCTTCACCAGCGTGCCCGCCCCCAAGGCTTTTGACGAACTCTCCAAAGTCCTGAGCCGCCAGGGAATCGCCGCGGATGACATGGAGTCCCTGAAAACCGCCTACCTGCAGACCCGCGCGGTGGAGCCGGAGCGTTATCAAAGCATGGTCTTCCTGCTCGCCACCTTCGCCGAGCAACTTGGCAAACACGTGGACAAGATCGCGCTCGCCACCGAAGGGGCCGAACCCACCGCCGTCGCCCGTGCGAGGAAGCTGATCGAAACCTCGCTGGCGGATCCCCTGCCGCTCGCGGTCGTCGCCCGCCACGCCGGACTGAGCGAGTCTCACTTCTGCCGGATTTTCAAGGAATTCACCGGTCTGACACTCACCGACTACATCAACCGCCGCCGCATCGAATGGGCGAAAAGCGAACTCCTCAAACCGGAGGTCCGCATTTCCGAAATCGCCTTCCAGGTCGGGTATCAGTCGCTGTCGCAGTTCAACCGCAGCTTCGCCCGCTTTACCGGCAGCTCTCCCACCGGGTTCCGGAGAAGGGAGTGCGTGTCACTCCAGAGGGCGGATTGATTTTCCGGAATCCTCCTTGAGATCATCCGGTTTTCGAGCCTGCCTGCCCCTACCCTTGCGCCGCCTCGGGCCTCCGCATCGTCCCGGTGTAGAAAATCGTGAGCGTCACTTGTGTCCCCGTCTCGGATTGGGACATCTTGTGAATCTTGACGTCAGGGATATATCCCAGCCATTCCTGCAACAACGCTTGAAGCTTGTTTCCTTCTTCCCTGAAAACGATTACCTGCATGATGCGTCCGACTCCATTTGTGTTATAGTGTGCGAAAACTACCCATTTGGGGGACAACGTCAAGGATCAGCGGATAATTATCCTTCTTTCCCGACTTCGGACATCTCTTCCACCCTCATGCTTTCCGCAGGAGAAGGACTCAGATGGCGCCAAGAATCCTTTTCCGGATTCAACGCCTGCGGCGCGCCAACCAGCCGACCAGTGCCAGATTGAAAATCAGCAGGATACCGGGCTCCGGAACGGAGGTGATGGTGACGAATTTCGTCGCGCCCCCCTGATCGCTGGCAAAGTTCCCGCCACCCGAGCTGTCCGCGTAGTTGAAGAGCCATGAATTCCCGCCTATGGCGAGAACACCGCCATCCGTGACCGGTGTCCCGTCCACCGAGAACAATCCTCCATCCCAGCCGTCGACGTAACTGATCAGCGTCAGCTTGGAACCATAGGCGGCGAGTGCGGAGAGATCACCGCTGAATACCAGCGACGCCCCCCATTCGATGCCGAGTCCTCCTTCCGAATGAATGAGGCTGCCATGCAACGTCGTGGTGTTCATCGCATAGGTGAAGGTGGAGCCGCTGTCCAAGACCAGATCACCCACGCCGAGACTGCCGATGTGGGATCCGAGGGAATTCCCTGGAGAAATCTCGCCGGAGATCAACACATCGCCGGAAATCTCTCCGCTCCCCTCCAATCTCGCATTCAGACCGACTTCAACCGAGGAAGCGAGGCCACCATTAACGACAAGGGAACCGGCCTCGACCATGGTGGGCCCGGAATAGGTGTTTTCACCGGTCAGGATGACATCGCCTCCATCGAGTTTGCGTATGCCTCCCAGACCGCTGATATTTCCCGCCAGCGTTCCCTCGCCACGGATCGTGGCCGTCGTTCCACCGCTGATGACCATATTGCTGACAATGACATCCTCCGTCGCGAGCCGGAGGGTGACGTTGGAACCGGCGAGCGACACCATCGTCCCCACTCCGAAGGCGGATCCGCTGGCAACCTCCAGTTCACCCGCATTCACGACGATGGAGCCGGTGAAAGCAGCCGGTCCGCCACCACCTGCCGATGTTCCACCCACACTCAAGGTGCCCGCTCCGGTCTTGAAGAGCTGGCCGGATCCAGAAAGGCCGCCACTGAGGACCAGCCGTTCGGAAATCCTGGCGGTGATCCCGTCATTCCCGCTGCCGGATACCGCCAGAACCGCCTTCAGATCACGCTGGCCCGCTGGCGCGGTGATATCGTCCGCGATCGCTCCACCCGCTCCGGGATCCACCAGGCCGGTTTCAGCGGAGGTGCCGGTGGTGCGCAGCGTCCATCTGGTGAGTCGTCCCGCCGCCCCCTGGCGCGTATCGGCGATCAGCAGGTGCCAGGTTTCTCCCACCACATTTCCATTCAACGCCGCCAGCCCGTGGGTCACATCGCCTGGATTGTAGGGGACGGGCGGCGCGTATGGATCCACACCGAGCCTGCCGTCGGCCTGATAGGTGCCGGTGGCGGTCGCGATATTGAAAACATTCTGCGCCCCGCCCGAATCATCGAAAATGATGTTGGCAGATGACAGAGGGCTTCCGAACAGAGCGGTGTCCGTCATACGCGGACGGTTCAACAGGACCGCGACGCGCTCTTCCTCGGAAGCCGTGCCGTGCGTGAGTGAAACGTAATAGTCGCCCAATCGCATCGAATTTCCGGCGGCCCCTTCCAGCTCGAGTCCCACATCCACGTCCGTGATCGTGGCGAAACCGCTGTCGAAGTTCCTCACGTCCAGATAATGGCCGTTGTCAGGGACATTCTGGTTCACTTGAAACACACGCTCCACGGTGATCTGCGAGCGTGCCCTGGCGGCAAACGCCAGAAGGCACAGGATCGTGAACGCGTGGGGTTTCATGGATAGGATGGAGGAAGGGTTTTGTGGAGCGCGTTCAACGCCGCGCGCGGAAGAACAAGCTGCTGTTCCATGCCGCGGCAAAGTTGCCGGGGCGGTTCAGGAAGACGGTGAACGAGCCGGTCGGCCCGGTGGAGACGGTCCCGGCGGAAAGCCATTCCGCAAGATCAGTGGAATACTCGATCTGATAGTTCTGCCCGGGCACCCCGGCGAAATCAAAGCTGCCGGTGGTGCGGCTGCCGTCGAAGACCGCCGGTCCGCGCCTCAGCATGTTCAGATGGAAGGTGGGCTGGAATCCGGAGACGTTGACCGTAACCGTGACGGCGGCGGAGGACAGACCATCGCTCACCGTGTAGGTGAAGGTGTCGCTCGATGCGGTCGAAGGGACGAAGAGGATCCAGCCCGCGTCCGCCCCGGTTCCCCGGTAGACGGCATTCCCCGCTCCCGGCGCAACGGCGGTCACGGCCAGGCCGGCGGAGGTGATCGTGCCATTGGCGAGGACCCGGGCGTCATTCGCGAGAAGCTCCGACACGGAGATCAGGATCGACGCGTGATTCGCCGGCTTGGTCAGCGTGTCCGCGGCAGGAAGCGGTCCGGTGATCACGAAATCAAAGGAGGCGCTTCCGGCATACCACGAACTCGTGGGAGTCGCGGTGACGGTGTAGAGACCGGCCATGGAAGGCGCGCCTGAAACCGGACCGTAGGAGGTGCCTCCCCTCCCCTTGTAACTGAAGGTGAATCCGCTGTCCGCACTGCTGGTGACGTTGAAATTCTTCGGCCCGCCATCCGCCGCCAAACTGGCGGGAGGAATGAAGGTCACCGCCGGCAGTCCGGCGGGATCCTGCAACTGTCCGGCGTATCCGCTACGGGATTCATAGTGGGAAGATCTTCCGGCGTTTCCCGGGGATGCGGAGAAGCTTGCGCTGTAATCCCCACCGGAGGCGGACCGGCCGCCTTGGTCCACCGCCAACGGTTCGAGCGTGTAGCTGACGCTGGCCCCACCGATGGCGGAGCCCCGCATCAGAAGCATGAGCAATGCCTTGCGCGGGAATGTCATCGGTCACCTTCTCCGATCGCGGCTTCCAGTTTCCTCAGGCGGGCTTCCTGATCCGCCACCCGTTTTTTCAGGACCTCGTTCTCGCGATGGAGTTCCTGGATGGCGGCGGCGGAATAGATGGTCAGCGGATAGGTGTCCACCTGCAGGATCTCCGAGCCGTCCGACAATTTTTCCCCACCCCCCCGGACATGATCGGGAAACACGGCGGCGAACTCCTGGGCGATGACATTCAGGAAGCGGCCGTCGCCCAGCGAGGGATGCAGGGCGAGGTAGTCATCCGTGTAGCGGAAATCCACGAGCCGGACCAGATCCAAGGTTTCAAGAGCGCCTGTGACCGTGCGGATGTCCGTCTTGATGCGGCGGTCCGAGTTGGCGAGCCATCCGCCCGCGCTCGTCTTGCTGGCGTTTCCCTCGACTTCGAGGGGGTTGAGAACCGGAGCGCGTCCGATTCCAATCTTTCCGACATTGCTTTCATCAAGGCGGGCGACACGCACGGGAAGGGAATCCGCACGCAGGGCCACCAGATGATCTTCTCCGGCGGCGATGGCCGTCAGACGGCTGGCGTCAACCGGCACATCCAGCAGGCCCGGGCCGCGGGTGCCCCAGGCCACGAACGTTCCATCACTTTTCAATGCCGCGCTGAAGGAGTAGCCGCCGGCAACCGCAATGACTCCGGAGAGACCGGGCGGCACCGCCAGTTGCTGGCCATTGTTCCAACCCCAGGCAACCACGGTTCCGTCCCTCCGGACGGCGAGACTGTGGAAATCACCGGCACCGATCGCGACGACGTCCGCAAGATCCGCGGGGACATCGAGCTGCCCCGCGGTGCTGCGTCCCCAGACGACCACCGTTCCATTTCTTTTCAACGCCAGGCTGTGGTAGCCGCCGGCGGCGATGGCGATGACATCCGCCAAGCCCGCCGGCAGGTCCGTCTGTCCGAAACTATTGTCGCCCCAGGCCCTCACCGTTCCGTTCGCCAGCAAGGCGAGACTGTGGTCCTCACCCGCCGCCACCGCCGTGGCGGTCGTGATTCCGGCGGGAACCGCGGACTGCCCCAGACTGTTGTCCCCCCAGGCCACGACGCTGCCATTGCTCCTGCGGGCGAGATTGTGATTCCCGCCTGCGGCGATGGCGGTCACCGAATCGAGGCCCGCAGGTACCGCTGGACCGTCGCCACGGGTAAGAACCGTGCCGCCATCCAGCAACACCAGGGTATGGCCTCCGCGTGCGGAAATGGCAGCCACTCCAGCCAGCGGCGGCAGGCTGGTCTGTCCATGTTCATTGGATCCCCAGGCCAGCACCTGCCGGGATGGGGCACCCACGATCGCACCAGAGTCCACTTCCAACGCTTTTTCAGCCATCATCGCGTAGGGCGCGGCGGCAAGGCGATGGTCGGGGGCGATGTGTTGGAAACCGTTCACCCCATCGTTGAACCAGACGCGCAGGCGGACGTCCGCGTTCTGAAAAACCTCCGCCGGGACCGGAGTCATGTTCGTGATCGCGGCATCCCCCAGCAGCACCGAGTAGAGGCCGCGGGTGACATCGAGTGAAACGAAGGTGGTTGGTTCGCCTCCTCCGTTGCTGGAGCCGTCGTTGCTCCAGAAACTCTGCGTTCCCTGGCTGTTCACCAGCGCGAATTTGAACCGGCCGGTTCCCTGGAAGTTCGCGCCCGCGACAGCGATCCGCCCCTGGTGATTCAGGACACGCGGGGATTCGGCCTGGCCATGGGCGGCGAGCAGGCTCAGGGAAATCGCGCACTGGCAGAGGATCGCTCGAAAGGAAATCATGGATTGGGCTTGGGAGGTGAGGTAACGGGCAGACGGCCTTGGACGGTGTCCGGCACGGGTGCGGGTGCGGACTGCGGTGTGTGTGAAACCCCTTGTTGGAATCCGCCGCCCGAATCGGTCGCCAGAAGCACCTTGCCATCTTTGCTGAAAACGAGCCGCATGTGCCCGCGCGGTGCTTCCAGAACTTCGACCTCGCCGCGTTTGAAAGAAAACCACGATGGAGCCCCGTCCGAGACCGGAATCTCACCACTGGGGCGGAGATCGAACGCATTGTCCTCGCGGAGATGTTTCACGAGCGCGGCTGAAGGCTTGAGCTTGATGAACCACTGCCACCGGTTCACCCCATCCGCATCCGCCCACTCGCGCCGTTCTGCCGCCTCGATGCGGTCCTCCCCGGTGGGACGCTTCCAGAACGCCCGCTGGAACACATCGGCGGGATCGGCGTTCACCGAAGTCGGCGCGGGTCCCCGGGACGGGGCCGGCACAGGAGAGCGCGATACGGGAGGAGCGGATTCCCCGGCCCGCCATAGAAACACAGCCGCCGCAGTCACGCAAACCACGGCGGAGATGGAAAGCGCGGCTTTCATCAGTTCCCGGAATTCGAATAGGTGCGCAGGAAGAGCTGGATATCCTTCACGCTGGCGGCGAACCGGCTCAGACCGTCCTGTTCGTTGTTGGAAAGCGTGTTGGCAGGGATCACAAGCTTCCATTTGCTGTTCCAGACACTGCGGCCGATGAGACGGCTGTTGGTGAACTCGGCCGGCACGGAGCTGTAGAAGGCGCTCGCATCGGGCACCATCCGGAAGGCCTGGTGCTTGCGGAGTATCCAGGGCTGTTCGCTGAGAGTGCCGTTGGCGTTGAAGAACTTCGTGCTGTTGAAGTCGTTTGCTCCGAGGTTGTAGGGCAACGGCAGCGCCTGATCCTTCACCTGCCACGCCCGCAGGATGTTGTTGTCTCCGAGCGGCGGGGCGAGCATGTAGTCGCTGCCACACGGAATGAGATAGGCATACGGCGTGGCGCTGAGGGAATTGGCTCCCCCGTTGGCGGGTGTGCCGCTCACGACATTGCCGGTCGCGTAGGTATCCATGCCCACGTAGCCGGGAAGCGCGACGCCCACGTTGTAGATCTTGGTGGCGAAATTGCTCGGAGTGTAGGCGTGGTCACCACCCGCCAGGCTGAGTCCGAAGAAGTTCTTCCCATCCTGGATGGTCGTGCTGAATGGAATGACGATGCCGGGTATCGCCGTGCCATCGGGCTTCCTGGCGATGCGGCAGTAAGCCGCCACATCCGAGTCGCCGAGGACGTTCGCCACGATATGCCGCTCGAGCGTCTGCTGCCACGCGTTTTCATCACTGGTGATCGATGGATCGTCCAGCAGGCGGAACAACTCTTTCCGGAGCGAGAAGACGGTGCCGTATTCATCCGGGTTGTTGATTCCGAGGCGGCCCTCCGCCACCGAGAAATCCGCCTTGAGCTGGGCCATCGTTCCCGCGAGCCCCGCATCGCCGAGCGTGCTGACGGTGGATTGAGGCACGCCGCCGGTAAGATCACCCAGCGAGCGCGAGGCGATGATCTTGTCGAAGACTTCCTGACCTCTCGCCGTGCCGAGGAGGCCGGTTTCATAATCGTAGCTCTTGGCCGCGAGATAGCTGTAGCGGCTCGCGAGATCGAACAACGAGCGGTATTGCTCCAGCGCCTCATTGCGGAAGATCCGGAATCCGAGATCCCTGGTGCGGTATCCCTGGATCACCGCGGCGGCGCGCTGGCGGAAGACCTCGCGCTCGGCGAGGATGCGGTCGCCTTCGGCACGCAGGTTGACGGCTTTCTGGTCGGCGCGCTGCTGGTTGGCCACAAGTTCTGCGAACTCGAAGTGCTGGCTGAGAAGGTCGCGGTAGGAAGCCTCCATTTCATAAGCAAGCTGCTTTTCCTCCAGGTCCAGATTCATCTCCTGCAACGTGTCCTTCAGCAAACCGGAGAGAACATCCGCCGAAGCCTCGCTGGCGATGGCTCCCGCCATGAGTCCATATTTCGCGTAAGCCATCCCGTTCATCACCGTGGAGGTGGCGAGCTTGATGCTGCCACGGACAGGAGCGGTGGCATCGGTGGCGAGACCGACGGACTTCGGCAGCGACTCCGCGGCCGCCTCGGAAATCTGGTAGGTGGTGTCGGAGGTGATCGTGAGGAAGGACTGCGCGCGCGTCATGATCATGGAGGCCGTCTGCAGGGATTTCACCGCGATGGCGGTCTCCTTCGTTTTATCGAACTGGATGCGGTGGTTGCTGACGATCTCGCTGAACGCCCACGCCTGACGGGTGAAATTGGCCTGTTTCACCTTCAACTCGTTGGCCGCCTTGAGCAGCGCCATTTGCGAAAGATAGGAATCCAGCAGCGCTTCCTGCAGGGAACCCGTCTGCGGCCGAGTCCCTCCGATTCCCATGACCTCGGCGAACTGCGCGAAACGGTTCGGATTGATCGTCACGGCAGCCTCCTTTGTATCAACCGAATTGTAGCTTCCCACCACATCGGCGATCGTGTCACCGGTGAAGCCCCTCACCTGGGTGGGAACACGCATGGTAACGGTCACGGGCTTGGTGGTGTCCACCAGATCCGAAGGACGGTTCAAGACAAACCACCGCTCGGTATCGGGACCGACGTAGCCTTGCGCGTAGGTTTTCCCGGCTCCCACATCTCCCGAGTAAGGGCGGCCGAAGATATCGATCAACTGGTTCACGTAGGCGCGTTCCTGCTGGACGATCGCCGTGTTGTAGTCGTCGATCTGGTTCTGCTGGTTGCGCAGCGAACGGGTCATGCGGCTGGCCTGGTTGAAGGCGCCGCTCGCGTTCACGAGGGCGTTCAACGAGCGGGAATACACCTGCTCGAACTGGGAGTTCCCGGCCTTCATTTCCGAAGGAGAAAGATCGAAGGCGATGGTTCCCGAAGTCAGGCCCAGCGGATTGATTCCGGAGTTCGCATTGTCGATCGTGGTTTGGAAACTGGTGGCCGTGGCGACGAGCTGGGAAATCTCGGGCACCGTGGTGCGGTCGATTTTCTGCACGCCCGAATGGCTGATGTCATGGTCCGGCACCATCGCGTTCGCCACGGCCCAGTTGAGATACGCTCCCTGGGTGCTGCGGCTGACCCACTCGTCAAGTCCCTGGCGGCTGGTGATGCCGGTCTGCGGGTTGCTCCCTCTGGAATCGCGGTAGGAACTCCAGCCCGCCGATGGGTCGTCCTTGTAGCTCTGGCGGAAGACAAGCGCGCAGATCTGCTGGGCGGTGCGCGCGATATTCGATGCCGCGGCGGCGAACTTCCGTTCATCCATGTAGTCCACCGTCACCGGCTGGCCGAGCACGGTCACGGCCTCGGCACGCGGCGTCCACGTGAAGTTGCTGTTGGTGAGCAGGCGATAATAACCGGTGAGCGCGGTCAGGTAGTGTCCATAGGCGTCGCCATGGCCCTGGGGGAACATGCGCTGGGCGTCCGACTCGTCGATCACGCCATCCGCCGTGCTGCCGCCGACCTTCTCCTTCACGTTGTAATTCACCGCATAGATCACCTCGCCGCTGTTGATGCCGCGGGTATAGTTCCAATAAAGGCGGTTGTAGGCGGGTGCGGTGCTCACACCCGGACTGAGGAAATCATCCCGCCCGCGAAGCATCGCGAGCTCCTCTTCCAGGGAACTCGCCACCTGCCCCTCGAACGAGAAGCGGCTGGTGTTCACCTCGTTCACCGAGGTTTGGTCGTCCAGGGAAATGGTCGGGTTCGCGGCATCCGCATAGGCCTCGTTGCCGAGAATGGTGTAGAGATCGTTCAAATAACCCGCGGCGAGCGTCAGCGCGTTGTTGGTGTCGGGATCGTTGGTATTCGCGTTGATGCTCATGTCCTTTCCACGATTGAGCACCGTTTCGTAGATCGCGATGAGTCCGACGTCATTGATGTTCGACATCGTGAGCGCCACATCCCCTTCCCAACGCGTGCCGGCCTGGGTGAGCACGCTCACATCGGTGTTGGTCGCGTTGTTATACAGGTCCTTGACGCGCTGTTCGAACGGATTGATCGCGGCGAGCACGCGCTTGATCCATCCTTCCACGAACTGCGGAGGCATCCAGCGCGACCATTTCACCTGGCTCTGGCTCAAGCCATCGGTGAGGACGTTGCCACTGGAAACCTTCGGACGGTAGCGCATGGTGAACCACCGGTCGTTGAGAACGAACTGCGGCCCGCCGAACGGCAGCTCGCTCGAACTGCCGACCATCGCGATGTTGGTGTTGATTCCGGTGGGATCGAGCGGCGTCTGCCACACGTCTCCGGTCACGACCGCGTCGGTTTCCTGAGAAGCCTCGAGCATGAAGTCCAGCGACGTGACCGTGTTCGGATCGGCGGTGGTGTAAACCGCCACCTCGATCGCGTTGGGTCCCGCCGTGAAATAGCTCGGCGCGATGCTGAACTGTTTGGAGAGTCCGTTCTGGGTGAGACCCGCGCTCGCGTTGGTGAGAGCAAGGCCGGTTGTCGCAGCGTTGTGCGCGAGCACCGGACGCTGGTTCACATACAGGACCAGACCGTCGTAGCTGCCCAGAGCCGCGCTGAACACGATGTCACCGGGGACGCCGCTGCTGAAATCCACTCCCACGCTGGATTTCACCACGAGAGCCGGATAGCCCGCGGCCGCCTCGGCATCGGTGTAACTGGACGATGCGATCACCTCGGACGTCGGACGGTTCTGGGCATCGAGAACGTAGGAAACAGGATGGACATTCTCGCCGCGCGGGAATGGCAGGGAGCTTCCGGCAGCGGTGTATTGGTCGGCGGTCGGTCTCAAGGCACCGGGATCGCGCACCACCAGCCACTTGTTGGAGGCGTTCGACGCATCACCCACACGCTTGGTCATGACGGTCGAGTAGACGGCCGGCGCGCTCGCCGCTCCTGTCGTCCAGCGCCACTCGAACTCGTAGTCCTCGGGGCGTGAGGCGAAGTCGCCGCTCTGGCGCAGGGTGACCTGCTCGTCGAGCGGATTGCCGGACTGGATGACCTTCAGGTCCCCCACATAAAGCTGCTTGGCGACCTTGATGACCTTCACCTGGACCGGATCCTCCTGCGGCTGCTGGTCGGGGTTGCCGCCATTGCCGAAGACCATCGTGACATAGCCGGAACCCTTGCCCGACGCGGTCAGGGCGTAGCTGTCGACCGGAATGTTCGGATTCTCGGTGTAGGGAATTTCCTGGGTCCGGTAAGTGATGGAGTTTCCGACCACATAACTGCCCGCGCGGGACGGGTCCGGCACGTGGATGTCCACCTGGGTCTTCAGGGCGTCAATGGCGGAGTCCCAATCGGACTTGCCGGTGGTGCCCGTTGGCAGCAGGGCCTTGATGATCTCCACCTCCTTGGCGGCGAGGGTGTTCAGATCCAGATAATCCTCGCCCGCGGGCTCGTCATGGAACGCTCCGGCCAGAACCAGGGTGCCTTTGGTCCCTCGGTTGGGATCGTAGTAAAAGCGCTGCTGCAGATGGGCGGGCAGTCCTTGGAAATAAGTCCTCCCCTGATAGCTGGTGGTCTTGAGCAGGGACGGCACCGCGGCAAGCGTCACGCCACTGGAGGCAAGGGTGGCGACCTTCTCGCGCGTCGGGTCATGAAGCACGACGCTGTGCTTCGACATCGCGGACGCGGTGGCCGCGTTCGCGATGGACTGCTGATAGAAGATCTCCGTGCTCGCCTGCCCGCGCACCTGCGGCAGGCCGAACTTCGGCAAGGTCAGGGTTTCCGCCACCCGGAGTTCCGGAGCATCCGCCGGCCATGCGGGACGATAGGTGATCGTCAGAGGTTCGTCGATCCCACCGGGAGATCCGTCGGCATTGGAATCGATTTCTTTCAAACTGAACTCCTGTCCGCTCCGTTCCGGCCTGCGCAGGAACGGCATCAGGGTCCCTACCTCGGGTTCACCGGAATAAGGGATGAAAAATCCTTCGCGGCTGGGGTAATACAGCTTCATCCTCAACGTCGGAGACGCTTCCGCGGTATGGGGCCCGCGATGGATCCATGTGAATCCCTTGCGATCCTTGAACGTGAATCCCTTGTAGGCGGGCAGGGTTGAAACGGTTCCGTTCGCCGGAGCATCCGCACCGATGATTTCAAGATCCTTGCTGGTCCGGTTCGCGCCGGTACCCACCATCGGCGCCGGCATCAGCGGCAGCGGATAAGGTTTCACCAGCAAGGTCCCCGCGGTGGCGGTGTAGTCGAAGTCATAAGTGGCGTTCGACCGCCTCACCTTGTAGGCCTTCATCGCCGGACGGGCGTCGACGGGATTCTGGTAAGCGAGAAGCAGGAAGGGCTCGGAGGTGTAATTCTCCCCGCTGGTGATATTGAGGTCGTCCCGCAGGGCATACGCACGCGGTGATATCGAAAAGGCGTGTTCCTCGTTCGGATTGTAACCGGGCTTCGAGGGATCGTTCTGGTAATAGACGTATCCCGCATCCTGCGCGGCGGAAAGATCGTCGGTGCCGACGCCCTGCGCGATCACGATCTCGGGAGAGGTGGTGGCGGGATAGCTGACGGTGTATCTGCCGATTTTGCCGGGCACGTAGAGATCCGGAAATTCCGTCGAGGGACGCGCGATCTTCTTGAACCAGCGGACGGTAAGCTGCTGGTGGTCGGCAGGAATGACGTTCACCGGGATGATCGCCCCTTTGTTGGCCGCTTGGATGCCGGCGACGAAGGGATTGACATAGCCTTGAGGGAAATAGCCTGTCCCGTAAGAGATGTAGCCCGCGTTCTCATGCCCGTCGGGAGCAACCAGGCGGTCGCCCACGGTCGCAACGGTTTTGATCGGCGAACCGACGTCGCTTTCAACGGTGTGAACCAGGGTGGCGAAGTTCCGGAGGGTGAAATTATCCAACAACAGCGAATGGTCGCCGGAGACAGTCGCATTCTCGATCAACAAAACGGCGGTGGCTCCTGTCGCGGTGAAAACAACCTTTTTCACCTGGTAGCCGCCCGAGGAGACCACCTCCGACAACAAGGTCTTTCCGTCAGCCTTCACCCTCATGGTGGGCGTGTTGCCGCTGCGGGCATTGACACCGAACGAAACCTGATAGCTCCGCCCCGCGATCAGTCCTGTGATGGTGGTGGACAGGTTGTCGGTACCGGTTTCACGCTGGATGAAGGCGACATTCGATCCCTGGGGGATCGTTCCGTTGTCGGCGAACGGACCGGCAGCGGTGTTCAGGCCAACCCTGCCGGCTTTCGTCCATCCGGTGATGCTGTTGGCGGCACTGACATACCCCGGGCCTGCGGGTGCCGCATTCGCCTCGAAACTCGGATTGCTGATTTGTCCTTCCACCACGGGCACGCCCGCTCCCACGGGAACCATGACGTAGCGGGTCCCGTCAATGATGCGCGTGATCACCCCGTGGCCCGGAATCCCGGCACCGGTGACGACCATTCCCACTTCCAATCCCGCCGTGCTGCCGACCGTCACCGTGATGGCGCCATTTTCAGCGATCATTGTGGAATCAAGATCCAACGAGCGGGCTTCTCCCTGGCTGTAGAGATTCACATACCAGACATTCGAACTGCCGATGAATTTCAGCAACGAGCGGTTCCGTTGGTCGGAATCGGCGGCGAAATTGACGAACAACCGCTGTGTCGAGAGATCGATCGACGCCTCGCTCTGGGCCGGATCATCCTGATAGATGATGGATGGCAGCGAGCCGTCGGAGAACGGCACCCCGGTGCTGGCGTTACCGAGGGAGGAATCAACGGTGTAATGGGCATAGTCCCGGAGATTCGGCGACCAACGGAGCCAGTAGCGGTCCTGAAATTTCGGCCACTGGATCCCGTAGGCACCCGCCTCAAGCCAGTAGAAAACCACCCGGTTGTAAGCGTCCAGGGAGGCCGGCGTGCCATCGTCCGGGGTGTTCTCGCCACTCGTCGTACGTTCGGCGAAATAACCGACCGTAGAATCGGGCCGGACGGTCGTCCCATAGTAGCTCGATCCATTCTGCAGGCTGCTCAGGACCGGAGCGGGCGTCAGGGCCGGGTAGCCGCTACCGCTGTTGACCAGGGTGAGCCCGGTGACCGTTCCATTCACCACCGTCGCCGTGGCGGTGGCCGCCATGCCCTTGTCCGGCGTGGCGAATGTCACGATCGGGGCGGTGCTTCCATAGCCGCTGCCACCGTTGATCAGGTTGAGGCCGGTGACCTTGCCGTTCGTCACCATGGCGGAGGCCTCCGCCGCCGTGCCGGCGCCCGGAGGCGGAGCGATCGAGACGGATGGTTCGTGGGGCCCGATCTCCTTGCCGAGGTGCACCGTGTTGTAATGGACCTCCGGCACGCGGACGATCTCCACCACATCGGAACCGATGAACTCGTGGATATTGCCACCGAGGCGGACATTGCCGAGATATTCGATGAAGATCCGGCCTTCGACGTTGTAGGCATGGAGCTGGCCGATCCCGCTGAACTTGTCGAACGAGAGCGTGGTCAGATTCGGCGTGAGCGGATTGTTGCCGGGAATCTGGATCTCCTTCGCAACCGCCTTCGGCACCGTGCCGTAATACGCGGGATTCACCGTGGTGATGCGGCTGTCCGTGATCTGCACCTTGGGCCCGTCGAAGCCGCCTTCGGTCCAATAAATCCTGCGCACCGGCAGCGTGGTGTTGGAGGAAACTGCGAAATCCTCGGTCCGGATGAGGTAATTGTTGTTCGCATCGGGCACTCTCGTCACCCAGGTGATGGTCACCCTGCCCGCTTGTGAGGCGAAGACCTTTTCCGCGTGCGGACTGTAATAGTACGTGTTCGCGGGCATGATCTGGACCGATGTCGCGCTGTTGATCGTTGCGTTGGAATTGCCCGCCAAAGTGACGTTGTTGCCTTCGATCGAAGTGATCGGCTGGCCGAGAATGGTGGCACCGACGACCAGGCTGGCCGGCAGCGTGCCGCTGACGGTCACGCTGGTGGTGTTGATGGACGCGTTCGCAACCGTCACATTGGAAACGGGAAACACGGTGGTCGCCACACCACCGATTTGGAAAATTTCTCCGGGCTGGACCGGCTGCACGCGCCAATAGGAGGAACCGGCGGTGGTGATGCCGTCGGCCTGGGCGAGCGGAGGGGTGATCACGTCGCCGAGGGAGAACCGCGGGACCCCCGAGGCGAACACGCCGCCGATCGTCACCTGACGCAGCACCAGATTCTTCGCCGTGTTCGACGGATAACGTGATGTCAGGGTCGATGAGTCGGAAAGAGGTCCGCCTCCACCCGCCACCTGCCCCATGGAGGAGAACTGCGAGGAGGTGGGAGGAGGATTCGTGACATTGGGCGGACCGGAGGGCGTCGCCGCCGTACCGCTTGCGGTCTGCGGCACGAACATGCTGTTGAAATTACCCGATTTCAGCTCGTACTGCCCCATGGCAGCCGCTGCGAGCATCAGCGAGCCGAGGAAGGATAGAACACTGCAGGTTCGGTTCATTGCGTGAGTTGAGTGGAGGAATGAAACAGGAAGACAGGATCAGCCACGGATTCACTCGGCACCGGTCTCGTGCGAGACGGTGCGGAGCTTGCCTTCACCCGAGCCGAGGGAGCTCTCGATGGCCGAGAGGCGCGCATCCCGCTCCTGGTCTTTCGTTTCGAGCGCGGCGAGACGCGCGCGCAAGCCATCGTTCTCCGCCTTCAAGTCCTGGATCTCCTTGTCCTTTTCCTTCTTGATCTGCTGCGTCGCCGAGATGTTGAGCATCGAGAGCGCATCGTAGTCCACGGTGCGGAAATCCTTCACCTCACGGCCGTAAACGAGAACTTCGCCGTTTTTCGAGTCGACGTCGGCACGGAATTTCCGACCTCCCGCCGAAACCTCGAGGACTTCATGCACGGCATCCTTCTCGGCGGTGACGAGCCTGACCTTCTCTCCTTTTTTCAGGTCCGTCTTCATGTCGATCCAGCCATCCTCGCATTTCGCCATTTCCAGGATGTCGGGGATCGTTCCCATGCCTTTCTTGACCGCTGGCGGATAGACTGCCTCCACCTGCTGCGCGACCACCTTTTTTTGCACGGGGTTCGCACGACCTTCCGGCAGTTCCCTCATCGTGTAGTTCGTGATATGGATGCCCTGGAGCGTGCGGAGATCCTCGGCTCCGTTTGAAACACCTTGGATCTTTTTAATCCGTTCGTCCGATTGGACCACGAAATACTCACCAGCGATGGCCCCGGAAGCCCTGATGGAAGTTTCCCAAGCTGACGTTTGATCGTCATCGTTGTAGCCACCGTTCGCGATGCGGCCCAGGCGGGTGATCGTGACATACGGCTTCCTGTTGATCTCCAGCCCGGCAAGCGGATTTGTCGTTCCGATGCCCACGTTGCCATTTGGCATGATCCGCATCTTCTCGACGTTGTCCGTCCAAAAGGTCATCGTCCCGTCGGCAGGCGAATAAATGCCGCCGTCAACGTCGTTCGCGGAGAAAGTGTAGCCCGTCGCCGAAACATTTCCCGACACCGTAAGCCGATGGTTCGGATTGGTGGTCCCGATTCCCACGTTGCCTCCCGACCCGCACAAGACAAGGTTCCTCCACGCGACATTCTGCTCCACAGCCTCGATATATCCATAGTTGTCGGTCGGGTTGAATCCGATCCCGAGCTGTTTGTTCGTATTGGCTTCCGCTTGAATCACCATTCTCGGATTGTCGGCCTGGATGGTGAGCCTGGAACCCGGGTTGTTGGAGCCGATGCCCACGTTTCCATTGGCGGCGATCCTCATTCTCTCGGTCACCGCGTTTGCGCTGCTGACCTCGCCGAAGGCAATGCCACCGGTGCCAAGCCCCTTTTGATTGAGTATCCACGACTCTCCCGCTCCGTTCTTGTTCCATTCAAGGTGGATGCCCTGGACATGGTTGACGGAGCCGTAGGTGGCCGTGATTCCACCGTTGACCTGGAGACGGGAGGTGGGATTGGAGGTGCCGACACCCATATTGCCGTCCCAAGTGACCCGGACTTTCTCTGTCGAATTCGTGCGAATCGTGATGGTTCCATCTTCCGGGGAAAACAGACCGCCATCACCATCGCCGCCACCGTTGAAGGTGTAGCCTGCTCCGTTCGCGCCGGTTGCCGAGATGCCTCCCTGGATCTCAGTGTTGCCGACCACGGTCAGCCTGCTTCCCGGACTAATGGTACCGATTCCGACATTTCCGCCTCCGGAATTGAGCACAAGATTGCTGGCCGAGGAGGCCCCCGCGTAGGATTGCAGGGAACTGTAGTTGCTGGAGGTGTTGTAGCCGATCAGGAGGCGTTTGTTCGTATCCGAATTGCCGCGGATGTTGAGCTGCGCCGGCACAGTGTTGGAATCATCTCCCTGGAGAACCAGCCTGGTGGTCGCGGCGGCACCGTTGAGTTCGCCGCCGATCCCCACCGCACCGGTGGCGTTCCAACGCAGCGCGATGTTCCTCGTTGCTCCGTTGACCGAGCCGAGTGCTCCGCCCGATAGGCCGAAAAGCACCGGGCCATCCACCGCGATGGTGTTGAACGGGCGGGTCGCGCCATAGTAACCGAGACCGTAGTTCGAGTTGTTGTTGAGCTGCAGGTCGGTGCCGGAGGCGATCATGTCCGCGGCACGGGCGCGGAAGCTGTAGGCGGTGGTGGTGATCTGCTGGCGCGGCGCGATCGCCGCGTCGGAGGTGTTGAGAATAGTATCTCCGTTATCCACGACGATCTCTACATAACGTCCCACACCGGCGGTGGTGAAAACCGTATCGAGCGGCGTGTTGGTCTTCGAGGGATTCTCGGTGGCACTGTTGTAAACCGCATCGATGCCGTTGCCCAGCAGGACGCTGAACTCGCCACCGGAGAGGGTCACGGTGTGCTGCTCCGACCAGAGACGGTTGCCGCCGGTGGGCGCGTCGAAAATCCGGAAGATGACCTTGCGGTTGACCGGGGTGCCGGTTCCCAGGCCGACACCGGCGCTGTCCGTCAACTTGCCTTGGTAGTTGATGTATGGCGGCACGGTCTGTGCGTGCATCTGGCCGGCGGTGATCCCCAACAGGGACGAAAGGGTGAAGAGGCGCGTTTTCATGGCTGGGAACGGTTTGGAAAAAAGGCTTGGGTTGGAGGATTATTCGCTGAGGGTTCCGATTTCGGATGCGCGGTTGAGTTCGAAGGTTCCGGAGACGACCACGGGAGTCTTGTGCACGCCGGTGATGGTCTCTGTGTAGGTTCCGCCGATCACGCTGCTGCCCCAGCCGGTGGACGAGGTGCTCCCGGCCGGCGGTGTGGGAGTGAACGTGAACGTGCAGGTCCGGAGGATATCGTAGCTTTCCACTCCCGCTCCCACCGGACGCTGGCGCGCGTCCTTGTTGTCGTGGTCCGGATGATACTGGTGCACGAAAGGGTTGGTCGGATCGTTGTAGGGAATGCCCACCTCGCAAGTGAGGGAGCCACCCATCTCAACGCCACCGTCGCCGATGATGACCCTGTCGAGCGGCAGGTGGGCGGCGACGAGACGCCGGGCCTTCGCCTTCTCATCCTGTTTCAGGAGCGCCTCACGCGTGCAGACCCCCTCGTCGTTGGGAGCGACGGCCAGCCGCCCGAGGAATACCTGGGAGAGCAGCCTGGCGGTTCCGTTTCCGGACACGTGGATGAGCGTCCTTAGCGGAAAGCTCTGCGGCGTGCTATTTCCCGTCGCTCCGGCAACCTTGCTTTCGACGGCACTCACCTTGACATCCCCGATCCAAAGGCCGGCCAGCGAGGCCGGCTGCGCCCTGACTGGCAGATACACATCCATCAGGTTTCCGCTGTCGGTGATGCGTAGGAAGGAGGCGAACAGCGATTCGAGGTCGCCATCCATGGATCCGCGATCAAGACCAAACAATATCTCGAGCGTGCTTTGCGGGGCGATCGTCTCGGTGATGGCCCCGGTCAGCGGCACATCGACCAGGGCCACCGCTCCCGGATCATAGATCCGCCGGGTCAGCGGAACCGCTCCGGCGATCGCCGTCTCGTCTCCAGGACTCGCCTCGCTGTTGACCGGTGCAAAGGTCACGTTGACCACCTCGGTGCTGCGGTTCCTGATGCGGAGGGTCACGGACGATCCCGAGCGGCCGAAGTCGAGACCGGAGGAACTCGACAGGCTGAGTTCGAGCGGAGCGTAGAAATTCTCCACCACTTTCGCCGAGAACCAGTAGGCCTGCTTGCGGTCGAGTTTTTCGGAAGTATTGGAAAAAATCTGGATCGGGTTGGCCGGTCCAAGCTCTCCGCCGACATATTTGTAAATCTTCGCATTCGCCGCGACCGCCGCGGGGAAGGTCGAGAAATAGCTCGCGATGGAGGGAGAGTTCGCACCGGTGCCATAGGTGGGAAAGCCCATCAGGTTCGCGCCATTGCGCACCCAGGCGGCGCTGGGCAGGAAGGGCGACTGCTTGATCGCCACGGTATGGGTGGTGGAAGCGGAGCCGTCTGATTTCACCAGGTAGGCGGTCTGGCCGCCCAGTTGGGTCAGCTTGCTGTCCGCGGGAAATCCCCTCCTCCACACGGTCCACTCGGAAGTGCCCTCGGATGGAATCAGCGAGGATTCCGTGAACTGGACCTGGGTCGGATTCGGATTCCAGCGCCACACCTCGGTGACCGCCGCCGGGAAAATGTTGTCGAGCGTGTCATATCTCGCATCGCCGCTCAGGTAGATCGAACTCCATCCGCCTTTCAAGGTGTAGGTGGTGGTCTGCCATTGGGCGTGCGCGGTGCCGAGGCACAGCAAGGGCAGGAAGACGGTAAGCAGGCGGATCAATTTCATCGGACTGTCAGGCGGTAGAATTCCTCTTTGTTGTTCCGCAGCGCGGTGAAGGCGGAAACGATACCCACGCCGGTCGCCCGGTGGGCGATATCGGCCTCCGTGGCGGCACCGACAGTGAACGGCACCCTGCTCCAGTTCTTCAGATCGGAGGTGCTTTCCAAGGTGTAAACCTTGCCTGTGATGCCGAAGAACTCGAGACGCACGCGGTCGGAGGTCTTTTCCTTGATGCTCAGGGCGAAGGTCTCCGTCGCATCTCCTGCGAAGGTCCCGGCCAGATATTCAAGATAGTTGCTCTGCCCGTCCTTGTCGAAGTCCCCGTTTCGGGAGATCAGACCGAGATCCCATTGCCCGTCGTCACCGGGAAAATGCCCGGCTTGGTAAAGCTGCCATTGTTCCCATACATCCGGAAGGCCGTCGCGGTCGGAGTCCTCACCGAGATTCAGGTCCAGTTTCACCCGCTCGCCGCCCTTGCCCACACGGAGGGTGCCACTGACTTCGATGGGATAGAACAACGAGCCGTTCATTTCCACCACCAGGCTGTACACCCCTTGGGGGGCCACGGCTTTCTCCGAATAAAACGCGGTGCCGTTCCGCGCCTGGTCGATCCGGATGTTCAACTCGTAGTTCTGATCGATGCGCCCGGTGGAAATCAGGGTCCTTCCGATCTCGGCACCGTCTTTCAGGAGAATGATCGTGGCGCCTTCAGCGGTCACCGTCTGGCCCACCTGGTCCCGGACCATCCCATAGATCGTATAATGGGGCGCGGGAGGGAACGCATGGGCCAGTGAGGCGGACATCGCCAGCAGCGCGGCACACAGCACCCGCGTGGTGAATAGTTTCCGGACGGAGGGCATGATCATAAAACAGGTTCCAGAGAAAAAATCGGGTTTACTGGATTGGGCTAAAAAACACCGTAGGTTTCTGGTATCAAGCTTGGAGGGAGCGCAACATTCTTTGCCGGAGCGCGCCTTATTAAATGACGAAACAGGCAAATCGGGGGACGAATCCGGTTAGAGCCGATTCATCTTCCGCCCATCACCGCCCTGAGGCGGGAAACCGCCACCCGCCCGACGTGGAGCTCCATTTCCATATCTTCAAAACGCAGGGCCGCGACATCGCGTGATTTCCGTTCGATGGCCTGCAGCAGCTTGTGTTGGATGATCAGGGACCGCTCGAGCCGGATGAAATCCCCCATCGGCAGCCGCGCCTCCCACTCTGTCAGAGTACGTTTCAGGAGAAACGCGGCCCCGCCGTGGAGTTGCACCCGGCTGTAGTTCTGCTCCGCCTGGATCCATGCGATCCGGCTGCAGGAAACCCACTCGGCCTGTTTCCCCCGGCCCGAAGGCAACAGGAAACGCAGTTCCCCGTCAGCGGAAGGATCGAAGGGAACCTCAGGCGGTGGCTGTCCGGCACCGGCCTCGCGGCCCGCCAGTATCCGCATCGCCGTGAGATGGAGCCGGCCGGTCGAGACCGGTTTGAGAAGATAGTCCACCGCGCCCAGTTGGAACGCCCGGAGGGCGAAATCCTCATCGGAGGCCAGAAACACGATCTTCACCTCGGGACCGAAAAGCGGGATCATCTCCGGAACCACCTCACTGAGATCCAGGTCCAGAAACACAAGTTCCGGGCAATGCTCCCCGATGCATTTCCCGATCTCATCAACACTGCGCGCCACCGCGAGAATCAGGAACGAAGGATGGACTGAAAGCAGTTCGATCAAACACTGCCCCACCAACTCCTGACGGATGGCTACCAGGGTCCGTATTGAAAGACTGTCTGACATGGGAGACTAAATGGGCTTTATAAAGAATGGGGGAGCAGTCTGACAGGATGCTGTCACGCATGTCTCGGACATCCGTTCACACGAGGGTCTGGCATCCGTCTCATCGTCATGCCCGGTGAAGTTGTCACTTAAGGTGTTAGACAAAGCGTCCGACGACGCAAGCAGCAATGCAAAATGCCTCAACAATTGCTTTCCGGGAGAGGTGAAGCCTCCAGCGCCGGCGGCACCCATTTCAAATGCCCTACCCGCGCAACAACGCAGGCGCCATCCCCCCCGGCGGCCGCCCGCCATCCGGACACGAAAAAGGGAGTCTTTACAGACTCCCTAATCATTACCACCCAACAACTTCCGAAGAAGTGCTCGAAAGAGGACTCGAACCTCCACAGGTCTCCCTACTAGATCCTTAGTCTAGCGCGTCTACCAATTCCGCCATCCGAGCGTTACCTCGTTGGGTGGGCGGGCACTTGTTAAGGTCCCACCCGATTGTTTGCAAGAGAATCTTGGATTTTTTTTCGCCACGCACTCAAACTGCTTAGGGCTTGATTGATCCGGCCCAAACGAAAGCATGGAGCGAGATCAAATCATCATGGAATCCATCCGCGCCGAATCAGTCGTGAAATCGTTCGGAACCACCCGCGCGCTGGACGGCATCAGCGTCGCGATCGGATCCGGCGAGCTTTTTTTCCTGCTGGGTGCGTCCGGCTGCGGCAAAACCACCCTGCTGCGCTGCATCGCCGGATTGGAAACGCCCGACAACGGGTCCATCTTCTTCGGAGACCGCGACGTCACGAACATCCCGCCTCACAAACGGGAGGCGGCGATGGTTTTCCAAAGCTACGCGCTGTGGCCGCACCTCACCGTGGGACAGAACATCGCGTTCGGACTGGAAGAGCGGAAAATTTCCAAGCCCGAGATCAAACGCCGCGTCGGGGAGGCGTTGGAAATGGTCCGGCTGCCCGGCTACGGCGGACGCTCGATCGACCAGATGTCCGGCGGCGAGCAGCAGCGGGTCTCGCTGGCCCGCGCCCTGGTGGTGAAACCGAAATGCCTTCTGCTGGACGAGCCGCTTTCCAACCTCGACGCCCGGCTCCGCGTGGAGATGCGCAGGGAGATCCGCCGGATCGTGAAGGAAAACGGACTCACCGGTATCTATGTCACCCACGACCAGGAGGAAGCCCTTTCGATGGCGGACCGCATGGCGGTGCTCTCGCACGGAAAAATCGGCCAGACCGGGACACCGGAGGAAATCTACCGCAGCCCGCACAATTCCCACGTGGCGGGCTTCATCGGCGAGACCAATCTCATCACCGGCACCGCCCTCGAAACCCATGGCGGCTTCACCCTCGCGAAAACCGCCGCGGGTCCCATCATCGGACGCGTCGGCGACCCGGGTTGGACGCCCGCGAATGAAGAGGAGCTTTGCCTTTCCATCCGCCCCGAGGCCTGGCGGCTGCGGCCACAGGAGGGAGACAATGTGGTTTCCGGAAACATCGTCGAACGCAGTTATCTCGGTCAGCGCATCCAATACTGGGTCTCCACGGAGGCGGGGCGGCAGCAGGTGGTGGAGATGAACCCGCATTCCATCCACGCTCCGGGGGATGCCGTCATCAACCTTCACTGCAGGCATGAGGACGTCGTGATCCTGAAGCCATGAAAACACGGGCGGGAATCATTTTCGGACTTCTGACGCTCATCGTCGCGCTACCGATGGCCTTGCGCCGGGAATCCGCCACCACCACCTCGCGCGGAGCGGATGACAGCCTGGTGATTCTCAGTCCGCACAACCAATCCATCCGCCAGGAATTCGGCGAGGCATTCGCCACCCACTGGAAAAAGACCACCGGACGCTCGCTTTACATCGACTGGCGCACGCCGGGCGGCACCTCGGAGATCCGCATGGTGCTGGACGCGGGATTCAAGGCCGCGGAGGAAACCAAACGGCCGGGCATCGGCGTGGATGTCTTTTTCGGCGGAGGCGAGCCGGACTTCGCCAGCCAGGCGAAAATGGGACGCCTCGTGAAGCTGGATGTTTTCGAAACCCATCCCGGATATTTCGCCAGCGACGGTCCCATCCCGGAAACATTCACGGGCGAACGATACTATCCCGCCGACCACGTCTGGGTCGCCACCGGCATGTCGCAGTTCGGAATTTGCTACAATCCCGACGTCCTTCGACGCCTGCGGGTCCCCTCGCCCACCGTTTGGAACGACCTTGGTGACCCACGCTACGCGGGCACGCTCGCCTTGGCGGATCCCACGAAGAGCGGATCCGTGGCACGCACCTTCGAGCTGCTGGTCCAGGGAGAAATGCAGCGGGAGCTCGCCGTCCCGGGCACGGACCGGAACGAAGCCATCGCCAAAGGCTGGGACTCGGGCCTGCGGCTCATCCAACGCATGTCGGCCAACGCGCGCTATTTCACCGACAGCGCCTCGAAGGTGCCGCTGGATGTGGGACAAGGAAACTCCTCCGCCGGCATGTGCATCGACTTCTACGGTCGCTCGTTTTCCGAAAAACTCGGAACCGCGTCCGGAACGCCTCGCGTCCTCTGGATCGCACCGGTCGGCGGCACGACCTTGAGCGGCGATCCCGTCGCCGTGTTGAAAGGAGCGCCACACCCGGAAATCGCACAAAAGTTCGTGGAGTTCCTCCTCACTCCGGAAGCGCAGCGGCTCTGGTTCACCAAGCCGTCGCAACCCGGAGGTCCGAAAAACCATCCGCTCCACCGCCTGCCCATCCGGCGCGACAGCTACACACCGGAAAATCTGGCGGCCTCCACCATGCCGGCGGCGAAGCCGTATGAGGACCCCGCGAACTTCACCTACCGGAAGGAACTGACAGGAGCCACCTTCAACACCCTCCGCCAGCTCGTGAAGATCATGTGCATCGACTCGCACGAGGAGATGAAATCCGCATGGCTCGCCCTGCGTGACGCGGGAATGCCTGCCGACGCCCTCGCGGTTTTCTCCGACGTCTCGCGCGCGGACTACGCGAGAATGGGCAAGGGCGACCCCATTCTGGACGGTGCCGACGCGCTGAAAGCGGCGGAACACGCGACCGAACTCGGCGAGTGGTTCCGTGCGAACTACCGCAGGGCCGAGGCCATGGCGAAATCCTCCACCGCCACCACACGATGAAACGCGGAAATGCCATCCTCATCAGCCTGGTGGTCGTCGCCTTGTTCGCCGTGTTCTTCATCTATCCCGCCGGGATGGTGGTGAAACAGGCGTTCGAGGGGACCCGGGCGGACGGCTCCCACTATTTCACCTTGGATTTCTTCGCCGCCATTTTCCGCAATCCGATCTATCAGGAAGGCCTGTGGAACGCGTTGTTGTTGGGAATCGCCAGCACCGTCGCCACCCTTGCCATCGCGCTTCCCCTCGCCCTGATCGGCCACCGGTATGATTTTTTCGGAAAAAGCGCGCTGGGTGTCCTGGTCCTTTCCCCGATGATCCTGCCGCCTTTTGTAGGCGCGGTGGGCGTGAAACAGATGCTGGGGGTGAACGGAGCGTTCAACGCGCTGCTCATCGACCTGGGGATGATGGACGCGGCCGCGCCCTACGACTGGCTGGCGAACGGACGCTTCCTCGGCATCGTCCTGATGAACGCGCTGCACCTTTATCCGATTCTCTACATGAACATCGCCGCCGCGCTGGCGAACCTGGACCCGGCGATGGAGCAGGCGGCGGAGAACCTCGGCTGCCCGCCGTGGAAGCGCTTTTTCCGCGTCACCCTGCCGCTCGCCATGCCCGGCGTGTTCGCGGGGTCGTCCATTGTCTTCATCTGGGCGTTCACCGAACTCGGCGTGCCGCTGGTGTTCGACTTCGCACGGGTCGCTCCGGTGCAGATCTTCGATGGTTTGAAAGGGCTTGGAAAAAACCCGGTTCCCTACGCCCTGACCGCCGTCCTGCTGGTCGTGGCAACCGGGGTGTTCGCCCTTTCCAAGCTCGTCATCGGCAGGTCTCCGCTCGGCACCGCGCCACGTCCCAAGGGACGGGCGAACGCCATTCCGCTTGGTGGCTGGAGATCCGCCGCCTGCTCGCTGCTGTTCCTCACGACTTTCCTCATCGCCACCATCCCCCACCTCGGTGTCCTGCTGCTTTCGTTCGCCGGACGCTGGTACGGCACGGTGATTCCCGACGAGCTGACCGCCCGCCATTACATTGAAGCGCTTGGCGACGGACTTGTCGTTCCATCCATCCGGAACAGCCTGATGTATGCGGGCACCGCCACCGTCATGGCACTCGCCATCGGCCTCTCGGTGGCCTGGGTGGTGGTCCGGTCGGACTTGAAATTCCGCAACGTGCTGGATGCGCTGGTCATGCTGCCTCTCGCCGTGCCCGGACTGGTCATGGCATTCGGATACCTCGCGCTCTCGCAGGATGGAAAGGCGTTCCATTTCCTCGTCGGAGGCGATGGCAGCCCGTTTCTGCTCATCGCCGTCGCCTATGCGTTCCGCAGGCTGCCTTACATCGTCAGGTCCGCCGTCGCCGGGCTGCAGCAGGGCAATCCCGCATTGGAAGAAGCGGCCAAATCGCTCGGAGCCACTCCCTGGCGGACACTGCGCCGCATTTCGGTTCCGCTCATCGGAGCGAATCTGGCGGCGGGCTCCATCCTCGCCTTCGCCTTCGCCATGTTGGAGGTGAGCGACAGCCTCATTCTCGCCCAGCAGGCGCAGCACTACCCCATCACCAAGGCGATCTACACCCTGCTTTCCACCTTGGGAAATGGCACCGAGCTTGCCGCCGCACTGGGGGTCTGGGCAATGGTTTTCCTTTCGTTCGCCATCATGGGTGCGGCGGTGCTGGGAGGCAGGCGCGGAGGACTCTTCAAGGTCTAGCCAAGCGACCGCATCACTTCGGAGAAAATTTCAAATGATCTCAACCTCGCACCGTGGTCGTGGATCTGCGCGGTCGCGATGATTTCATCCGCGCCGGTTTCACGGATCAGGTCCTCCGCTTTTCCCCGGACCGTTTCCGCGGAACCCACCAACGAATAGTGTGTCATCCGCCGCACATGCTGTTCCTCGGCCACGGACCAGCGCAACCGCATGTCATCGACCGGCGGGCGGATGGCACCGGGGTTTCCCCGGATCAGGTTGAGGAACTGCTGCTCCAGCGAGGTGAACAGGTGGCGGGCTTCCTCGTCCGTCTCCGCCGCGAAGACATTCACGCCGACCATCGCGTGCGGTTCCGGGTTCCGTTCCGACGGTTGGTAGTTTTTCCGGTAAATCTGTAGCGCGGTTTGCAGGTAATCCGGCGCGAAGTGGGAAGCGAAGGCGAACGGCAGTCCCAGTTCCGCTGCCAGCCGTGCGCTGAAATCGCTCGACCCCAGCAGGTAGAGAGGCACCTCCAGTCCGGCACCCGGGATCGCCTGCAGAGGCTGGCCTTTCACCGTGGGCCGGAAATACCCCTGGAGCTCCAGCACATCCTGCGGAAACGTGTCTCCGCTGCTGCCGAGATTTCTCCGCAAGGCGCGCGCCGTCACCTGGTCACCACCCGGAGCGCGTCCGAGTCCGAGATCGATCCGCCCCGGATAGAGGGCCTCCAGCGTGCCGAATTGTTCCGCAATGACGAGAGGAGCATGGTTCGGCAACATGATGCCGCCCGACCCCACCCGGATTTTGGAAGTGCCGCCCGCCACATGGCCGATCACCACGGAAGTCGCCGCACTGGCGACACCGGGGATGTTGTGGTGCTCCGCCAGCCAATACCGGTGGTAGCCCCATTTCTCGGCATGGCGGGCGAGGTCCAGGGTATTTCGGAAGGCGAGGCCCGCATCCCCGCCCTCGATGATCGGCGCGAGATCCAACACAGAATAAGGAATCATGCGCGGAACCTAACGCTACCCCGGGGAAACGCAAATCCACCTCCGGGGATGCTATGTGAGAGGAGAGGCCGTGTTCGGAACCGTGAACTTCCGGCTCAGCGAAGCCGACGATGGATCTCCGAAACGCCATGGAAACTCCACCGCCCTGGTGATGCCGATCCGCTCTCCACAACAGGTTTCCACCCGCTCTCCCCGATAGATGCCACAATCGCGGTCGTTGAGAAAATCACCACCGTGGGCGGAACCATCGATCCCGAACGCCTTGGTCAGCTTCCCGGGCCCGGCGGCCAACAGGTGGTCCGCGAAGCCCGGCCGCCGCTCCCGCATGGGTTCCAGTCCCTCCAGCGGCTCCAGCGCGCGGAACAATACGAATCCGGAACCGTCATCCCCCTTTACCAGCACGTTGAACAACCAGTGCATCCCGTAATTCAAATAAACATACGCCGCACCTGCCGCATGGCTTTCCACGAAACTCCGTGCGCTCGGACGGAACCAGGTGTGGCATGCCGGATCGTCAACGGACAGATAGGCCTCGGTCTCCACGATTTTTCCAACACAGCCATTCCAGTGGAAACGCGCGCCGATCAGCTCCCGCGCGCAAATCACCGGATTCCGTTCGAAAAACGATGACGTCAGGCGCTCCATGACATCACCGTTAGCCGAACGGGTGGACCATTCAATGGAAAACATTCTGGGAAAAATCTTCCGAAGCCACTCGTTATGAATGTGAAGATTCGGTCGCATAAAATCTCTGGAAAACGCGCTTTTCCAACGCTATTTTCTTCGACGCATGAATTCCCATTAACGGGATTCGTGAAACCATCATGAACGCGACATTCGATCAACAAGCGGCATCCCGCGGTCTGGCGTATCATCCAGCCACCCCTTCCCCGATTCATTCCCATGAATCGCCCGTTGATCCCCCCAAGCCCCACAACACATGGTTCTCCAGCTACGATGAGGAATGGGCCGCATTCCTCGCCGAGAAATCCCGGAGGAAATCGTCCGCCACTCCCCATCCCGACGGCTTCGAAGTTCTGCCCCGGGTATGGAATTCCCCAGCTTGAAGACGAGGATTTTCCCGACCTCCGAGGATTTAATCCCCATGATCTGGTCGCTCTTGGCTGACAGGCCGGGAGACATTTCCTGTTGACTTGAAATCCGCTTGGCGGGTGGCGTGGCCAGGCATAGAAATTCCACCACATGGAACCGCCGCCGCTCCCTCATTTCGCATACCTTCCCCAAAAGGATGACGAGCACCTCAAACTGCTGGCGGTTTTCCATTTCATCGTCGGCGGGTTTTCATTGGTAATCATCGGCTTCCTCGTGATGCATTTCATGATCATGAAGCAGGTCTTCATGAATCCCAGCATGTGGAAAGGAAGCGGCGGACCAGCCCATGCGCCCCCGGCGGAAGTGTTCCAAATCTTCATATGGTTCTATGTTGTGGCAGGAGTGCTCGTTGTGCTGAGCGGCGTTGCCAACGTGCTGTCGGGGCTGTTTCTCCAGCGGAAAAAATATCGGACCTTTTCTCTCGTCGTCGCCGGAACCAATTGTCTCCATTTTCCGTTCGGCACGGTGCTTGGAATCTTCACCCTGCTGGTGCTGCTGAGGGAATCCGTCCGGCAGTCCTACGAACGGGAGAACGCGGTTCCCATGCGATTTTGAAATATGGATGCCTTCACCCACGCACTGGCCCCGGTCATCATCACGAAACTCGCGTTCGGCCACCCGCCATGAATCCGTAAATATGGATTCATCGCCATCGGTCTCTCCGGCGCCCTGCCGGATCTGATCAATCCCCATCTGAACCTCGCCGCCCGGTTGTCGAGCTGGTCGCACGGCCTGCCTTTTTGGGGCGGATTCACCGCATCACTGCTCGTTTTATCCGTCATCAGGCGTTCATGGCTCGACCCCCGCCTGGCCGTGATCCTGTCCATGGCCTATCTGCTCCACATGATCTGCGATGCCATCTCCGGAAGTATCAACTGGCTGCATCCGTCGGGCAACTTCATCTGGGGAGATTATTATGTGGACCCCATCTATTGGATTCCGCTGGATGTGGTTTGTTTCCTCACCACCTACTATCTCTTCCGTATCGCGCCGTTGCGGAAGAAGATACGTGGAAAGATTGAAAATCCCTCATAATCCCCGGCTGGCGGGGATATGAGGAAATGAACCAGCCGCCTCGGCTGTGCTCCCGGTTATGGGTTTCAAGAGCCCTGTGGGCCAAAACGGACTGGCATGGAAATCTCCGCGTGGAAACCGGATATTTCAACTGATTTCTCAATCCCCCGTCAGGGGTCATGTTTTCTTTGAAAAACAGAACGGATTGGTCGCCTTATCAATCATGAGAACCCTCACCCGCTCTCACGGACCGCGCGCACCCTCTTGAGGATCTGACGGAGTTCCTCGGGGTTGACGGGTTTCACCAGGTGCTCGTCGAAACCGGCATCGGTGGTCCTCCGGCGGTCCTCATCGCTGCCCCAGCCACTGAGGGCGACGATATAGGCGTGCGGGCAGATTTCCCGCATCCGGCTCGCGGCCTGATAACCGTCCAGAACAGGCATGCCCAGATCCAGGCAAACGAGCTCCGGGCTGAAGCGTCCGGCAACGGCCAATGCCTCCGCTCCGTCATAGGCCACCTCGCATTCCATCCCCTCCATCCGGAAAAACATCCCAAGGATATCGGCGGTGCTCTTCCCGTCATCCGCCACCAGCACCCGGATCTTTCCGGCAGAAGCGGGAAGGACCGGCTCCGGTTTTTCATCCACGGGCGACCGCGTCAGAACTCCGGGGACCTCCACCACGAACTCGCTGCCGAATCCCTCGCCCTCGCTGCTCACGGTGATGGTTCCGCCGTGCATCTCCACCAGCGACCTTACCAAGGTCAGTCCGATCCCCAACCCGTCCTTCGGTCCCGACGCGCCTTGGTCGAACAACTCGAAAATCCGGGTTTGATGCTCGGGCTTGATTCCCTTGCCATTGTCCCTGACGGAAATGCGGACATGATCGGAACCGGGCTGATTGACGGAAAGGATGATCCTGCCTCCGGGCGGCGTGTATTTCGCCGCGTTGGACAACAGGTTCGAAATCACCTGTGTGAGGCGGTGATAGTCGGCGCTGAGGGTCAGCGCGGGATCGGAATTCTCGACCACCAGTTCGTGTTGGAACGCGGCGATGAAGGGCTGCACGGACTCCACCGCCTGCTTGACCACCACCGACATGGCAACGGCGTCCTTCTGCAATTCGATCTTTCCGTGGTTGATGCGCGAGACATCCAGCAGATCGTCGATGAGATGTGCCATCTGGCCGACCTGGCGTTTCATCATGCCGGCGATCTCCTCCAGGGTGGAAGCCTCACCGGGAGAAGCCAGCAGGATCTCGATTCCGGTCAGCAGAGGAGCCAGCGGGTTGCGGAGCTCGTGCGCCAGCATCGCGAGGAACTCGTCCTTCTTCTTGTCCGCGTTCGCCAGTTCCGCATTGCTCCAGGCGAGTTTCTCGTTCGAGTCGCGGAGCTGGCGCTCGCGTTGTTCAAGCGACTGCCGCTGCACCGCGAGTTCGAAAAAGACGGATGCCTTGTTCAGCAGGATCGTCGGATCGATCGGCTTGGGCAGGAAATCGATGGCACCCGTTTCATAACCGCGGATTCGGCGCTCCTGATCCACATTCCCGGCGGTCAGGAAGATGATGGGCGTGCCACGGGTTCGCTCGGTGCTCCGCATGATCTCCGCCAGCTCGAAGCCGCTCATGACGGGCATCTGGATGTCCACGAACGCCAGGGCGATCTCATGGACCAACAACGCCTCCAGAGCCTCCTGTCCGGACCTGGCCTTCAGCAGCTCGAGGCCGTCCCTCTTCAACAATGCCTCCAGCGCGACGAGATTCTCTTCGAGGTCATCGACAAGGAGGAACTTGATTGGTTTGGGGGTGGTCATGTCAACGAGAGTGGAGGGAGTTCAGTGCCGCAGGAATCTCCGACAGAGAGAGGGATCTGGCCCCCGGACAGGCTTTCAAGGCGGCGAGCGGCATTTCGTGAGCGTCGGCGGTGTCGGGGGTTTGCACCAGCGCTATTCCACCCGCATCACAAATGGCACGCAACCCCTTCGCTCCGTCGCTGTTGGAACCCGTCAGGATCAATCCGGTGAGATCGTCGCCGAAGGCATCCGCGGCGGATTCGAAAAGCACGTCGATCGAAGGGCGGGAATAGCGGACCGGCTCGTCGCTGGAAAGCGAGAGGCGGTAATCCGACTCCGCGAGCAGATGATAGTCGGACGGGGCGAAATAGATCGTGCCCGGGGAAAGCGGTTCCTTGTCCTCCGCCTCCTTCACCCGCAGATTGCAGCGCCCGGCGAACAAGGAAGCGAGGTGGCTCCTGGGATCCGACGGAATGTGCACGACGATCAGCACGGCATAGGGAAAGTCCGCGGGAAGGGCTGGAAGGATATGTGACAAGGCCTCGACCGCACCTGCGGATGCGCCAATCACAATCACGGGAATACGAACCGGTTCTTTCATCCTTCCGCTTGTTTCTGATAGATGCGCTCGTCCCTGTCGAACTCGTTGAACGACTCCGAATGGCTTGAGAAACGCAGGTTTTCCTTGGATCCCAGCCCCAGAAAGCCTTTACGGACCAATGACTCGCGGAAAAGCCCCACGGCACGGTCCTGAAGCTCACGGTTGAAATAGATGAGGACGTTCCTGCACGAAACCAGGTGCGTTTCCGCGAACACCGCGTCCGAGACGAGGCTGTGGTCGGAGAATACCGTCTGCTGGGTGAGCGAGGGATCGAACTTCGCACGGCCATACCCGGTGGTGTAGTAATCCGAAAGCGAGCTTTTCCCGCCGGAACGCCGGTGATTTTCGGTGAAAAGGGCGATCCGGTCCAAACCGAACACCCCCGCCCTCGCCTTTTCCAGCGCATCCCCGTTGATGTCGGTGGCGTAGAAGATGGTGCGGCTTTCCAAGCCTTCCTCGCGGAAAAGGATGGCCATCGAGTAGAGTTCCTCACCCGCGCTGCATCCCGCGATCCACACCTTCAGCGAAGGATAGGTTCTCAAATGCGGGATGACTTTCTCGCGAAGAGCCCGGAAATAGGACGGATCGCGGAACATCTCGCTGACCTGGACGGTGAGGTAGGGCAGCAGGCGGTCGATGATCTTCGGTTCATGCAGCGCCTTGTGCTGGAGTTGCGAGAAACTCTCGCACCCGAAGTGTGTCCTGGCCTGGACAAACCTGCGTTTCAAGGACGCGGGCGAGTAGCCGCGGAAGTCATAGTGATACTTACGATAGATCGCCTCGAGCAGCAGATGCAGCTCGATTTCCTCCGTTTCTGCGGCATGGCTCTTCATCGCGGCATCCACACACGGATGAGTGAAAGGAGTTTCTCAACATCAAGCGGCTTCGACAGATAATCGTTGGCCCCCGCCTGGAGGCATTGCTCCTGGTCGCTTTTCATCGCTTTCGCGGTGAGCGCGATGATGGGCAGCTTGCTCCACTCGGAACGCTTGCGGATCTCCCGCATCGCGGTGAGACCGTCCATCTCCGGCATCATGATGTCCATCAGCACGAGGTCCGCCTGCAGTGCCGGATCGGTGAGGGACTTTTCCAGGATCGTGACCGCCTCACGCCCGTTCCTGGCGATGAGGAGCTTCACTCCCCGCCCTTCGAGCAGGCTGGTCAGCGCGAAGATGTTCCTCACATCATCCTCCGCCACGAGGATGCTGCGTCCTTCGAGCGCGGAATCCCGGTTGTTGGAGCTCTCGATCATCCGCTGTTTTTCCTCCGGCAGGTCCGAGACCACCTGGTGAAGGAACAATGTCACTTCGTCCAGAAGGCGCTCCGGAGACTTGGCCCCCTTGATGATGATGGATTTCGAATAACGCCGCAGCTTCTGCTCTTCCTCGTGGGTCAGCTGCCTTCCCGTATAGACGATGACGGGAGGGAAAGAGTAGTTGTCATCCAGGCTGAGTTTCTCCAACAGGGCGAAGCCGGAGGAGTCCGGCAGGCTGAGATCGAGCACCATGCAGTCGAACGTCTCCGCGCTCAGCTTCTCCAGACACTCGGCGGCGGTCTGCGCGCAGACGGCCTCGACATCTCCGGAGCCAAGCAGGTCGCACATGGCCTCCACCTGGACGGGATCGTCCTCCACGACGAGCACCCGCCGCATTTTCTGGGTGAAGCGGGTCTCAAGATTGCGGAACGCCTCCGCAAGTTCGTCTCGCTTCACCGGCTTGAGCATGTAGCCCACCGCGCCGAGGGCCATCGCGGTCTTGGTGTAGTCTCCGGCCGAGACCACATGAACCGGAATATGGCGGGTCCGCGAATCCGACTTCAACCGTTCCAGAACAACCAACCCCGAGTTGTCCGGAAGCCCCACATCCAGCACGATGGCACTGGGGAGAAACTGCTTCGCGAGAACCAGCGCCTCCTCCGCCGTGGTGGCGATGAGACACTCGAAACGCATGTCGTGCGCGAGATCATAGACCACCCCCGCGAATGGCTCGTCGTCCTCCACTACAAGAATGACACGTCCGGCGGAAGTGAGTGATTCGCGATCATCATGAACCTTCGCCCAGACGGGGACGGCTGTGGGCGGGGCTGACGGCGCCCGCCGGGTTTCCTCGGCAAAGACGATTGGCTCGCCGATCTCCACCGGACCGTCATGGATGACCGGGATGACCACGCTGAAAGTACTACCCTCACCCAGTTCGCTGCTCAGGAGGATCTCCCCGCCCAGCAACCGGGCGAGATTGCGGGAAATGGAAAGGCCCAGACCGGTCCCGCCATACTTCCGGGCGGTGGTCCCGTCCGCCTGTAGGAATGGATCGAAGATCGCCCTCTGCTTGTCGGGGGCGATGCCGATGCCGGTATCCGAAACCGAGAACGCGATGCTGTTGTTTTCCGCTGCCGCCACACGCAGTTTGATCGTTCCCTGTTCGGTGAATTTAAGGGCGTTCGACAACAGGTTCTTCAAAACCTGCACGAGGCGCAGGGGATCCGTTTCGATGACTTCCGGCGCGGAAGCGTCCATATCGATGAGCAGTTCCAGCGACTTTTGCGAAGCCATCGGCGCGAAGGTATCCCGCAGGCTTCCCAGCAGGCGTTGGACCTTGACCGGTTCGACGTTCATTTCCATGTGCCCCGCCTCGATCTTGGAAAGGTCGAGCACATCGTTGATCAGGGTCAGCAGGTCCTCTCCGGCGGACTCGATGGTGAGAGCGTATTTCACCTGCTCTTCGGTCAGGTTTCCCTTGGGATTCTTCGCCAGCAACTTGGCCAGAATCAGGGTGGAATTCAACGGGGTCCTGAGTTCGTGCGACATGTTCGCAAGGAAGTCCGACTTGTAACGGCTCGCCTGCTCCACCTCGCGGGCCTGGTTTTCCAGATCCACCTTGGCGAGCTGCAGATCGCTCTTCTGGCGTTCGAGAATCTGCGTCTGTTCCTCAAGCTGTGTGTTGATTTGTTCCAGTTCCGCCTGCTGCAGTTCCAAGCGGGATTGGGATTCGCCGAGCGCGCGCCCCTGCTCCTCCAGCTCTTCGTTGGAGACGCGCAGTTCCTCACTCTGCGCCTGCAACTCCTCGGCCTGTTGCTGCGTTTCCGTGAGCAGTTCCTGAAGGTGCTCGCGATACAGCGCGGACTTCACGGCGACTCCCACCAGTTCGGAAATCTGTTGGAGAAACTCCTGTTTCGCACCGGTGACGGGATGCAGGAAACCGAGTTCCAGCACCGCGTTGACCGAGCCATCCGTCGATGCGGGAACGATCAACAGGTGCCGCGGCCGTCCTTGTCCGAGGCCGGACCCCACCATCAGGTATCCCTCGGGCACATCGTCGATCCGGCGTGCGGTTTTTTCCACCACCGCCAGACCGAGCAGTCCTTCGCCCGCCTTGAATTTTTCCGGAATGTCGCTGGAAAGCGGGGAACCAACAAGCGCGACCCGCTGGAAATGGTCCTTCCTCAGGATGAAGATCGCTCCCGCGTGGGCATCCACATAGCGCGTGAGAAAGCCCAGGATGCTTTCCGCCAGCGGGCCGAGCGTCTTTTCGCCGGACACCACCGAGTTCAGTTCAAGCCTGCCGTTCTGGGACCACTCCTGCCGCATGCGGAGCAGGTGGGCCCGACGGATCAGCCAGGTGACCGCGAACGAAAGTGCGATGCCCAGCCCGGCGGTGATCATGCCGCTGGCCAGTGCGGCGCGGTGGGAAGCGTTCATCTCCGCAGTCCGGAGATCCATCATGCGCTTCTCCTCGCGTTCCATGGCTCCGAGATTCGACCGGAGTCCGTCCATGGTCTGCTTGCCACGATCGGTGATGACCACCTCGCGGGCGGGCTCGAAACCGCGCTCGCGCCGGAGGGAGATCGTTTCCTCCATTTCCACCAACTTCGACTCGATCTGCGCCTCGACCTGCGGCATCAGATCCGACTGGATGACGCTGTTCCGGGTGAATTCACGCAGTTTGGCGACCTCCGCATTGATGCCCGTCCGTGCCAGTTGGTAGGGTTGGAGATAGCTTTCCTCGCCTGTGATGAGGAATCCCCGCTGTCCGGTCTCCGCATCCTTCACGGAGGAGAGGACGTTCTTCAACGCGCCGATAACGGCATGGCAGCGTTCCACCTGCTGCGTCCCTCTCTGCAACGAAAGAGTGTTCTGATAGGAACTGTAACCACTGATGACGAAGAAGATCACACCCGCCGTGAAACCGATGTAGAGGGGAAGATTGGTAGCCGCAGCTGAAGCCCGGGGCGGAGACGGACGATAATTCGTAGGCATGGAATACACGCAAGGGAATGCATTTCTGAAGCGACGTCAAACAGGCATGGTGTCAGATTCAGAAAAACGCATGATTCGGGCAAAAAGCAACGATTCAACTCATGCGACTGACTCGAAGCCAGCCAGATCCGCTCAGATCACTCTCTCAGTTCGTTTCAACAAACGACGGAGGAAACGCCATGGCCCAAAGTTGTTCCCACGAGATTCCCAACGATTTGGCCCACGCCCGGAGTTCCCTGCAAGATGGAATGACGAGGCCTTTTTCGGCATCGATAATGACCCCATCCCGCAACTTCGCACGCGTGGCGACCTCCTGAACCCCCAAGCCCTTCCGCTTCCTTTCCCGGCGCAGGAGCCCGAACACCTGGCGCAGGTAATGCAAGTCCGAGAATCCCTGGAACTGTTGTGAGGAAGGTTGGGCGAATGGACCGGAAGCGGCCCTTTCTGAGGCTGGAGCCAAGGCGGAAGCCGAAGCCGGGGAAGACGGAAAATCCAAAGAGATCATGATGCGGCCACCATTAGCTGGTGAAGTGCCATCATCCCTCACCAAGACAACATGTTGATAATACTACAGTGTGACGAAGACGTAACGTGATCGGGACCAGGACCGTCATGCACTTTTCAATCTTCATGTTGCAACGTGCAACTTGGCTCGCAAATAAAAAGCCCGCCATCTTCCGATGACGGGCTTTCACGGGTAGAAGGGATGTCAGGCATGCTGGCCGCGATGCGCGCCTTCCAGGATTTCCTCACACATCTTGTTGCAGAAATCCGGAAGGTCGTCGGGCGAGCGTGACGTCGTCAGTCCATTGTCCACCACGACACTCAGGTCTTCCCAAGTGGCTCCGGCATTTTCCAGATCCAGCCGGATGGATGAATAGGAGGTCAGCGTCCTGCCGTCCACCAGGTCCGCCTCGATCAGCAATTGACCGGCATGACAGATGGCCGCCACGGGTTTCTGCTGTTCGAAGAACTCACGCACGAACTCCACGGCATCGGGAATGGTCCTGAGCTTGTCGGAATTGAGGACTCCACCGGGCAAAACCAGAGAGTCGTAGTAGTCCGCGTTGACCTCGGCCAGGGCCTTGTCCACCTTCCGCGATTGTCCCCAGTCCTTGCCGCTCCAGCCGCGGATGGTGCCAGCCTTGGGCGCGACGATGTCGACCTGGGCACCGCAGGTCTGCAGCGCTTCCACGGGCACATCCAGTTCGGATTGTTCGAAGCCATCGGTCGCCAGGACGGCGACGCGTTTTCCAGAGAGATCATAAGTCGCCTTGAGTAGATTGAAGTCGGTTTTCATGGTCCGCCCGCTCTCGCATGAACCATGCCGCGGGTAATCCGTTGGAATGGCAGTGTTTCGGACGAACAGGTGACTTTACGCGGATGCATGTTGCACCTGTTTTTTGCAATTCGCATCCCGCACGTCCCGAAGAGAGACCTGCGTTGGCGGAAGGACCCGTTCAACAGCAAGACCCTACGGCTGAACGTGCCCCATGGCATGACTCGTGATGAAGGATGCACATCCCGGGCTGGCGTGAAAACGTGCCCGGTCATCCATCACCCCTATCTGACCTACTATGAAAGCGAACAACGATGTGGAAGCTCCGGAGGAAGCCATCTATGCCCCGGAAAGCCATCCGGTGGCCGGAGGAATCGGCGCCTTGGGTGGCGCGGCGGCGGGTGCGGCACTCGGAGCTGGCCTCGGTCCCCTCGGGGCCGTTACCGGGGCTGTCATTGGAGTCGCCTGTGGAGCCATCGCCGGAAAAGCGATCGCCGCAGGAATTGATCCGGAAGCCGAGGACGTCTACTGGCAGAAGCAATACCGTCACGAACCCTATTATGAGAGCGAGTATGCCTACGACGACTATGGCCCGGCCTACCGCCTGGGCTGGCAGCTATACTCTCCCCACCAGTCGTTCGAGGCTGCGGAAAAAGTCATGAGCGACGAATGGGCTCAAGGGCGCGGTTCATCAAAGCTTGAGTGGAACCAGGCCAGACACGCCGCGAAAGCCGGTTGGAGCAGGATCGGTTCGCTTCAGGTGGGGGACTGATCATCACATCCGACCCGATTACAATCATACCTCCCCGGAATAACCCATCAACAACCACCAGCCATGCCACAGGGAGATAAATCCAGCTACACGGACAAACAAAAACGCCAGGCCGAACATATCGAGGAAAGCTATGAGAAACGCGGTGTTTCGAAGGATGAGGCGGAAAAACGGGCATGGGCCACCGTCAACAAGGAGTCCGGTGGCGGTAAAAAATCCGGAAGCGGTAGGAAGACGGCTTCCAGGAAGGTCGGAAAGCAGGCGCGGAAATGAAGCTGGTCTACACCACCGACCAAATGCCGGGATACCGGAGGCTTCGCAAGGGAAAGGGGTTCTCATTCCGGCTGCCGGACGGAAGCCGCCTGCTTGATGAGGGCGAGAGGCGCAGGATCCTCTCGCTTGCCATCCCTCCGGCCTATGACGATGTCTGGATCTGTTCCTTGGCAAACGGCCATCTCCAGGCGACCGGCATCGATGCGAGGAAACGCAAACAATACCGTTATCATCCGCTATGGCACGAAGGTGCCGCGGATCGGAAGTTCGAAATGCTCGCCTCCTTCGCCGCGGCGCTGCCGAAAATACGGGCAAGCCTCCGCAGGGAACTGTCCGACACGGAACTCACCCGGGAACGGGTGATCGCGGGCATTGTCGCCTTGTTGGATCTGACCGGCTACCGCATCGGCAATTCGCGCTATGTCAGGGAAAACAAGACCTTCGGGATTTCGTCGCTGCTGGGACGGCACCTGAGGGAGGAGGACGGACACCTGCTTATGAAATTCCGCGGCAAGGCCGGGCACGAGCACCAGGCCGAGATTTCCCACCCGCGTCTGACGAGGCTGATCGCGGAACTCCAGGAGCTTCCCGGACAGCACCTTTTCCGCTACGAGGATACGGATGGAAATTTGCACGACATCGGGACCTCCGATGTGAATGCGTGGCTCAAGGAAACGGGCGGGGGCGACTATACCGCCAAGCAGTTCAGGACGTGGCGTGCCAGCCTCTTGTTCGCAAGACAACTGGCGGTATCTCCCCCACCCGATTCAGCCACCGCGCGCGAACGGATGGTGCGCGAGGCCATCAAGACCACCGCGGTCAATCTGAACCACACTCCGGCCACCTGTCGCAAATATTACATCCACCCTGCCCTGATCACCGCCTACCGGAGCGGCGAACTCCACACGGTGATGAACTCGACCCCTCCCCGCCTGAGCCGGATCAATGGCACGGCGAAACTGCAAGCCGATGAAAGACGGGTTTTCAAATTGATCACGGGCGCCGTCCGCCGTCCGCTCCGGGCTTGATCATGGCAAGGGAGGCCCGGTGGAGATCCGGTCGATGACTGGCACGACCGGATCTCCCTATGGGATCATTGGATCAGAAGCCGTAGGAGGCGCCGATGCCGAAGGTTTGCGACGACTGCGAGTCCGAACGGAATTCACCACGATAGGTGATGCCGACGCGGGCATTGTCGGTGACGTCGTAGAACAGTCCGAGACCGAGGGTCGCGCCCTCGCTGTCGACACCCGGAGCGCTCACCGAGAATGGCACGCCGTCCGCGCCAGACGCGGCGAAGGTCGAGCCGACCTCATAGTCGGTGTCCGAAAGGTTTCCAACGTAGCCGACCCGGCCTCCAACCGAGAAGCGCTCCGCGAGCTGGTAGCTGATGTCAAAGCCGACATCGAGGAGCACGCTGTCGATGTCCTGCGAATCCACCGAGAGCGGAACACCCGGGCCGCTTTCCTCGAAGCTGTCCACGCTGCCACCGATGTAGGTGAGGGTCGCGCTCGGAGCCAGGCGGAAGCCATCCTTCTGATACAACACGGTGCTGACGCCCAGCGAGAGTTCGATCGAGTCCGCGCCGATGCCGTCGGCCCTCGCGTCCCCTTCGAAGCTGTCACGGGTGGCATCATAGTCGTAGCTGCCGTAGGCGGCGACGGCGGTGATCTTCGTCTGGTTCGGATCGTTGAAGCGGTAGCTGCCGAAGCCGCCGATGACGAGGCCCTTGGCGTCGGTGTCGATGAGCTGGCCCTCGATGTTTCCAGTGTCCAGGCCGAAGAGGCCGCCGACCTGGAAATTCTTGTCCACGTCGTGACGCACACCGGCGGTGGCTCCGGTCATCTCGATGTCGTAGGCGGCGTTCGACTCGGTGGCGTCGGTACCGTCCGAAGTGTTGTGGACGGTGGCGAACACCTGGGTCTTGCCGACGCGGGCGACGGTGGCGGCGCTCTCCACCTCACGCACGTGGTTGCGCAACGATTGCTCGGTGTAGTCCGCCATTCCGCGGTGCACTTCCGGAGAAAGCAGGTTCATCGTGTTCGCATCGATCGTGCCCGGATTGGAGAACGTCGACTGATACAGCGCGGTGGCCAGCTGGGCATCCCCGTTGGTCGGGCCGCTGATGAACTTGACGAGCTTGCCCGAGCCGGACGGATTGTCCACGAGCACGACGTTTTTCTGCCCCGGAGCCACAGCATCGTCATACAGCGCGAGATAGGTGGCGGTCTGGTTCTTGGACAGGTTCAGGTATTTGGCGGCGTTTTGTGTGCCGCCGGCCATACCGATCGCGATGCCGGTGCGGTCGTTGAAGAGCACGCCGTTGTCAAAACCGATGGTGGTGAAACCGGACACGCCATTCGAATAGGTATTGGCATCGATGAGCTGCGCCATCTCCCCATTCGCAAGACCCGATCCGTCGTTGGTGAGGACAAGGTCGCCACCGAGATTCGCATGATCGGCGCTGATCTGCTCGAAGTCGTTCTTGTCATTCAGGGCGAGGGCGATTGTGCCGCGGGTGTAGAGATCGCCGGTGATGGTCAGCTTGTCCCCCATCGAGTCCACGGCCAGCGTGCCGAAGTTTCTGAGGTTTCCATTGATCACTCCGGTTCCCTTCAGCGTGCCGGGGGTGTTGATGAGGGTCGGTGAATTGACCGTGCCGGTGAGTGTGAGGGTTCCGCTGTCCACATGGAGGAAACCTCCGCCGATGGTGCCCGAGACCAGGACGTCCCCGGTGCTGGTGGTGTCTGCGAGCAGATGGCCGGAAATCCTGCCTCCGCCAAGTGTCGCACCATCCGTGGCGGTCAGGCTGCCGGTGCCGGAAAGCTCGCCATTGCCGTTCTGCGCGTAGGTTTTCACCGTATCGTCGAGATTCAGCCAGAGCTGGCCGTCGTTGGTGATCTCGGCCACGGAGGAAAGGCCTCCCGCGGCGTCCAACAAGGAGGCACCTGCGGAGATGTTCACCGGAGTGTTCGTCGAGGTTCCGGTGAGGGTCAGCGTGCCGGCGGTGATGGCAAGCGAGCCGCCGCCGATGGAACCGGAAACCAGAACCGTGCCGGTGCTGGTGGTGCTTCCGAGGAGCTGGCCGGAGACCGTGCCGCCATTGAGGGTCGCACCGTTGGTCGCGGTGAGTGCGGCGGTTCCTGTGAGGACACCGCTGCCATTCTGGGTGTAGGTGGAAACGGCATCCGCGGAATCCACCGTGAGCAGGCCCGCGTTTGTCACAACCGCCGCGGAGGAGAGACCTCCATTGACATCCACGAGCGAAGCGCCTGCGGAAATGTCCACCGGGGTGTTTGTGGATGATCCGAAGAGGCTCAGGACGCCGCCGGTCACGGCAAGAGAACCGCCGCCGATGGTGCCGGTGACGACCACGGTTCCGGTGGTGGTCGTATTCCCCAACAGATTTCCCGAGACCGAGCCTCCGTTGAGGGTCGCACCGTTTGTCGCTGTCAATGTCGCGATACCGGAGAGTTCGCCGAGGTTCTGGGTGTAGGTGGAAACGGTGTCGTCGGCATCCACGAGGAGCAGGCCCGCGTTCGTGACGGTGGCGGAGGCGAAGAGGCCGCCGTTGGAATCCAGCAAGGAAGCACCGGAAGAAATCGAAACCGGTGTATTGGTCGAGGTGCCGCTGAGGATCAGAACGCCTCCGGTCACCGAGAGCGAACCATCACCGATGGAGCCGGAAACAAGTACGTTGCCGGTGCTGGTGGTGTTGCCGAGAAGCTGGCCGGAAACGGTGCCTCCGTTGAGTGTGGCACCACCTGTCGCGGTGAGGGCGGCGCTGCCCGCCAGGGTTCCACCGCCGTTCTGCGTATAGGTGGAAACGGTGTCGGCGGAGTTCACCGTGAGCAGGCCCGCGTTCGTGACCAGGGCGCTGGCGAAGAGTCCGCCGTTGGAATCCAGCAATGAGGCACCTGCGGAAATGTTCACGGGGGTGTTCGTCGAGATGCCGGTGAGGGTCAGCGTGCCAGCCGTGACGGCAAGAGAACCTCCGCCGATCGAGCCGGAAACGAGGACCGTGCCGGTGCTGGTTGTATTACCCAGCAGGTGACCGGAGATTTCTCCGCCGTTGAGTGTCGCACCATCGGTCGCGGTCAGGCTGCCGGTGCCTGCGAGGACGCCGCTGCCGTTCTGCACGTAGGTTTTGACAGTGTCGTCGAGGTTCAACAGGAGTTGCCCGGCGTTGGTGATTTCAGCAAGCGCGGAAAGACCGCCGTTGGAATCCACCAGGGAAGCGCCCGACGAAATGTTCACCGGAGTGTTCGTCGAGGTGCCGGTGAGGGTCAGCGTGCCGGCCGTGACGGCAAGCGATCCGCCACCGATCGAACCGGACACCAGGACGGTTCCGGTGCTGGTGGTGTTGCCCAGAAGCTGGCCGGAAACAGTGCCGCCGTTGAGCGTCGCACCACCCGTTGCGGTGAGCGCGGCGGTTCCCGCGAGGGTACCCGTGCCATTCTGGGTGTAGGTGGAGACGGAATCGGCGGAATTCACGGTGAGCAGGCCCGCGTTCGTAACGACGGCCGCAGAGAAGAGACCGCCGTTGGAGTCCAACAATGCGGCACCGGAAGCGATGGTCACAGGAGTGTTGGTCGAGGTGCCGGTGAGTGTCAGGGTGCCGGTGTCCACGTGCAGGAAGCCGCCGCCGATGGTGCCGGAAACGAGCACCGATCCGGTGCTGGTTGTGTCTCCGAGGAGATTTCCGGAAACCGTGCCGCCGTTGAGCGATGCGCCGCCGGTCGCCGTGAGCGTGCCGGTCCCGGCGATGGTGCCGCCCGTGCTGACGAGCGTGCCGATGGTGTCGGATCCGTTCAGGGTAAGCGTGGTGGCGTTCGCGAGTTTCACCTGGATGGTGTCAACCAGGTTGTTGCCTGTGAGAACGACCGACGATGTCTGCACGTCGAGCGTCGTCGCGGTCAGGGTGGATCCCGCGGTGAAGGTGCTGGTGCCTGTGGAGGTGAGCGTCATCACGCTGGCGGTGCTGGCACCGACGAAGCTCGTGTCAGAGTCCTCCTGGATGGCCACCGTTCCGGCGGAGTTCACATTGAGAGATCCGAAGTTCGTGGTCTGGCCCGCGCCGCCAAGCTGGATCGATGTGCCGCTGATGGTGGCCAGACCGGAAACGGTGAGGTTCGACGCATCCGTCACGGCTCCTGTGGATGACAGGGTCAGGCTGGCGGCGGTGCTGGTGCCGGTGAGCGAGGTGGCGGAATTTTCCGCAATGGTCACCGCGCCCGCCGAGTTGAAGGTCAGGCTGCCGAAGTTGACCGAATCTCCCGCGACCGTGCCGAGCGTGATGTTCGCTCCGGTGAGGTTGGCATTGTTGGTGACGGTGAGGTTTGTCGAGGCGTCGTTGGTGATGTCACCGGTGGAGGTCAGCGTGAGGCTGGAGCCGGTGCTGGTGCCGGTCAGCAAGGTGGCGGAATCTTCGGAGATCGTCACCGCCCCGCCCGCATTGAAGGTCAGCGAACCGGCATTGAACGAGTCTCCCGCCGTCGTGCCAAGCGTGATGCTGGTGCCCGCGAGGTTCGCATTGTTCGTGATGGTGATGTTCGCCGTCGCGTTGTTGGTGATGTCCGCGGCCGATGTCAGCGTGAGGCTCGCACCCGTGCTCGTGCCGGTGAGGAGCGTGGACGAATCTTCTGAGATCGTCACCGCGCCCGCCGAGTTGAAGGTCAGCGAACCGAAGTTCACCGCATCGCCGGCGGTGGTGCCCAGGGTGATGCTGGTACCGGTGAGGCTGGCGTTGCCCGCGATGGCGAGATTCGCGGTGGCATCGTTGGTGATGCCCGCCGAGGAGGTCAGGACGAGGCTGGAACCGGTGCTGCCACCCGTGAGCAGCGTCGAGGAATCTTCCGAAATGGTCACCGCACCCGCCGAGTTGAAGGTCAGCGAACCGAAGTTGATCGAATCACCCGCGCTGGTGCCCAGGGTGATGCTGGTGCCGGCGAGGTTCGCGTTGTTCGCGACGGTCAGGTTCGTCGTGGTGTCGTTGGTGATCCCGGCGGTGGAGGTCAGGGCGAGGCTCTGACCGGTGCTGGTGCCGCTCAACAAGGTGGAGGAATCTTCGGAAACGATCACCGCGCCCGCCGAGTTGAAGGTCAGCGAACCGAAGTTCATCGAGTCGCCCGCCGTGGTTCCCAGCGTGATGCTGGTGCCGGTGAAGCTCGCGTTGTTCGTGATCGCTACGTTCGCGGAAGCGTTGTTGGTGATGCCGGCCGCGGAGGTGAGCGCGAGCGTGGAACCGGTGCTGGCTCCGCTCAGCAGTGTGGACGAGTCTTCGGAAATCGTCACCGCCCCGGTCGAGTTGAAGGTCAGCGAGCCGAAGTTCACCGAGTCTCCCGCCGTCGTGCCGAGCGTGATGCTGGTGCCGGTGAAGCTGGCGTTGTTCGTGATCGTGAGATTCGCGGAAGCATCGTTGGTGATGGCACCGGTGGAGGTCAGCACGAGGCTGGCACCGGTGCTCGTGCCGCTCAACAGGGAGGAGGAGTCTTCGGAAATGATCACCGCACCTGCCGAGTTGAAGGTCAGGGATCCGAAGTTCACCGAATCGCCCGCCGTCGTGCCAAGCGTGATGCTGGTGCCGGTGAGGTTCCCGTTGTTGGTGACCGTCAGGGTCGCCGTGGCATCATTGGTGATGGCGCCCGTGGAGGTCAGCGTCAGGGTCGAGCCCGTGCTGGTGCCGGTGAGAAGTGTCGAGGAATCCTCTTGAACCGTCACCGTTCCCGCCGAGTTGAAGGTCAGCGAACCGAAGTTCACCGAATCACCGGCGCTGGTGCCCAAGGTGATGCTGGTGCCGCTCAGATTCGCATTGTTGGTGACGGTCAGATTGGCAGTGCCGTTGTTCGTGATGTCCGAGGTCGAGGTCAGCACGAGGCTGGAACCGGTGCTCGTGCCGGTGAGAAGCGTGGACGAGTCTTCCGAAATCGTCACCGCGCCAGCCGAATTGAAGGTCAGCGAGCCGAAGTTGAACGAATCACCCGCCGTGGTTCCCAAGGTGATGCTGGTGCCGGAGAGGTTGGCGTTGTTCGTGATCGCGACGTTTGCGGAAGCATCGTTGGTGATCGCGGCGAGGGAATTCAGCACGAGGCTCAGGCCGGTGCTGGTGCCGCTCAACAAGGTGGACGAATCTTCGGAAACCGTCACCGCTCCCGTGGCGTTGAAGGTCAGCGAGCCGAAGTTGATCACGTCGCCCGCGGTGGTGCCCAGTTCGATGGTCGTGCCGGTGAGGCTGGCGTTGTTCGTCACCGTGAGATTCGCGGTGGCGTTGTTGGTGATCCCGGCGGTGGAGGTGAGAGCGAAGCTTGCCGCGGTGCTCGTGCCTGTGAGCAGGGTGGAGGAATCTTCCGAGATCGTCACCGCGCCCGCCGAGTTGAAGGTCAGCGAACCGAAGTTGACGGAATCCCCACCGGTGGTTCCCAGCGTGATGCTGGTGCCGCTGAGGCTCGCGTTGTTGGTGATGGCAAGGTTCGCGGTGCCGTCATTGGTGATGCCCGCGGTGGAACTCAACACCAGGCTGGAACCCGTGCTCGCTCCGCTCAGCAGCGTGGAGGAATCCTCCGAGATGATCACCGCGCCGGTGGCGTTGAAGGTCAGCGAGCCGAAGTTCATCGTGTCGCCCGCCGCCGTTCCGAGCGTGATGCTGGTGCCGGTGAGGCTCGCGTTGTTGGTGATGGAAAGACTGGCCGCGCCGTTGTTCGTGATGTCGGCGGTGGAGGTCAGCGCGAGACTTGAGCCGGTGCTGGTGCCGGTGAGGAGGGTGGAGGAATCTTCCGAGATCGTCACCGCGCCTGTCGAATTGAAGGTCAGCGAACCGAAGTTCACCGAATCCCCCGCCGAAGTGCCCAGAGTGATGCTGGTGCCGCTCAGGTTCGCGTTGCCCGTGATCGCCAGGCTGGCGGCGGCGGCATTGGTGATCCCGTCCGCCGAGGTCAGGACAAGGCTGGAACCCGTGTTCGCGCCGGTCAGATGGGTGGACGAGTCCTCGCTGATCGTGACAGCACCGGTTGAGTTGAAGGTCAGCGAATCGAAGTTCATCGAATCACCCGATGTCGTGCCAAGTGTGATCGAGGTACCCGTGAAATTCGCGTTTCCGGTGATGGCGAGATTCGCCGAGCCGGTATTGGTGATGTCCGAAGCGGAGGTCAGGGTGAGGCTCGAACCGGTGCTTGTGCCCGTGAGCGAAGTGGAGGAATCCTCGCTGATCGTGACAGCGCCGGTGGAATTGAAGGTGAGGGAGCCGAAATTCACCGAGTCCCCTGCCGTGGTTCCCAACGTGATGCTGGTGCCGGTGAGGTTCGCGTTGTTCGTCACCGTGAGATTGGCGGTTCCGGTGTTCGTGATGTCACCGGCCGATGTTAGTTCGAGCGACAGTCCCGTGCTCGTGCCGGTAAGCAGGGTCGATGAATCTTCGGAAATCACCACCGCACCACCGGAGTTGAAGGTCAGCGAGCCGAAGTTCACCGAGTCGCCCGCCGTCGTGCCCAAGGTGATGCTGGTGCCGGTGAGGTTCGCGTTGTTCGTGATCGCGAGATTCGCTGTGCCGTCGTTGGTGATGCCGGCGGCGGAGGTCAGCACCAGCGATGAACCGTTGCCGGCACCGCTGAGCAGCGTCGAGGAATCCTCGGAGATCGTCACCGACCCGGTGGAATTGAACGTGAGCGAACCGAAATTGATCACATCGCCCGCGGCCGTGCCGAGCGTGATGTTCGTGCCGGTCAGATTCGCGTTGTTCGTCACATTGAGGCTCGCACTGGCGCTGTTGGTGATGTCCGCGATGGAGTTGAGCACCAGGCTCAGGCCGGTGTTCGCACCGGTGAGCAAGGTGGACGAGTCCTCGAAAACGGTCACCGCTCCCGCCGAATTGAAGGTCAGCGAACCGAAGTTGAACACCTCCCCGGCGGTCGTGCCAAGCGTGATGCTGGCGCCCGCGAGGTTCGCATTGTCCGTCACCGTGACATTCGCACTGGTGCTGCTGGTGATCCCCGCGGTCGAGGTCAGTGCGAGGCTCTGGCCGGTGCTCGTGCCGGTGAGATGGGTGGAGGAATCTTCTGAAATCGCCACCGCTCCGGTCGCGTTGAAGGTCAGCGAGCCGAAGTTCACCAAGTCCCCCGCCGTCGTGCCCAGCGTGATCGCGGTGCCGGTGAGGCTGGCATTGTCGGTCACGGAGAGTTCCGCCGTGCCGTTGTTGGTGATTTCATTGATGGATGTCAGCTCGAGCGAAAGCGCCGTGCTGGTCCCGGTGAGCAGCGTGGAGGAGTTTTCGGAAATCGTCACCGCTCCTCCGGAGTTGAAGGTCAGGGATCCGAAGTTCACCGAATCCCCCGCTGTCGTCCCGAGCGTGATGCTGGTGCCGGTGAGATTCGCGTTGTTGGTGATGGCGAGGTTCGCCGTGCCGTCATTGGTGATTCCCAGGGCGGAGTTCAGCACGAGACTCTGTCCGGTGCTCGTGCCGCTGAGGAGCGTCGACGAGTCTTCGGAAATCGTGACCGCTCCGGTCGAGTTGAAGGTCAGCGAACCGAAGTTCATGCTGTCGCCCGGCGTGGTGCCCAGCGTGACGCTGGTGCCGGTGAAGCTCGCGTTGCCGGTGATCGTGACATTCGCCGAACCGTTGTTGGTGATTCCGGCGGTGGAGGTCAGGGCGAGGCTCTGGCCGGTGCTGGTGCCGGTGAGGAGCGTCGCAGAGTCTTCCTGGATCGTGACCGTTCCGGAGGAATTGAAATTGAGCGAGCCGAAATTCGTCGTCTCCCCCGCCCCGCCGATCGTGATCGTGGCTCCGCCCAAGGTCGCCACACCGGCAACCGAAAGATTTCCGCTGTCCGTGAGGGCGCCGCCGGAAATGGCGGTGAGGTTGCTGGTCACCGTCAGGGACTGGAGGTCGAAGGAGGTGGTGTCCTGGACATTGACATTCGCCAGCGTGCCGCTGGAGGCGACGAAGGTCACGGTGCCGTTGAAAACGTTGCCCGCGTTGCTGACGATGATGTCCTGTCCGGCACCCGCGGTGAGGGTGGTGTTTCCGCCGACATTGAAGGCGGTGTCGTCGAGCACGATCGAATTCGCCCCGCCCGCGCTGATGTTCGCCGCGCCGGTCACGCCCAATGTCGTGCCCGCCTGATCGGTGATCCCGGCGGCGGAGGTCAGGAGGAGGCTGCCCGCGGTGTTCGTTCCGGTCAGCACCGTGGCGGAATCCTCGGCGATGTTCACCGCGCCGGTGGAATTGAAGTTCAATGACCCGGTGTTGAAGGTGCCGTTGCCAAGAGTGATGCTCGTGCCGCTGAAACTGCCCAGTCCGGTGACGGTGACACTTCCGCCCGCCGCATCCGTCAGGGATCCGGTGGAGGAAATGGACGCGCTGCCCGCGGTGTTCGTGCCGACGAGATCCGTGTTGCTGTCCTCGGCGATGTTGACCGCACCCGCGGAGTTGAAGTTCGTGGTCAGGGCGTTGAAGGTTCCCCCGCTGCCGAGCGTGATAGCGGTTCCGGTGAGTGTGAGGACTCCGGTATCCACGCTGGCGGCTCCGGCGTCGGAAATCGCGCCAACCGCCGAGAGGGTCGTCGTGCCGCCGGTGTTCGCACCGACAAGGTCGATCCCGCTGTCCTCGGAGATGGTCACCGTTCCCGCGGAGTTGAAGCTCAGGGTTCCGGTGTTGAAGGTGCCAGTGCTGCCCAGATCGAGCGAGGTGCCGGTGAAGCTGCCCAGACCGGTGACCGTCATGCTGGTGGCTCCCACATCGGAAATGTGACCGCTGGACGTGAGGACCACGCTGGTGCCGCCATTCGCACCGACAAGGTCCGTATTGCTGTCCTCGCTGACACTGATGTTTCCACCGGAGACCGTCAGGGTGCCGAAGTTCGTGGTTTCCCCGCTGTCGCCGAGCGTGATGCCCGAGCCATTGGAAACAAACGTGGCGTTGTTCACCACGCTGATGTTGCCGGTGTCGGTGATCGCGTCGGCGGATGTCAGGCTCAGCGAGGTGGCCGAGACTCCGGCAAGCACCGAGCTGCTGTCTTCGGTGATCGTGATCGCGGAGCCGGTGAGGTTGAGGCTGCCGAAGTTCGTCACGTCGCCCGCATTGTCACCGAGGGTGATGGCATTCGCCCCCGCGTTCAGGGTGGCGAGGCCGGAGACCTGGACCGAGGCACCGGAAAGATCCGTGATGCTGCCTGTGGATGTCAGCGTGAGTGTCGTCGTCCCCGCGCCCTGCAACACCGTGGCGTCCACCTCATTCACCGTCACCGCGCCGCCGTCCAACTGGAGGCTGCCGAATTTGTTGTCCGATGTCAGGGTGATGGAACCCGATCCGGCGTCGAAATCCGCCAAACCATCGATCTCGAGCTTGCGGATCGCCGCTTGGGTGACTCCGGTGGAAACCACCGCGAGCTGGCTGCTCCCGCCGGCAAGGATGACGTCGGCATCAAAGGAGACATTCTGACCGGCGTTCAGGGTGAGATCGCCACCGCCGATGTTGGTGATGGTGGCCCCGATGGCGATCGCGCCGTCTGCCCCGAGGGTCAGGTCGCTGCCGGACGCCCAAGTGATCGAGTCCACCACCGAAATCTGTCCGCCCAACGGGCCGGTACCAGCCGCGGTGACCGTGCTCACCACGACATCCGCCGTGCCAAGAGCTCCGGTAAGCGTGGAGGCGTTCAGATTGGAAGTTCCGCCATTGTTCGTCGCATCAATGAATGGCGAGACGGCGGAGATATCAACATCCGCGACGTTGCTGATGGTGATGTCCGCCGTGCCAGCCAGCACCAGATGCGTGCCCATGGAGAAGAAGATGACGGATGAAAGCAGTTTGCGGGATGGTTTCATGAAGGGTGAATGTTACGGTAAAGGGATGAGGGGCGGATGGATCAGTTGAGTCCGTGGACGGGATATTTCTCGGAAATGGTGTCTTGAAATTTGGTTTCGGCCTCCTGCCGGAGCCGTTGTTGTTCGTTGCGGGCGAGTTCGTCGGCGACGGACTCGAAACTCCGCAGGACGGCGGGTTGCCCGGCCATGACGCGGACGAGGAAAACGCCTTCGGGTCTGTGGATGACCTCGCTCACCCCGCCGGCGGCCGGCAGCTCGAAGGCGATCTCCGCAACGGCCTTGGACCATGGATCCATGGTCCCGCCGCTTTCCAACCAACCGACGACGCCGCCCTTGTAGCGGCTGGCCTGATGCTCGGAGTAATCGACGCTCAGCACCGAGAAACCCTGGTCCGGGTGCGATTTCAACTCGCTGTTTTCCGCATACCACTGCCGCGCGGCGGTGAGTTTTTCCACATACTGCTTTTCGCGTTCGGGATTGCCGTTCGGATTCAGCCAAAGAACGGCGACCTGACGCTTTTCGTTCGAGCGGAAACGGGATTCGTTCGCCGTGTAGATCTCGCGGAGGCGGGATTCCGACGGTGTCGCGGCGGCGGTCTTGAGTTCGGGAGAAAGCTGGATTTCCTTCAACCGGCTTCCGAGCACCCGGGCGATTTCCGAGCGGACCACGGGATCATCCTGGAGACCGGCATCCAAGGCCGCCTGCGCGAGCTGGGCACGGGTGGCGAGCTCGGCAAGAGCCTGCTTGCGGGAATCATCCCCCGTCCGGCCGGGGTGTTTTTCCTTCAGGTGAAGATCGAGGTCAGACTGGAGGACAGAGATCGAACCGACGCTGAAAAGGGACTTGGGATCCGGCTTGGAGGGAGCGGGTCCGGATCGCGCGCTTTCCTCCCGGCCGCACGAAGGCAGCAGCGCGAGAAGAACAAATGCCGCCAGCGCCCCCGGTTGGCATGGACCGACCCGGCACGGGGTGATCCCGCGCATCGCCATGGCCATGGGTCTGAGGACTTGTCTCGTCATTTCGCCAGATTCCGGATCACGGCCTTGCCCGTTCCCCGTGTGAATTCCCACATCAGCAGGTGCTTGCCGGCGGTCGTCAGGTTTTTCCTGATTTTCACGGCATCGCTGTCGGTTTCGGACTGTCTCACGCCATCGATGTAAAACACGAGCGAATCGTTCCGATTTCCGCCAAGGATCTCCATTTCAAAGTCGAGCGAGACAGGACCGGTCACATTGGAGATGATGCGGTTGGTTTCGCCGGAATTGCCGCCGCTGCTTACGAGCGCGCCGGTGCCTGCATCCGCATTCCAGTTCGCGTTGCCGCTCATGCCGTATTGCGAGCTGCCCGTGGTTTGGGAAATGCTGCTGCTGGCGAGCTGGCCTGGCTCGGTCTTCATGCTGAGACGATAGAAGCGGCTGCGTCCCGATTGCTGTATCGGCGGGCCAAGGAGCTTGAGGCCGTTCGGATCAGCGTTCCGGACGAAGGTGCTGGTGGCATCGGAGAAGCCGCCGAGACTGTCGGATGCCTCCACATCCCATTTCAGGTCCGCTCCGTTGAACTGGCCGGCAGCGGTCAGCTCGGGGCGTCCGTTCACGACGCGCAGGGCGATGTTCGCCTTGTCCGCGTCATCCACCGACTTGAGGCCGTAAGCATACGCCTTCAGGTAATCCGCGACACGGTCAGGAGCGAGACGTTCGAGGTCCGCGCGGCAGGTCATGCTGCCCCGGCTGATGGTCGCGAGCCAGCGGTCGAAGCCTGCGCCGTTTGTCTCGGATGCGGTGTTGCCCACGTAGATGACCGCCTCGTGCGGGTCGCCCAGCAGATAACGGTCCTTCGAAGCGAGGCGGACGAGCAGGGCCTTCGGCCCCGCGGTGAGTCCGGAGGCAAGCGCGGAGATCTGGATTTCCTTGCTGGCCACACCCGCGGGGATCGTCACCGTCGTGGTATCAGGAATCGTGAAGTGGGTTCCGCTGACAGCCGTGCCACCGAGACGGTAGTTGACCGTCAGTGCCGAGGTCGTGCCGCCATTGCGGCGTACGACGATGCGGGCGGGCTGGGAAATGCCCGCGACGGCATTCGCCTGGGTGATTTCCAACCAGACCAGCGGGTTGTCCGTGACGGTCCGCGCGACAGAACCACCGCCGACGGTGTATTTGAACTGTGGCAGCACGGCCACCTCAAGATCGGAAACACCGTTGGTTTCCAGATCGGGCACCGGGTGGACGGTCACGGTCTTGGTGGTCTCACCACGTGCGAAGCTCACCACGGAGCGGGGTCCGTCGTTGGAGGAAGCGCCGTCAACCACGAATTTGCGGTTCGAACCCTGGATGAGACCGAGCGGCACGTCCAGCGCGGCACTCACTCCGGCGCCGCTGCGGGTGAGATTCACCGTGAACGATTGCGAGACCGACTCTCCGAGCGGCGCGGTGCCGGAACCCGGCGCGAGCGAAACCTGGACGGTCGTCGGGATATTCAGGCTGCCCATGCGGATGTGGCCTTCGGCGATGAGCCGGATGAGCTCGGTCGCGCCGAGCACCACGTTCTGCAGGACGATTTCCTGTTTGCTGCCATCCGGACGGCTGACGATGAGCGTGCTGTCCAGCGTGGGAATCTCCCCGCCGTAGTTCACATCAAGACGCACGGTGATGTGGTTGCGGGCGTCGCCGGTGACACCCCAGAAGGGTGCCGACAGGTCGAGAATGTCGTTTGCGGAATCGAAGTCGGTGATCTGGTCACGACCGAGATCCACCCCACCGAAGACGAAACGGTCCGCGCCGGGTCCGCCGGTGAGCAGGTCATCCCCCGCCCCGCCGGACAGGACGTCGTTGCCCGCGCCACCCGAAAGCTTGTCCTTGCCGAAGCCGCCGCGCACGATGCGTGATTCGGTGCCGGGTCCCGAGGCCAAGGTGATGTCCTTGAGGTTGGTGCTGAAGTCCCAGATCACCGCGCCGCTCCATTTGGACTGGAGGTAGTCGTTCACGCCGCGCAGCTTCTGCTCGGGCAGGGCGTTCGGGAAAACCAGCAGTTCCTGGATTCTCCCGGAGAAAACCTGATCCACCGGAGAGCCGGAGCCGCTCGGAAGCGCGGAACGCCGGGCACCAAGCGTCGGCAGGACCGGATCGATCGTCGCGGTGACGCGGTTCTCACCGTCGTAGGACAGTCCGAGCATGTTTTGCAGCAGGGAGTTCTGACGGCGGAAAATCGAGGTGGTGGGCTTGCCGGTGGCGTTCTCGTAGCCGAGAAGCGCGGTCCCATCCACCTGATAGGTGGGAGCCCCCGGGTAGGAAACCGCCTGTGCGGTGGCGGCGAGCTGGAGGTAACCACGGTTGGTGGAGAGCAGGGTTTGCGGAGCTGCCGAAGAGGCGGCGGCCGAATAGGATGCCAGCACCGTATGATCCCCGCCAGGCAGGGATGAATCCTGGAAGAAAAGGTGGGACGCGGCCACCTTCGAGAAATCCGCCGCGTGGTCCGTGACCTTCGGCTGATAGGCCGGCAACGGCTGTGTCGCGTTGCGGCCGTTGCCGGAACGGTCGGTCCAGGTGCTGACCGCCGCGCCGCCGGCCGGCAGGTCGTAACCATCGAGCCAGAGCGATGCGTCGCTGCCATCACGCGTGGTCGGAGACACGACGCGGACCTGGACGGCACCGGAAAATGCTTCTCCACCGTCGTTCCAACTGACCGGCAGGGATACGCCGCGCACCGACCGGTCCGCATGGGAGATCGTCAGCCGGCCCGAACGGAAATCGGTGAGCGGGAAAGCCTCGCCCTCTTCAAGCGGCTCGCCGTCATATTTGATCTCGAAGCCATTGCCGGAGTCCGCAAAAGTCAGGTGGATGCCGGAGTCCGCGGTATCGGAGTCCAGCACCTGTGGATAAATCCCGGCCTCGCCGGATTCCGGCACCAGGATTTCCGAAGTGACGAGCTGCGGATTGCGGTTGCTGAGGGCGGGATTGCTGCCACGGAGGAATTCCTGGAGGTTGCTCCAACCGTCGTTGTCGAAGTCACCGTTCGCATCCGCGAGGTTGGGATCCAGACCGAAGAGTTTCTCCCACCAGTCCGGCAGACCGTCGCCATCGCTGTCGGTGCTGTTTCCGGAGACGAGCAGGTCGAGCCGGTAGTCGCCGGAGCGGCTGGCGAAACTGAGGCCGTAGAATTCCTTGCTGCCGTCCGGCAATGTCGCAGGCACGCCGTCGATGGTGATTTCCTGGATCTTGAAATTCGTGGATGAGTTTCCGACCGCCAGGAACTGCCCGATGCGCGGGGCCTCCGGCAGGTACGCCAGAGGCACCTTCAGGGAGTAGGACCATGGCTTGGTCGCGCCGCTGCCGGTCGGCCGCAGTTCCGTTTCCAAGGTCACCCGGTTGGCCGGATTGCTCTGGTTGACGAAGGTGAGCTTCAGGTGACCGCTCTGGAGCAAGACCGTCTGGCCACCGCCGGATTTCCGGACTTCGCCGTAGAAGACGATGTCGGATTCGGTGAAGCCTTGGGCATGAACCGCCTGACCGAGCACGCCGAGGGCGGCGAGGATCACGGCAAAGATGAGGGCAAAGGTGTTTTTCATCGTGTTGGGATGGTTGGATGGTTTTTGGCCTCGGTGGGATTACTGCCCTTGATGGGAGTAGGTCAGGAAGTAGAGTTTGATGTCGGAAATGTTGTCCGTGAGCTTCTGGAGACCGGCTTCCGGGTTGGCATCCAGACCGGCACCCGGGATGACGAGCATCCATTGCGAGTTCCAGACCGAGCGGCTGATGAGGCGCGAGTCCATGATGAGCTCGCTGTCGTCCGCCTCCGGATCACCATTGTCGTGATACATCCGGAAGTCTCCATGGCGGCGGAGATCGCTGAACGATCCGTCCACACCGTTGAGGGTCGGAATGTAATTCGGCGACGAGATGTTGCCCGCGTTGATCAGATAAGGCGTCGGAATGCGCTGTTCCACGATGTTCCAGGCACGCGTGATCGGCTGGCTTGCGGTCGAGTTCCGCAGGTAATCCGTGCCGAGCGGGACAAGGTAGGCGCGTGGGGAGATGGACAGCCCCGCCGCGTTGTAGTTGTCCAGCCAGACGCCGAGCGCCTGGATCTTCGTGGCGAAGTTCGCCGTGCTGTAGCTGTGGTCTCCGGCGATGAGCGGCAGCCCGAAGAGGTTCTTCCCTGTCTCGATGGTGGTGCTGAAGCGGATCACGAGGCCCGGTTGGACGCCTGTCGCGAAGGGGCGGCAATGGCGTACGAACTCGGGCATGGTGTTCAGGTCCGGCACGATGCGCGCCTTGAGCGCGTCCTTCCAGCGGTCGTCACTGGCGGGGCCTTGGGCAAGGGCAGCCTGGTTCTCCTCATCATCCAGGGTGGCGAGCAGCAGGCGCTGGTCCATGGTGAGCTGGGACTCGGGGATGTTCAGGGCGGCGATGTTCGCCTTCAGTTCCTGTGCCGCGGACAACTCCGAATCCATGGTGTTGATGCGGAACAGCTCGCTGCGGAGGGAGATCTTCTCGTTCGCCTCCTGCGGGTTGCTGATGCCGAGCTGGCCCTTGAGCACGTTGAAGTTGCCCTTGAGCTGGGCGAGGATTTCGGCAAGGCCGCCGTGTCCGATCTGTGGCACGCCATCCGCCCATGCGCCGAGCTGGCGCTCCTTCACGATCTTGTCGAGCAACGAGCCCGGTGCGGCAGGATGGCCGGGGTCGAGGCTGGTCTCATAGTCATAGGCACGTGCGGCGAGCCATGCGTAGCGCGCGGCGGCGTCGAACGAGCTTTGATACTTGCTCATCGCCTCGTTGCGGGACAGGCGGAAGATCATGTCCTGATAACGGTTCTTCTGCACCTTGGCGGCGAGGATCTTGTTGAATGCCTCGCGCTCGCGCAGAAGGCGGAAGCCCTCGGCCTGTGCGGTGATGTATTCCTGGCGGTGCACCTCCATGTTCTGGATCGCGGCACCGATGGCGTTGCGTTGCGACTGCTCGGCACCGGCGAGGCTCTGGAATTCCTCGATCATGCCTTCCAGCTCGGCCACCTGGTCGAGCTGCTCGTTGCGCAGGTCGATCTTGTATTCGTTGGCTTCCGCATCGCGGGTGACGATCGCCACGCTCAGTTCCTTCACCGTGTCGGCGATCCCTTCAACAACTTTGGTAATACCCCAGATGGATTTCAAAACACCTCTCGGGACCGAAGTCGCGTCGAACGAAAATCCGACAACCTCGGGAATGGCTTCCTTGCCCGCCTCCATGGCAGCCGAAAGGAATCCGGCGACCCTGGATACGATGCCGAACGCCGTCTCCAGTCCGATCACCGTGTCGCTCAACTTCTTGCGAAGCTTCGCGATCTCGTCGTGGTTGTCGTTTTTCTCCTGGAAGATGGCCAGCTGGCTGTCGATGCGGTGGAGCTTGTTCTCCAACTCCCGCAGGTAGGCGATGTAGTCGGAAATGGCGCTGTCCAGCTCGATCTCATCGGCGAGCATGTCCTGCAACGATGCCTGAACCCGACCATAGCTGGTCCGCGTGCCCCATCCGGGAAGGGACTGGAACGCATATTTCGAAGCGGTCGTGTAAGGCGCGGTGAAGGTCTTGTTCTCGAAACGATAGTTGTTGTTTCCGATGAGGGTCTCAAACGCGGTCGTGCGTTTCGTTCCCGGACTTCCATCCCAGGCACCCTTGTAGAGATCGACCATGGACTTCTTGTTCATGATGCCGGTCGCTTCCTTGTAGATCGTGTCAAAAGTCACGACCTTCTTGTCGGAGGACGCGCGCTCCGGAACGATTTCGGAGATCTTTGTCTTGTCGAGATAGGCGTAGAGCAGGGTGTCCGGGCCGAGATAACCTTCCGGATAGGCCTTGCCGACGCCGATGGTGCCGTCATACGGACGACCGAAGATCTCGATCAGGCGGTTCCGGAAATCCAGGTCCTGCGCCATCGCCTCCTGGATGAGCCCGTCGGTGTCATCCGCGAGAGAGCGCAGCTTGTTGCCGGACTGGGTGGCCATGTCGAGGGTGGTGAGCGCGTTGGCGCTCGCGTCCAGGGCACGGGTGTAGATCTGCTCGAACTGCGAACGGCGGTCGCCGCCGGACGCGTTGTTGTAGAACTGGAGCTCGATGTCGAAGGCGAAGGCGTCGGAATCGAGGCCCAGCGGATTCACCCCGCTGTTCGCTTCGTCCATGGCGACCTGGATCTCATGCAGTCCGCCCGCGATGGCCCCGATCTCATCAATGGCTCCCGAACGCTCGATGCGGTCGAGGTTTTCAGGATTGGTGACCGGAGTGGCGGCACCGGCGTCCTCAGGAAGAAGAGCGTTCGCGACAACCCAGTCGAAATGGCTGGCCTGGCCGGCGCGATGTGCCCACTCGGAAACACCCCAGGCACGGGCGGGATCGGCACCATCGGTGTAGCCCTGCCACTGTCCGTCGGGGTTCTGGGTGTAGTTCAGGCGGTAGGTGTTACGCACGATGTCGCGGCCGGCGCGGGCGCGTTCGGCACCGAGACGGGCGAAGGTCTTTTCGTCGAGGAAATCCACCTCGAGCACGTTCTGCATGAGCGAATAGAGCTCGGAGCGGGTCTTCCAGCTGAAGCCGGAGTGCTGCAGCAGCGTGTAGTGCATGTCGAGCGCGGAAACGTAATGTCCCCATGCGTCGCCGTGACCCTGCGGGTAGAGCTTGCGGGCGTCGTCCTCGTTGATGAAGCCGTCCGTGTTCACGTCGTAAATGTTGTAATTCACGTTGTAGGCCGCTTCGCCCAGACCCTTGGCGTAGTTCCAGAACATGCGGTTGTAAATCGGGTAGCTCTTGCCGAAATCGGTTCCCCGCAGGAGGGAAAGTTCCTCGTGCTGGAGATCCGACTCCATGTTTTGGAAGGCATGGGTGAAGGAAGCGACACTGGACAGCGCGGCGTCCTCACCCGAGTTGATGGTGGAATCCTGGGCGTCGCTGTAGGCTTCATTGCCCAACAATTCGTAAAGCACCGAGAGGCGGGTGGCGGCGAGCAGCAGCGCCTGATTGATGCCGTCGGTCGTGTTTCCATTGCTGGAATTGTCGATCGACAGTTCCTTGGCGCGCTCCAGGACCGTGCGGTAGAGCTCGATGAGGCCGGTGTTCTCGATGACGTTCTTGCTCGGGTTCAGCGCCACGTTTCCGGCGTATGGAGCCCCGGCGATCTGGATCTGGCTGCTGTAGGTCGCCGGACTTTCATTGCTGAAGAAGTCCGCGTAGCGGGCCTCATAGGGATTGATGCGGTCGAGCACGCGCTTCACCCACCCCATGACGAGTTGCGGGATGTAGCGCTTGCTGCCGTCGGCCTGGAGCTGCGGGGAGTTCGCGGCACCCGCCCATTGGAACGGAGCGGCCGTGACAGGAAGGACGCTGCCGGGTTTCCATGCCACGGAGGCGTTCGCAAATTCGAAGGGCACGAGTTTCCAGTTGCTCTCGCTCCTGTGGCGGTAGCGCATGAGCACCAGCTTGTCCGCCAGCACCACGTCCGGCCTGCCTTCGAAGACGACGGAGTTCAGTCCGAGGTGCTTGCCATCGAGAGAGGTCTCCGAAGCGCGGTCGGTAGGGATGTATTCCTGCCACAGCGACTGGCCGCTGGCGGATGTCTGGGTGAGCGTGCCGTTCGCAAGCACCTCCTGCGCCACCACGTCGAGCGGGGCGGCGTCTCTGATCCACCACTCGTAGTAAAGGTCGGCGGTGTTCGCGCCGAACTCACCGTTGTGCTGGAGGGTGACCTTCTCACTGAACGCGTCCGAACCCTCGATGACCTTGATCGCGCCGCGATAACGGTCCGGAATGATCTCGATGATGTGCAGGCTGATCGGCGCGCCGACAAGTTCGGTGCGGTTGTTTTCCGCGATGGTGATGTAGATCGAACCGTTCGGGTTCTGGGTCAGCAGGGTCGGGCTGGGAACGAGCGCGGAGCCGACGCCGAAGCTGTCGAGCGGAACCATCGTCGGTGTCGGCGAGGTTGTCTCGGTGTAGGTGCTGCCGTTCTTGATCCAGAACTTGCCTAGTTCGTTCGGGTAATTGGACGGCTTGGGTTTCACGCCCTGCAGGTTTTTGGCCGCCGCAGAGGCGTTCGTGTTGCCACTGGAAATATCCTCCGGATTCTGAACCTTCAGGTAGATGTTATCGATGGCCGTTCTCCAGGCACTGTCGCTGGAGAGCGCGCGGAGACGGGTGTAATCGTCCTTGGTGAGGACGTTCGGCTCGAGAATGTTGAGCGGGTCGGGACCGGCGGTGAGATTGGAATCGCCGCTTTCCTTGTCGTTCAGACGACCGCGGAAAACGAGTTTCGCGGCGAGAGAGTCGAAGTAGAAGCGCTTCTGCAGGGAGCCGGGCAGTTCCTTGAAATACCAGCGCTCCGCGACGATGAACACCTTGGCCGTGGCGGCGGGTGTGAAGCCGGCACCACCCATCTGCGCGACGGTGAACGGGTTTTCCCGGCGGTCCAGCGGACGGATGATGCGGGCGGATGCCTTGCTCAGGTCATGGCTGTTCGTCGCGGTCGGGCCGTATACCATGCTCGGTGTGGAGCTGTCATAGATCACCTCAGCGGAGGCCATGGCGACAAGCGCCGGCAATCCGTTCGATCCGGGAGTTTCATTGAAGTATTCGCCACCTTGGTAGGTGAGCGTCTCGCCCCGCTTGAGCTTCGGATAATCCTTCCGCCAGTAGGAGGTGTAGTTGACCTTCACCGGATTGAGGGATGTTCCCGTGCCGGTATAGGTCCTGCCGTCGTCCGGCAGCCATGCGACAGGAACACCCGCCGTGGCACCGGCGAGATAGAAGTCGGACCGGAAGGGGTAGAAGAACTGGTGGAAGAACTGGCCGCCGCCTGAGACCACCCAGGCGTTGCTGTTCACGTCACGCCAGAGCGTGCGCTGGTTGACACCGTTCACCTGGAGGCTGTTCCCGCGGGCGTCGCGCATCGGGACGTTCCCGATGACGATGTTGAGCGGGTATGGCGGGATGAGCAGGTCGCCCGCGAACACCGGATAGTCGAACTGGTAGCTGAAGTTCAAAGACTTCGCCGGATCCATGGTGAGGAAACCATCCTCGGGGACGGAAGCCGCCTCGTAGGCGAGGCCGGAACCGGCCGTATTCACCACGGCCGTGCTCGGACGAGGGAAGGCGGTTGCCCCGGTCCGGGTCTTGAACACCTGATAGGCCGCCATCTCGGGCTCGCCCGTGGCGAGGTTGTTCACCTGGACCAGCACCCATGGATCCGAAGTGTAGATGGTGGTGGCGGTGTTGATGTCACGCTGGAGCGCGAAGGCGGCGAGCGGCGGATTGTTCGGCACGTCCTCGCCAAGGTTCTTGACCTTCAGGGCCGCACGGTTCGCAGGAGCCACGAGCGCGTGTTCCTCGTTCGGGTTGTAACCGGCGAGCGTCCTGTCAGGCTGTTGATAGATTTTCAGATCCGCATAATCGGCGAGATCGAAGACCGGCTGGGTGAATCCCTTCTGGTCCACCCCTTCCGAACCGATGCGGCTGGCGATATAGATGGCCTTGTCCTTGTTCGGTCCGAGCGCCGGGAAGGTGACATCCTTGTATTCCGTCGCGATGTACGGCCAGGAGACGTTCGGGTTCGACTTGCGGTCGGTGAGATAGGGATTTTCGTAATAGGCGACCTCCAGCTTCTTCGTGACCTCGGTGAAGAGCTGCTTGTCGTTGATCGGGAAGACCGGCCCCCAGGTGCCGATTTCCGCAGCGCGGTTATAAAGGTCCACATTGTAGTTGGACACCGGGTTCAAGACGTAGCCGCTGCCGCTGAAGGCCGCGTTGTCCAACGTGCTCTCCAATTTGGTGGCGACTTCCTGAAGATCGGTGTCCGCCCATTTTCCAGCATACGGCGTGCTGCCCGCCACCGTTCCGACGGCGATGTTCGGCAGCGATCCCTGGTTGGAGAAGCGTCCGGCCAACGGAGTGTCCTCGAAGTGGAACGAAACGAGCGGACCCACGTTCCGCAGGCGCTTCCCGACGACGGTCATGTCCCGCTCGGTCCGCAAACGGCGGAGTTCTCCGGCGTTCAGGTAACCTTCCGGATCCGTTCCGAGATTGAAAATACGGAAATTGTCCAGCAACAGGCCCTGGCTTGCGGTGGCGTCCACGCCGAATCTCAGCGAGTTCGCCGTCAGTCCGCTGCCAACCGTGGAGGTCACGGCGGTAGGCAACCAACCGGTGACAAAACCTTTTTCCTGACGGAGGCCGTCGAGGTAGAAATCCACCATCGCGACATCCACACCGAAGAAGCTGTTGGTGAAAACGTGGATCACGTAGTGCTTCCAGGAGACTCCCGCCTTTGGCAGCGGATGGGTCACCTTCACACCGCGGTAGTCCGCCGTGACGGTGGCTCCCTCGGGATCAAGGGTGACCTTGAGTCCGCCGCCGCCCGTGCTGACGACCGTGACGGGCTTGTTCGTCGCGGACAAGGAAAGAGCGGTGCCGTTCGCGGTGGCCGGGGTGCTGAGCTGCAGCGTGGTGCCGTTCGTAACGGAGGCGATCTTCGTGCCGGCGGGAATGTTCGTGCCGTTGATACCCATGCCGGCCTGGACGTTCGCGGTGGTGGCACAGGTCACTGCGGTGGATCCGCTGACGGTGACGCAGTTCGCCAGCGTGATTGGAGTGGATGTCTTGAGACCCTTGGCGTTCAGCCAGAAGTCCACGACAAACTTGTCACCAGGATTGATGCTGGTGGTGGCGGGAGAGCTGCCGTTCTGCACGATGCCGTAGACGCCTCCGGGGGCCGAGCCGCTGCCCAGCTGGAGCGCATGGCGGCCGAGCACCAGTTTCTGGTCGTTGCGGGTGATGACGCCCACCGGGGTGGATTGCACGACGCGCACGGCGAGGTTTTCCTTTGCCAGATCCCCGTCCGCGACTTCGTCGATATTCGCGCGATAGCTGAAGAGCACCACGCTGCGGCCTGTGCCGCTTGTCGAGTAAGGCACGCCGGGCACGGTGGTTGCGACGGTGGCGGACATGCCTTTTTCGGCGTATGGCATTTCCTGGAAAGCCCATTCGTCGGTGGCACTGATGTCCAGCTTCGTGGGAGGACGACGGGTTGGAAGCGGATCATACAGATGCCGGTAGTGTGCGGCCGGGGCAGCGGGGAAATCGCTGGAGACCAGTTCAAGAGGAGGCGTGCTGACCACATAGTTCGGCGCGACGCCCTGGCGCCTGCCATCCTCGTCCTCACGGGGGAAAACAAGGGGGGCGCTGTCACCAGGGAATGTCGTGACAATCTCGACGGTATAGGTCTCGGCCGAACCGCTGGCGTCCGCCCAATTCAGGCGGTAGCTGCCGGGCTGCACCGGGAAAAGCTCCTTCGCAAGAGGATCCCAGCGGAGCGCCGCGCCGTTCATCGTGCTGCCTTCCGGCGCGTTGATCTTGGCGTCGATCGAGAGATTCGGTCCGCCATCAAGCACCTTCAGCACCCCGCCCGTGGCAAGATCCGGAACCAGTTGGATGTCCGGGCTCTTGGGATCGAAGCTCTTGCCAAGGGGAACCTCCGCGCGGAAGACGGTAGGGCCATAAAGCCAATGGATGTCCGTGGGCGCCATCGCAACCTGCACGGTGAAAATACGGGAAATCTGGGCGGCTCCCCCACCCGAGGGCAATACCGCGGTGCTGTCCGCGAGCGTTGCGACGGAACTGCCGATCGGTGCGAGGTCCGCTCCCGGAGGCGCCGCGAAATCCGTCAGCGTCCAACGGCGGTCCAAGCTCCGGTAGAACGCTCCAGCCTCCACCTTGCTGCCGACATTCACCCACACCGGCATGTCCGCACCATTTCCATAATAGGTGGCGTCCACGGTGGTCCGGTCGGGCTTGTAGACACGGAGGAAGGACTGGGAGTTCAACAAATTGGAAGTCACGCCGCTGGATCTCGCGTCCAGACGGTAGCGGACCTGTCCGGCCCAGCGCCATTTCAGGCGGACCGGAGCCGACATGCTGAGCGGATTCGAAGATACGAACGCACCTGCCGTGACCGGAATCTCCACGCCCATCTGCGCGCCCGTCTTGTCGAAAAGCGAGTAACCCTGCACGATCAGGCGCATGCCCGCCGACTCGGACAAGCCGTCCAGAGGATTGTCGATGATGGCCGTGAACTGGTCACCGGGTTTGTACCAGAAGCGGCCTCCGCCGTTGACCGATCCGCCATTGGGTTTCCCGGACTCGACGACCGCCGCGTATTCCAAACGCCAGCGCCAGATGATGGTGACGTCATGGGACAGGGTGGTCGCGAAGAATTTCTGCGCCCCCTGCACCACCTGCCCGTCGAGGGCGTAGCCATCGTTCACCAGGCGGTACCATGCGGGGTTCGCATCGGTCACCTCCCCTGCGGCGGGCAATACGGCGAAGTCCTTGTCCAGATAGATGAATTCCGGCGCCTCATAGCGTCTCGAAGCGCCATACGGCTCCTTATAGACTCCGATTTCCGGATTCAAACCGCTGGAGAGCGTGCCAACGTCCTGCAGCGAACCATCCGGGCGGGTGAACTTGCTCACCACATCCACGATGACGGGACGGGTGAAAATGATGGCGGTGGGGGCGCCACCGGGAGGAATCGGACGCGCGGTCTGGGCCGTGTATTGGATACCATCGCTTCCGGCGAAGTTCTCGATACCGACGGTGACGTTGCGGCCGGTGGTGAAGCCCGTGAACTTCTTATACTGGATTTCGATCGAGTTGCTGCCTTCGTAAAGGATGACCTGGAAGGAAACACGGGCCGCGCTGTTCGCATACTCCTCCATGTCCTGATAGTCGATGATGAAGGTCCTGTTCGGCGCGGAGCCGCGTGTCGCGTAGAGGATGTTGCTGCCGGCGCCCTTCACCAAGTCAGTCCAGAACGGAGCGACGTAATTGTTCGGGGCCGAGCTGTTGGGAATGGTGTGCGGGCTGTAGGCGGCGGACTCGCTGCCGAATGTCAGGAGGCCGTTCGTCGACGCGGCGAGGGAGGTGTAGGCCTTGTCATAAAGGAAGAAGGTGAAACCGATGTTCACGGACTGGTAGTAGTCGTCGCCGGAAAGGCTGCCCGCCGTCACCACGTCCGGATCGCTGGTTTTCAGGCTGAACGCGTTCACCGGGGTGGAAGCCAGCTTGTAACCGAAGCTGTCCGAACCGCTCGGCGGAGCCGCGCCGGTGCCGGTCAGCGTGATGTCGAAAGGGTTTTCATCCGGATCGTTGCTCGCGATGTGGAGCGTGGCGGTCCTCGCTCCCGCCGCGGTCGGCTGGAACAGGACGTCGAACGTCGTCACTGCGGAAGCCGCGACGGGGGCCGTCGGGTTGGACGCGATGACGAAATCCCCCGGGTTCGCCCCGTCCTTCGTCACGGTGAGTCCGGTGAGGTCGAGGTTGCCGGAGTTCTGGATGGTGAAGGTGATCTTGTCGAAGCCACCAACCATGGTTTGGGAGAAGGCCTGGGACCCCGCATCCGCGATGTTCGAGGCACCGCGGCCGAGCACGACGATCTCCGCGGCCTGTCCGGTGCCGGAAAGGTTGATTTCAAATGAGTCCTCATCCGAGTCATTGCTCGGAATGTGGAGCACCGCCGAGCGGTTGCCGATTCCGGACGGCGTGAACCTGACTGTGAAATTGGTGCTTCCGGACGGTCCGCTCACGGGAGCGGTCGGTGCCGCGGTCACGGTGAAGTCGCCGGAATTCGTCCCGTCCACGTAAAGGGCCAGTCCGGTAAGGTCCGCGTCACCGGTGTTCTTGATGGTGAACGAAAGGTCCACCGGAGTTCCGACCGGAGAATTGCCGAACGCCTTCGAGCCGCCGTCGTTGATTCCGGTACCGGATTGTTCGACGACGATTTCCGGTGCAAGGGCGGTGCCGTTGAGGGTGATGTTGAACGGGCCTTCGTCCGCATCGTTGTTGGCGATCTGGATCTCGGCGGTCCGCGCTCCCTTGGCGGTGGGGTTGAAGGTCACCGTGAACGTCGTGGTGCCGGATGGTCCGGTCAGCGGCGAGGTGGGAGTGCCTGAAATGGCGAAATCCGACTGGTTCGCTCCGCTTTTCGTTACGGCGAGACCGGTGAGGTCGGCATCACCGGTGTTCTTGATCGTGAACGTCAGCGGTTTGTTGGTTCCCAGATCGATGGAGCCGTAGTTCACGGAGCCACCATCGGAAACGTTCGTACCGGCCGGTTGCTCCACAACGATCTCGGGCGCGGCAGCAACGGCGGCACCCGTCGATGCGGCGAGGATGCAGGCGGCGGCGAAGCCTTTCAGGAGCTGGAGCAAAGAATGATGTTTCATCGCGGTTGGGAAAGTCATGGGAAAGGTTCAGTTGGGTTTACTGGAGGGAATCCACAGCACTGACGCGGCTGAACTCGACGCGTCCTGAAAGGGTGAGATTTGACTGGATCAGACCGCTGAGGGTCTCGGTGCAGGTACCACGAAGACGTCCGGTGATCGGCTGGTCCGCATCGAAGGTCACCTTGAAGGTCCGCTTGACCTGCTGGCCTTTCGCAAGATCGCGGTGATAGGCGTGGCGGAAGGGGTTGCTGCGGTGGAACGGGTCGAGCGTGAGATTTCCCGTGAGTGTCTGGCCCGCGCCCACGGCGCCGGTCATCGGTGTGGTGAGATCGTAGGCTTCCGCAAGCTTCGGCGGCCGTCCGACGCTTGAGAGGAGGTAATTCGGCAGCAGCGTGGGGATCTTCTGCTTCGCGGCGGCGATGGCGCTGGAGCTGCTCGCGATGAGGGAATTCTGGGCGGCGGTGCGGTTGATCGGAGCCTCGCTGAGTGCGGCTTGGAGCGCGGACGACAATGTCGTGAGCGTCAGGAACTTCGGATCCTCGATGAGGTTCCCCTGGCTCTCGCCGTCCAGTTTACGCGGCATGTCATAGGCGACGGCTTCAACACGCAGGCCCACGCGTTTGCCATCGCGTTCCTTGACTCCCTCGAAAAACGGGATCTTCGTTTGATCCACCACCAGCACGGATTCCGCGGCGATTTCCGCATCGGCGGTTTTCGTCTGCATGATCGTCACCTGGGAAAGCAACCGGACGGTCCCCGAGCCATCGGAATGCACGATGATGCGCATGGGGGCTTTCCCGGAGGCGGGCCTGACCGGAGCGCCATCTTCGACAATGCTGGTGACGGAGTCGAAAACAACCTCGCCAACCCACAGACCGGTCACCGTGTCGGCGGGAGTGCCGGGTGTGCCGGCGGGCGGCAGCGGGATCTCGCTCGGGACGGCGGTGACGGGCAGCCAGAACGAAGCCCCGTTCGCTCCGGTCTTCAGGCGATAGACATTGGTTCTCGGCGAGTTGTCGTTCCAGTTGCGTCTCGCTCCGATCGTGAGGATTCCATTCTGCTTGCTGGCGATGGTTTTACCCAGCGGGGCGCTGGCTCCCGCGCCCGGCGCGGTGTCCACCTGGTTCCCACGGCCGTAGCCGACCGTGCCCGCGGCGGGATTGACCACATAGAGGGAAAGATTTCCGGAGCCTGCGTCCGGAGTGATGAGATCAAGTTCCGGCGTGGCCGCGACCGGGCCGGCGTTGCTGAACACGATTTCCTCCAGATCCAGGTCCATCGCATCCGTTCCGGTGCCGACGACCAGCGTATCCGCCGGCCCGCCGAAATCGAGCCGTCCGATCGCCGAATGGTCGAACTCGACCGAAACCGGACCGGTGTAGCTGGACTGGCCGGAGCTGAAAACCCAGTAAGCCTTGCCGGAAGCCATCTGTGCGCCACCGGCAACCTTTTCCCAGTTTCCTGTGGCGGCATTCAAGGTGAAGATCCTGGCGACGGGATGTTTCGTACCGGATGGACCGAAAAACGCGTCAAAACTCGGAGTGCCCTGCAAGCCGAAGCCAACAAGGTTGTAGCGGTCCGGTGTCCACTCCGGACGGTAGAAACCGACTTTTCCGGTCAGCGAGAGCACGACCGGGGCGCCATCCGCGACCTTCACCAGATAGGGACGGTTGCCGGTGATCAGGGACAGGTTGGAAATCCCCGCCGGATCATTGCGCTTCCACTGCTGCCACTCGTCCTCGTTGAAACTCGTGACGCTGCCGGGCTCCCCGGCGAAGAACTCGGAAAGACCCGCCAGCGGTTTGGGTGAGGTGACGGCTTCGATGGATGGATCATCAAACACCGCTTCCGGTGTTTTCTTCTGGCCGTCCGCGTCAAACGGCTCGACTTCCAGCCAGACGGCATTCCAACCCGGAGAGAGGGTGATCGTCTGTCCGGCGGTCTGGGCGTCTGCCGCCACGTTCATCACTCCTGCGAGCAAACCGAGGACCAAGCACCAAAATGACGTGGATTTTTTCATGGAAATGGGTGGGTGAGACATGGACTACTGCAAGGTGACGTGAACCCGGAGGAATTTGGCCGAAGCGGGCACGACCGGGGCTGTGGCGCGGATTTGTGAGGTTTCCGAGTCGCCGCCGACGGTCTGCTCGATGACTCCGGCGGAACTCCAGGTGGCGAGGTCCTCCGACCACTCGACGGTGTAAACCAGATCGGTCGCAGCGAGAACCTTGGTGTAGGTGAGGGTCAGCGCACCGCCGCTGAGTCCCATGACGGGAATGCTTCCGGGCGCCGGAGACAGAGGATCAAGTCCGAAGGCATACTTGAGGAGGTTCGAGATGCCGTCGCCGCTTGGATTCGCGGACATGCCGGAGATGAGCGGGTTCCCGGCGTCGCTGCCGAATTTGGCGAATTTCCACGCATCGTAGGTGGAGATCGCCTGGTTGACACCGAGGGTGGCACCGATGGTCGTTCCCCCGCCGTTGGTCGCGATGGAGCGGAAATAATAAGGACCGGAGGTCGGCAGGCCGTTGACCGCCAGCACCACAGGAAGCGTCGTCGTGCCCACCAGTCCGGTGGAGGCTGGAAGCAGGACCTGAAGCGAGGTGATCTTCCGGACGGCGGATGTTCCGGCCTCTCCTACGATCACGCCACCATTCGCCGTCGCCACAAGGGAGATGGGGTTGAAGAATCCGGCGACGTCACCGAAGCCGTCGAGCACCACGGGAGTTCCCGTGCCCGCGATCGTCACCACCGAGCCATCCGGGCTGATGCGGCGGATGCGGTTGTTACCCTTGTCCGCGACATAGACCACTCCGCCGATTCCGACGGAAAGGCCCACCGGGCTGCTGAAACGGGCGGTCGTGCCGGAGGCGTCCGCAAAATCGGCGGTGGCCACATTTCCCGCGAACACGCTGGTGAATCCATCCGGTGCGATCTTGCGGACCGCATGGCCGGCCGATTCCGTCACATAAACGAAACCGGAGGCGTCCCGGGCGATGCCAACCGGTCCGTCGAACTCCGCCACGTTGCCCGCTCCATTGCCGGAACCGGGCTCGCCCGTTCCTGAAAGCGTGCTGACCGAGCCGTCCGTTGCGACGACGCGGATACGGTTGTTTCCGGAATCCGCCACGTAGAGCCGGCCCAGATTGTCGATGGCCAGGCCCGCCGGATGGGTGAAGCGGGCGGCGGTCGCGATACCGTCCGTGAAGCCGATGGTTCCAAGGCCGGAATAAGTGCTGACGACGCCCGCAGGGTCGATGGCACGGATGCGGTGGTTGTTGGAATCCGCGACGAACAAGGTTCCGGCGGCGTTGATGGCGAGACCGACGGGTTGGTCGAACTGTGCGCCCTCCCCTGCCCCGTTCGCATAGCCCGGCGCTCCGGAACCGGCAAAGATGCTCACCGTGCCGTCCGCGGCGATTTTCCGGATGCGGTGGTCCTGGCGGTCCGCGATGAAAATATTTCCCGCGGCATCGGCCACGATGCCAGAGGGTTGGTTGAATTCTCCGGCAAGCGTGCTGACGTTCACACCGTCGAAATCCGGATCCTGAGACCACTCGAACCAGACATCCGTGGCGCTGTCACGAGGGTTGACGGTCGCATTGAAGGTTGCGGTGCCGGCCCCGGGCAAGGTGGCGTCCAAGGTCGTGAGCACGGGTGGATCCAGCACCACGCCTGCGACCGGGAAGGAAAACACCGTCTTCTCCGGTGCGTCGTTCGTGATGACGACGTTTCCGCTGTAATTTCCGGCGACGGCGGCGGTCACCGTGATTTGGAAATCAGCAGTGCCCAGCGGCGGGATGACGACCACGCCACCCGTCTGTTGGAAACCGCCCGGCAAGGCTACCGAACTGATGGTGAGCGGCCAGGTGCCGGGATTCGAAATGGTGAACTGCCGCGTGAACGGCTGGCCGGTAGGCGTGTTGCTGAAGTCCACCACATCGCTCTGGAGATGGCTCAGTTGGGAGGTGTTGGCGAATACCGAAATCTCTCCGCGACGGGTGACGAAACTGAGGATCTCTCCGGTGATCGAGTCACGGTAGCTGGTGCCGCGTGCGCGGAAATAATAGGTGGTGCCGTAGAGAAGAGGACGGTTCACGGCGGAGAGCAGGTCACGCTCGCCATTTCCATCGGCATCAGGAGTGAGGGTGATGGTGGGCAGCGCGGCGCTGCGTTCGATTTTCCGCAGGCTGCCTTCCTGCGTCACGAGCAGGGCACCGTCCGGGTTGATCGCTATTCCCACAGGCAGGTTGAACCGGCTGGCGGTGGCGGGGAAGAGAGCGACGGTGGGCGTGTCCACCTGCCCGGCGATGCCCGAGCCCGCGAGCGTGCTGACTTCCGCATCCGGCGAGATCTCGCGGATGCGATGATTCCCGGTATCCGTGACGTAGACCACGCCGCCCGCCCCTTCGACCACTCCGCGTGGCGAGGAGAATTTCGCGGCTCCGCCCGGACCGTCCTGGAAGCCTTCGTTACCATCTCCCGCGAGGGTGGTCACATTTCCGGCGGAGATCACACGGATGCTGTGATTGCCGGTATCCGCCACCAGCACCCCGCCGCTGGAATCCACGGCCACGGATTGGGGATTGGAGAATTGCGCGCTCCCTACGACTCCGTTCGCAGAGCCGGGAATGCCGTTGCCGGCGAGTGTGGTGACAGTCCCCGCCGAGATCCTGCGGATCCGGTGGTTTCCGGAATCCGCGACGTAGACAACCCCGTTATCGTCCACCGCGACTCCGGTCGGATAAAGGAATTCCGCCTCGCCAGCCGTGCCCTCGGCGAATCCGGCCACGCCGGAACCGGCGAAGGTGCTCACATCGCCCGCAGGGGTGATGATCCGGATGCGGTGGCTCGCCTCGTCCGCGACGTAGAGGTTCCCCGCACCATCGATGGCGAGGGCGGCGGGCTTCTCAAATTTCGCAGCCGTCCCCAGACCATCATGGAATCCCGGAACACCGGATCCGGCGAAGGTGCTGACCACACCCGCAGGGGTGATTTTCAAGATTTTGTTACCGAGGCGGTCCGCAACGAAGGCATCGCCCGCGGCATTCGTGACCACACCGGAAGCATTTGAAAGAGCCGCGACCGTCGTCACCTCGTAGGGATTTTTCAAATCGGGATCGGTGGAGTATTCGAAACTGACGATCGTGCGGCCGTATTTCGGATCCACGGTGGTGTTCAACACTGCGGCATCCGGAGTGAGCGAGGTGGCCGGCACCGTTTCCACCGAAGGGAAATCATATAGGTAGAAGCTCTGTCCCAAAACCTGCGTGATGCCGGTGGAGGTGGATTTCCAACGGAAGTAATAGGTCACACCCGGATCAAGTCCGAGCGGCAGGACATCCAGTTCGTATTTCACCTGCACGCCATAGCTGTCGTTGAAAGGGGTGGCGGGAACCGTGAGCGGCTTGATCGCAACGCGGCGGATCACATGGTTCTCCGCGTCGGCGACGAGGAGATTTCCATCGAGGGTCATGGATACGCCGGTAGGTGCGTGGAACTCGGCGATGTCGGATTTTCCGTTCACAAGACCGTCATCACCGGTGCCGGCGACGGTGGTCACACCACCGAGCGCGTCTATTTTCCGGATCCGGTGGTTCTGTTCGTCCGCGATATACAGGCTGCCCGCACCGTCCGTCGTGATGGCGGAGGGGGTGTCGAATCGGGCGCTGGTACCGGTGGCATCCATGAAGCCTTCCGATGAACCGGCGAAGGTGCTCACCTCACCCGCATTGGCCCCGTTGGGAACCACCTTGCGGATCAAGTGGTTGCGGCTGTCCGCAATATACAGATTTCCACCGGAAATGACCACGCCGTGGGGAGTGTCGAACTTCGCGAGGGACGGAGTCACGGAATTCTGAAGCCCCTGGCTGCCGGATCCGGCATAGGTGCTCACCGCTCCGAGCGCGGTCACCTTGCGGATGCGGTGGTTGTCCGAGTCCGCGACATAGACATTCCCGGCCGCGTCGAGGGTCAGACCGTAGGGAAAACGGAAGCGGGCGACGGAGCCCGCACCTTCGTTGAAGCCAGCCTCACCCGTGCCTGCCAGATTGGTAACCGTCCAGACTCCACCCGGAACCGCCGGACGGGTCACTTTCGCGATCCGGTGGTTGAAGGTGTCGGAGACATACACGTTGTCATCGGGACCGACCGCCAGCGCGGAGGGAAATGCGAATGCCGCCGTGGGTCCCGGACCATCCGCCCGGCCGAACCCGCCGGTGCCCGCGATGCTCACGACCAGACCGTCCGAGCCGACCATGCAGATCCGGTGGTTCGCCGTGTCCGCGAAGAATGTGTTCCCGAGCGAGTCCTGTGCCACACCGGAGGGGAAACCCAGTTGTGCCGACAGGCGTGCGCCGGTGGACGCACCGGAGGTCCCTGTTCCCGCATAGGTGCTCACCACCGGCAGGAAATTCGGATCGGTGGAAATTTCGAAAACCCCTTCCTGATCCGGCGCGGAGACACGCGCATGGATTGTCACGCCGGTGCGGTTGTATTCCGAGGTCGGTATTTCATAGGCCCCGATGTCCGGCGCGTCCCTGAGGACACGCGGCTGGCCGCGCTGGTCGGTGAGCAGGCTGGTGGAGCCGCCTCCGTCGATCGCGGGCGAGTCCGGCAGCGGAGGCATCGTTTTGGTCGCGCCGCCGTAGTTGCCGAGCGGTGAGAGCTTGGGATCCCCGCTGGTGATGTTGTTGGTACCCGTCCAAGGTCCGAAGGTGTTCGGCCCCTGCGGTGCGGTGTTTTCCGTGAGGATGGTGTTGGTGATGCTCACGCTGGGCGAGCCGAAGAAGTCGCTGTAAATCCCGCCACCGATGCGCACCGCGTTGTTGCCCACGATGGTCAGGTTCTTCATCTCCAGCCGCGGACTGCCGTTGAAGATCGCCCCCCCGTAGAAGTTGGCGGTGTTCCCGACGAACGTGGAGTTCGTCAGCATCAGGGTGCTGGAGAAGTCGGTGTAAAGCGCGCCACCTTCGAAGGCCGTGGTGTTCCGGTCGAAGGTGCAACCGTTCACCGTCATGACGCTCGAGTTGAAAATCGCGCCGCCATAAAGTCCGGCGGAGTTGCCGGTCGAACCACCGTCCACCGTGAACGTGCAGCTTTGCACCGTCATCGTCGCGTTCTGGCCGTTGAAAATTCCGCCACCCGACTGCGTGGCCGAATTTCCCTTGAAGGTGCAGCGGTCCACCACGGATGTGCCCAGGTTGTGGAGGGCGCCGCCGAATCCGTCCGCAACACCGGTGCCTTTGCCTGCCGTAAGCGTCAACCCTCTCAGGGTGACGTTCCCTGCGGTGTCCACACGGAACAAGCGCACCGTTCCGCCACCATCGACGGTGATGCCGTTCGCAAGCGCGCTGGCGTCGATGGTCAGGTTCTTGCTCAGAATCAGCTCGCTCGAAAGGCTGATCGTCTGCCCGGCCAGCGTGGGATCGAACGTGATGGTTCCCCCGGCCGAAACGTCCACGATCGCCTGCCGCAAGGTCCCGGCGCCGGAACCGGCCGCGTTCGTCACCACCACATCCGCCGCGTGGGCACCGACGGATGTCAGGGCCAGGAACAGGGCGGGAGCCCACATGCGTTTCCGGAAACGGCCGCGCATTGACCTGCCGATGCGTTTGCTATGACCCGTCGAAAGGGCGATGGTTGCGATCTGTTTCATGATAAATTGCGACAGAAAAAGGTGAGGACTGGTGGGTTTTGACGGATTCGGAATACCTGACGTGTCTCGGAGACTAGCGGGCGAACCGGAGGATCCGGCACCGCGAACCGGGTGTCCGGCGACATCGGCACCCGACGGATTTCCAACCATCGGGTTTCGCATGCTTGGGAAAAATTGAGGTCCCACGCCCGGAAATACGAGAGGAGGTCTTCGTTGAACCGGTGAGCCAGATTCGTCCACCCGGCCGCAAATTCTCCATCATTCCGGCTCCCTCAACGCGAAAGCATTGAGTAGAGACAACGACTTCAGATTTGCAGTCCGACATGAATGAAAAACGGGGAGGGTTTTCGCCGAGTCAGGAGATTCAACCGGTTGCGAGCATTCCATGCCCCGCACCCATCGCCTCACTCGACCGGTGCATGTCATGCAAATCGCGTTTCGTTGTAAACAAAATAAGAATGCAAATGATTTTTTTGGAAAAATTCCTAAGATAATCATGAACCCCTCCGAGCTCGCGAAAAATCTCATTCAAAACAATACAACATTACCCAATTTACTATTTATTCATTGACGGAAAGCTGAAACCTCCCAAGCATCCCGCGTCCTCCTCAAACCCATTACCACGGGGATCGGGGCGGACACCTACGAACGAGCCCTCGCCGCTCCATTCCTAGGGACGGAAGACCAGACTGCTGGATGAGTTCCCTGAACACCCTGCGAACCATCCGCAGGCTTGTCCGGCCTCTCAATGATCCCATTCAAAAATCTTCTTCCCGCCTTCATCCTCCTCACCCATGGATCTCCCGCATCGGCAGGGGTCGCGGAAATCCGCAACAGCGTCTGGGCGGCCAGATATCAGGCAGGAGATTTATCGCCCGATGCCGACACCGATGGAGACGGCCAGGTCAACCGGGACGAAGCCATCGCGGGAACGGATCCCCGCGACCCCGCGTCACGCATTTCCCTCCTCATCTCCCGCCCCGCCGGACATCCGCTGGTCACCTTTCCCAGCGAACCGGGAAAAAAATACCAACTTCACCGTTCCCGCCGACCGGATGCCGGCTGGACTCCGTTGGAAGAACCCGTCAGCGGCACCGGAACCAGCATCTCATTGCCGGTCACCAGCTCGGAGACCGCATCATTTTATAAAATCAGCGTCACCGATCAGGATACGGACGGTGACGGGGTGGACGACTGGTCGGAGCACCAGCTTGCCGGCTTCGATGCCTCCAAGTCCCGATCATTTCCCGCCGGAGGAGACGATCTTGCGATCGCCACCGCCATCATCGGGGATTGGGGCGGTTCGCTTGAATTGGAGTCCACAGAACCGGACGCGTTCGAGAAAGAAGGCCAGGCGGCGCTCCTCACGATCCGCCGGACGGCGGCTCCTTATCCGCTGACGGTTTTCCTGAAAACATCCGGCGCGTCGGATCCCGCCAAATCCTCCGCCTCGAAGGCCCATTATGAAGCGATCGCGGAAAGGGTCGTGATTCCTGCGGGAGATGCGGCCGTCACGGTGTCCATCCGGCCGGTTCCAAATCTACTGCCCGAGGTGCCCCGCCAGCTCACCCTTTCCGCAGGCGGTGGCCACCAGTCCTCCACTTTCTTCATCCGGGACGCCCGGAACACCATCGACAACCAACGGCTCCTGCTCGCCCACCTCAGGCCTCTTTCCGGCATCACCTCCGGAGGCAGCGGGCTGGCCACGATCAAGCTCTCCGGCGACAACAATCTGGCGACCGCCTCGCTATCTTTCTCCAACCTTAACTCGCCGGTCAACTCGACGCAGATCCTCAATGCGGCGTCCTCCATTCTCCAATCCATCCCCCCTGCGAACTACGGCGGCCAGCCATGGAACATCCGGGCCACCCAGTCATTCCCCACGGATCAGGCGGTGCTCGACGCGCTGCTCTCCGGCCAGGTGAAACTGGGCATCTATACCCAGGCGCACGTCACCGGAGAAATCGGCGGGACCTTCCTGCCTGTGTCCGGCTCCATCGAATTCACCGCGCCTCCCGAGGCCCCGGAGATCGCCCCGCTTGCCGACGATGCGCTGGACCGTGACATCGCCCGGTTTCTCACGCAGGCCACCTTCGGCCCCACGCTTGCGGAAATCGAATCCCTGAGGACCCGGGTGGCGGGCGCGGGAGGAGATCGCATCGCCGCCTATTCCGCATGGATCGACGAGCAGCTCGCGCTCCCCTCCCCCTCGCTGCTCGCCTACACCACCGCTGCCAACGCCCAGGAAAAAGAGGCGCGCGAGCCGGACTACAATCTCAACAGCCAGAACCGCCGGCGGGGATGGTGGCTCTTCGCCATCCGCGCGAACAGCCAGCTCAAGCAACGGTTCGCCTTCGCATTGAGCGAGATCTTCGTTGTTTCCGACGTGGATGCGGTCATCAACCGCTATTCCTACGGCGCGACCGCCTATCATGACCTTCTTGCCGAGGCGGCCACCGGCCCCTATCGCGCGCTTCTCCGCTCGGTTTCGCTGAGTCCCGTGATGGGGCAGTACTTGTCCCATCTCCGCAACGGAAAGGCCACCTACGACACCAATGGAAATCCCATCATCTCGCCGGACGAGAACTACGCCCGTGAGATCATGCAGCTCTTCTCCATCGGCCTGGTGCAACTGCATCCGGATGGATCGCTGAAACTCGATGCCACCGCCTCGCCCATCCCGACCTATACCCAGACGGACATCGGCGAGATGGCCCGCGTCTTCACCGGTTGGTCATTTTCCAAACGCAGCGCCGCGGCCCCACCCTACGCCACCATCGACAACAACACGTTCAACCTCGGCGACGGCACGAAGCATCGCGAGGCGCAGTGGACGAATCCGATGAAGGCCTTTCCCGGACAACACGACACCGGGGCGAAAACGGTGCTGGGCCGGAACCTCCCCTCCGGAAGCAATGCGAACCAGGATCTCAACGCGGTCCTCGATCTCCTGCGCGACCACCCCAATACCGCGCCATTCGTCTCCCGCCGCCTCATCCAGCGCCTCGTCACCGCGAATCCCTCGCCGGGTTACCTTTACCGCGTCTCCCAGGCATTCCGGAACTCGACCGGTGATTTCCCCACGGTGATCAAGGCGATCCTGCTGGATCCCGAGGCACGTTCCGGCGGCACGCTCGCCAGTTCGGGAAAGACCCGCGAGCCGCTGCTGCGGGCGACAGGCCTCATGCGGGCCACCGGCGCCGCCTCCGGCATGCCGCTTTCCGATCTCGCCGCCTATGGATACCCAGCGGAGGAACTCGCGAAATTTCCGGCCGGCACCACGCGCTACCGCCTGAACCGCACGCCAGCCCTCGCCCAATCCCCTCTCTCCGCACCCAGTGTTTTCAACTGGTTCCTGCCGGACCATTCGCCATCCGGCATCATCTCCGCCAACGGGCTCGTCTCACCGGAACAGCAGATCATCACCGAGTCCACCGCCATCACCATCACCAACTTCCTTTATAACGGAATCTTCACCAACGCCGGATTCACCCCGAACATGGGACTGCCCACGCTCACGGGAAATCCACAACGCATCCTTCCCAACCTCGCCCCGCTTCAAGCGCTCTACCTCTCATTTCTCGATACGAACCATGACGGATTTTTCTCACCCACCGATGCCACCACGTTCAACAAACCCGCGGCCCTCGCCATCGCGGATGAAGCCCTGCTGGACCGCATCGACCTGCTGCTGACGTCCGGCGAGCTGAAGGCGCGTTTCGGCAGCCAGCCCGGCACACCCCGCCGCATCATCCTCAACGCGCTCGCCGCCACCAACTCCGGCAACAACGCCAGCACCGATCCCGGCGTGCAGGCCGCCTCCATCAACAACCGGATCAAAACCGCACTCTGGCTCGTCTCGGCGATTCCCCAGGGCGTCACCCAGAAATAGTCATGAAGAGACATCAGAAAGAGGATCTCGTCCGACGGCGCGATTTCATCCGCCAATCCGCCTGCGCGTCGCTCGGCGTGACCGGACTGGTGAACGCGCTCGCCCAGATGCGGCTCGTCACCGCGGCCGTGGCGCAGTCGGCTCCGACGTCCGATTACAAGGCGCTGGTCTGTCTTTTCCTCAACGGCGGCCACGATTCCAACAACCTGCTGGTCCCCTCCGGTGCCGCGTCATCCGGATCGCTTCGCGAGGACTACGTGAATGGCCGCGGCGTGCTGGCACTGCCGTCCGCGGGCCTGAATCCGCTCACCCTGCCGGCCGATACCCGCGCCTTCCAGCGGCACCATGCGGGAACGGTGGCGCCGCTCGGACTGCATCCCCAGGCACCCGATCTCGCCGGCCTCTTCAACCGGAAGGAACTCGCGGTCGTCGCCAACGTCGGTACGCTCGCCTTCCCCGTTTCCTCCCGCGCCGATTACCAGAGCGGAAACATCCCGCTGCCGCCCCAGCTCTTCTCCCACTCCGACCAGCAGACACAGTGGCAGTCCTCCGTCCCGGACAAGGCGTTCGCCTCCGGCTGGGGCGGACGGGCGGCGGATCTACTGCATTCATCGTACAACGCGGGAACCTCGAAGGTCTCGATGTCCATCTCCCTCGCGGGCGTGAACTCCTTCCAGATCGGAACCACCGGACAAGTGACCCAGTACGCCATCAATGACGAAGGGACCGTCCCGCTCTCCGGTTTCGGCGATGCCTATGCCGACGCGGTCAATCCGAACGGCACCTACAAGAGCAATCCCGCCGGCATCCGGCTCAAAGCCTTCGACGACATCATGCGCCTCACCCACGCCAACCTCCACGAGGAGGAATACAACCGCGTCGTCATCCGTGCCCGCGCCGCCGAAGGCACCGTCGGAGCCGCGATCACCGCCGCCGCGGCCACCGGAGTGGACTTCGACACCCACTTCACGAACGCCACCACCAGCCTGGGAAACCAGCTGAAGATGATCGCGAAGCTCATCGCCGGGCGCGGCGTGCTCGGCAACAACCGGCAGGTCTTCTTCTGCCAGATCGGTGGATTCGACACCCACCAGACCCTGCTCTCCTCCCACGCGGATCTCATCACCGAACTGAACCACTCGCTCGCCGCCTTCTCCAACACGCTGCGGGCCCTCGGAGTCTGGGACAAGGTCACCACCTTCACCGCCTCCGACTTCAACCGCACTCTCACGCCGAACAACACCGATCCCGAAAAAGCGGGCTCCGACCACGCCTGGGGCAGCCATGCCATCGTCCTCGGCGGAGCGGTGAAGGGTGGCGACGTCTACGGGCATTTCCCGTCGCTGAAGACCGGAGCCGCCGCAGGTTCCATCGATGCGGGAAGCAACCGCGGCCGCTGGATCCCCACCACCTCGGTGGATCAATATTCCTCGAAACTTGCCAACTGGTTCGGTGTTTCCTCGAACGAACTCGAAGCCGTTTTCCCCAATCTCCCGCGTTTCGATGATCCGTCGCTGTCGTCCGCAAATCTCGCCTTCATCTGACAGGGTCATGAAACATACCAACAAAGCGGGTCCGATCGCGGTTCCCCCGCGTTCCGCTCCACGACCTCCGGGACAAGCGCCCCCCGCCCGCCCGATGAAAGCCTCCGAGGGGATCATCTGGTGGAAACCGGGCGGGGCTTCCCTATGGATCGCCATCGGCATGCACGCGCTGCTTCTCATCGTCGCGATGCTCTGTGTCCGGAGCATCCGCGAAACGCCGGAAGCACGGGTGGATTTCGTGGCCCGAGGCAAGGGAGATGACGACGGCGGAGGTGGCGGCCGAACCTACTCGATCGTGAAGCAGAAACAGACCGCTGTTTTTTCCAAGGCAAGCGCGCCACGGGTCGCGGCGCTCGATGTGAAAAGCAATGTCGTCCTGCCATTGCCGGAGGATGGAGCGGGTATCACCCATCTTCCGGCTGTCGGATTTTCCTCTCTCTCGGGAGGGCTTGGAGGTTCCGGTCACGGCGGTGGCAAGGGTGCGGGTGTGGGCAACGGATTCGGCCCGGGGATTGGAAACGGCGGCGGCCTCGCCCTTCCGACCGCCCGCTTTTTCGATCTGGAGGTCAAGGCGAAGCGCATCGCCTACGTGATCGATTTTTCGAAATCCATGAAAGGCAAACGCCAGCAACTGATGCGGACCGAACTGGTGAAATCAATCGGCCAGCTTGATCCCACCCAGGACTACCAACTCATTTTCTTCGCCGGTCCGGTGTGGCTCGGCGGATCGGTCGTCAGGATGGCGGACGACCAGAAAAGCGCCGTGGTCATCGACAACCAAGGGACCGAACACCGCTGGACCTCCATCAACATCGGCAACTGGGAGATGTCCGGCAGACGCCAGCAGGCGCCATGGCTGAGGGCGGGCGCGGAAAACATCCGGCAGTCGATCGAGACGGTCAGGAAGACCGAGCTCGAGTTCGGCACCTATTGGAAACCCGCCATCGAACTCGCGCTCGGCATGCAGCCGGCACCCGAGGTCATCTATTTCATGACGGACGGCATCGTCAGCAAGAAGGTCTATGAAACCATCGACGAACTCAGCCGCACGGCCAGGCGGCGGAGCACCGTGATCAACACGATCTCCATGATGGAGCCGGACGCGGCGGACGCGATGCGCGCGCTGGCCAAACAATCCGGCGGGGCCTTCACCCAGATCAGCGCGGACGGGACATCGGTCGTCTCCAATTTCAAAAACTGAAACAGCATTCAAAAAACGGTTTCCCATCCAAGTCCAACATCACTCCATGACATCCCCATCCCTTAGAAACATCGCCCTTGCGGGAGCCTCCGCGCTGTGGTCCCTCATGCCACAGACCTCGTTCGCGGACCAGAAGCCGCCCAACATCATCTTCATCCTCGCGGACGATCTCGGCTACACCGACACCTCGGCCTATGGCAGCCGTTACTACGAAACCCCGAACATCGAGAAGCTCGCCGCCGACGGACTGAAATTCACCAACGGCTACACGAACGGCCCGAACTGCCAGCCCACGCGTGCCGCGCTCATCAGCGGCCAATACGCCGCGCGCACCGGTGTCTATACCGTGGGAAACATCGACCGCTTCGACTGGCGCAGCCGCCCGCTCCGCCCGGTGGACAACGTCGTCGCCCTGCCTGGGAACAAGACTACCATCGCGCAATCGCTGAAAAAAGCGGGCTACGCCACCGGCATGTTCGGCAAGTGGCACCTTGGAAACAAACCGGCGGAGCACCCGTCGAAGCGCGGATTCGACGAAGCGATCGTCTCCAACGGCAAACATTTCGATTTCAAGACAGATCCCCAGGTGGACTACCCGCAGGGCACCTACCTCGCGGATTTCCTCACCGACAAGGCCGCCGACTTCATCGAGCGCCACAAGGACGGCCCGTTCTTCCTCTATCTCCCGCACTTCGGCGTCCACGCGCCCTATCAGGCGAAACCGGAGCTGATCGAGCATTTCAAGAACAAGCAAGCCGCCGGAGGACACCACGACCCCGTCTACGCGGCCATGCTCGCCAGCGTGGACCAGAGCGTTGGAAAAATCACCGCCCTCGTTGACAAGCTCGGCATCGCGGAGAACACGCTCATCGTCTTCACCAGCGACAATGGCGGCGTGGGAGGCTATCAGAAAGCCGGCATCAACGCCAAGGGCGTCACCGACAACTCCCCTCTCAAGGCCGGCAAAGGCAATCTCCACGAAGGCGGCATCCGCGTCCCCTACGTTTTCCGCTGGAAAGGAAAGATCGCCCCGGGCGGCGTCACGGACACTCCGATCATTTCGGTCGATCTCCATCCGTCCCTGCTCGCGCTCAGCGGAGCACCCGCTCCCGAGAACCAGCCTCTCGATGGCGTCAGCTATGCGAAACTGCTGGAGGATCCCGCCAAGAAGCTCGACCGCGACGCGCTCTTCTGGCACTTCCCCGGCTACCTGGGAGCGAATGGCGACTCGTGGCGCACCAAGCCGGTCAGCGTGGTCCGCTCCGGCGACTGGAAGCTCATCCAGAACCTCGAGGACAAATCGCTCGAGCTCTATGACCTGAAAAACGACATCGGCGAGGCGAACAACCTCGCCACCGCCCAGCCCGGGAAAGCCGCCGCGCTGCTGGCGAAGCTCGATACCTGGAGGCAGGAAATCAAGGCCCCCTTCCCTACGCCGAACGATCCGTCCAAGGCAGGAACCGCACCGAAGAAAAAGAAGAACCGCGACAGCGCGGACGACTGAACCATCCCACCATCCCTATGAGAATCCTATCCCTCGGCATCCTGCTTGCCACCGTATTCACGGCGCTCGCCCAGGAAAAGCGACCCAACCTCCTCTTCATCTACACCGATGACCAGCGCTGGGACGCCCTTGGTTTCATCCAGAAGCAACAGGGCGGGAAGGCCCGTTTCCCCTGGCTGAAAACCCCGAACCTCGACCGGCTCCGCTCGCAGGGCGCGCACTTCTCGAACGCCTTCTGCACCACCTCGCTCTGCTCTCCCAGCCGGGCGACCTTTCTAACAGGCCAATACACCCACACCCACGGGGTCACGAACAACCACACTCCGCTGCCGCCGGGCACGGTGACCTATGCCACTCTGCTCCAGAAGGCGGGCTACACCACCGGGTTCGTCGGCAAGTGGCACATGGGCAACCAGCCGGAGCGCCCGGGCTTCGACTTCTCCGCCAGCTTCGATGGCCAGGGGAAGTTCTACGACTGCCCCGTGACCATCCGGAAGAACGGCGGGGTGAGGCAGGTGATCGAAGAGAAATGGATCGACGACGCGTCCGCGGACTACGCCATCGGCTTTCTCCGCGAGAACAAGGACAAGCCCTTTTCGCTCACGGTCGGCTTCAAGTCGGTGCACGGTCCGCGCGAGCCGGAGACAGACTTCAAGGCCGCCTACGCGGGCAGCGAAGCGGTCCCCGTCCCGAGCCTCCAACTCACCTCGCCCTTCCGCCCGGAGGCGAAAAACGGAAACAGCTATCGCGGTGAAAACCTGCTCAACTACTTCCGGACCCTCACGAGCGCGGACCGGAGCCTGGGAAGGTTGCTGGACGAACTCGACAAGCTCGGGCTGGACAAGAACACGGTCGTCATCTTCACCAGCGACAACGGTTATTACCTCGGCGAGCACTCGTTGGGTGACAAGCGCTCGGCTTACGAGGAATCCATCCGCCTGCCGTTCCTGATCCGCTCGCCGTTCAACAACGTGTCGGGAAAAACCATCGATCCCCTGGTGCTCAACATCGACATCGCGCCGACGCTGCTCGACTTCGCGGGCGTGGAGATTCCCAAGGAAATCCAGGGCCGCAGCCTGCGGCCGCTGCTGGAGGAGAAGCCACCCGCCGATTGGAGGAAGTCTTTCCTTTACGAATACTTCTACGAGCGGAACTTCAAAAATCCGACCATCCTCGGACTCCGCACCACCACCGACAAGATCATCGTCTATCCCGGCCGCGAGCAGTGGAACGAGATTTATGAAGTGGGCAAGGACCCGTACGAACTGACCAACCAGTTCAACAACCCGGACCACGCCGATCTCAAAAAGCAGCTCCTTTCCGAACTCGAAAGACTCAAGCAGGAAACCCGTTTCCAGGTTCCTTCGACCGTCGATCCCGACAACTTCGGCAACGAAAATCCCAAACGGGGCAAGAACCGGGATCTGGATTTATAAATCGTTTTAACGCACTCCCGTAAGAAGCGATTTCCATACCGGTTTCCCAGATGATCCTCATCTGCGGAAACCGGTGTCAGCGGGAACCGGCATCACTCCGCCTTTGCGGTGTAGTCGAAGACGAACGCCTTTTCCAACAAGCCTCCGAGCTTCGCTCCGAAGGCCTTGTGGGCCTCATGAGGAAGATAGGCTTCGAGCCCCGCCTTGTCCTTGAAGCTCACGAAAAAGCAATGGGTGAAGCCGTCGTTCAGTTTTTCCACGCTCTCGCTCGTCCCCCACTCGTAACCGGTGATGCCCGGGATCTTCTTCGGCAGTTCGGCGAAGGCCTTTTCAATCTCCTTCACCTGCTCCGGCGTGGCGCTGGGCTTGAACTTGAAAAACACGACGTGACGGAACTCGCCCCCGGCGAGGGCGCTGCTTGCGGTGATGGCTGCGGACATGAGGATGAGGAGAAATTTTTTCACGCCCGTTGTTTCCCAGCCATCCGGCGGACTGTCAAGCCGGCGGCAGTTTCATCCCCGCGAGATCCCGGTCCTCACGGGCGGATTCGAGGAACGTCCCATCCATGTCGATGGCTTGTTCCAGGTGGCTCCGGGCGCGTGGTCCGTCACCAAGCGTCCACAGGTAGCAGGCGAGGTTGTAATGGAAGATCGCCATGTCGAACAGCTCCTTCGGACCGCGCAACAATTGATTGCAGGCGGCGAGGGTGTCCCCCGTCTCATGCAGGCAATAGGCCGCGCGCAGGAAAAACTCCGGCACGTCCTCGGCCTTCAGGCAGAGCAGGCGGGCGGTCTCGGATGCGGAATTCCACTGCTCCTGCTCCATCTGCGCGGCCAGCTTGAGTTCCAGGGGACCCCGGAGCATCTGCACTTCCGGAGGCAGGGATTGCAGTTCATGAAGCGCCTCGTCCGCCAGCCCCAGATCAAGCCAGCCGGACGCCGCGCGTAACGTTTTCGACACCACCATCCCCGTGACTTTAGGAAAAACTTTTCACCGTGGCAACAAGGGAGGTTTGGAAAAATGACGGAGGCGTCCGTTCCGCCGGATCGATCATACCCAAAGGCCGTTGCCTTTGGATTCCACGGACCGGTTGCGTCCCGAGGGAACAAAAAAACGGCAGTCCTCGCGGACTGCCGTTTTGAGATTGCGACGGTCATCGACCGGCGCCTGAGGATCAGATACCCTTCTTCACGACGTCCGTAAGGAGGTCGATGACGCGGTTGGAGTAGCCCCACTCGTTGTCATACCAGCTGACGAGCTTGAAGAACGTGGAGTTCAGCTCGATGGAGGAGCCGGCGTCGAAGATCGACGAGTTCTTGTCGTGGATGAAGTCGGTGGAAACCACTTCGTCCTCGGTGTAGGCGAGGATGCCCTTGAGGTAGGTCTCGGAAGCGTTCTTGAGAGCCGCCTTGATCTCCTTGAGGGAGGTTTCCTTGGTGGTCTTCACGGTGAGGTCCACGGCGGAGACGGTAGGAGTCGGCACGCGGAACGCCATGCCGGTGAGCTTGCCGGCCACTTCAGGGCAGACGAGCGCGACAGCCTTGGCGGCACCCGTGGTGGACGGGATGATGTTGATGGCGGCGGAACGGCCCCCCTTCCAGTCCTTCTTGGAAGGACCGTCGACGGTCTTCTGCGTCGCGGTGTAGGAGTGGATGGTGGTCATGAGGCCTTCGGCGATGCCGAAACCTTCCTTGAGAAGCACGTGGACGATCGGGGCGAGACAGTTCGTCGTGCAGCTCGCGTTCGAGATGATGTGGTGCTTGGCGGGATCGTAAAGCTCGTCGTTGACACCGACGACGAAGGTGGCGTCCTCGCCCTTCGCAGGAGCGGAGATGATGACCTTCTTCGCACCGGCGGTGATGTGGCCCTTGGCCTTCTCCGCTTCGGTGAAGAGTCCGGTGGACTCGATGACGACTTCCACGCCGAGGTCCTTCCACGGCAGGCCTTCGGGGCTGCGCGCGCTGACGACCTTGATCTCATGGCCGTTGACGATGATCACATCGTCTTCTTCCAGCTCGGGAGAGGATTTCTTCGACGAAACGGTGCCGTTGAAGCGACCCTGCGTGGAGTCGTACTTCAGGAGGTAGGCAAGGTTGTCGGCAGGAACGATGTCACCCACGGCGACGACGTTGAAGGTGATTCCGAGGTGGCCTTGTTCGACGAGGGCACGGAAGACAAGGCGGCCGATGCGGCCGAATCCGTTGATGGCGATGGTAGTCATGGCAATAATTGGGAATGCCGTGCGATTTTGCGCCCGGCGGCGGAAATTGTGCATGCGAATTGCCATGCGTCAATCTTCAGGGCGAAATCGTTGGAAAAACGCGGGATTTCGAGTAGGAAAATCCGCCGTGGCTCGTTCCGGATCCAAGCCGGACACGAAGTCTGTGGATTTCAACGCGATTCCCGGTCACAAGCCCTCCCAAGAACCGGCTCTTTTTAAAATTTCAATTTCCCGTGCTCTCCCCTCTGAAAACCCTGTTCATGGGCATCTTATGAATTCCGGGTCCGCTATGCGAACCGGCCGCTTGCGGGCACAGGCCCGGGCGCGCAGAATTCCAAGGACCTGTGAGATCCTGACGCGGACGGTGAATTCAGAGCGAAGGCTTTGACTGTTTCACGGGAAAACAGACCGACATACCGCCGCAGGCTGATTTCCACAGACATCGCTGCGGTTCTGGTGCTACGCCCCCGCCTTCGGATCATAATCCTTCGGCGCGCGGATGATTTTCTCGATGCCGTGCTTGGTGACGAGGTTTCCTCCGGACGAACGGCCCTTGATGCCGAACTCGGCGAAGTGCAGCGGGCGGATGAGGTTTTTCATCCGCAGGCCGGACTTGAGGTGGACGAGCAGCATCTGCGCGGCGCTTTCCTCGTTGGTCTTGTGGAAGGCGAAGTAGAGCACGCGGCTGTTCGGCGTTCCCTTGGTGAGATCATACTCCTTGTCCCGGGTGATGCCGCCGACGGTGAAACGTTTGGCGAGGATATGACCGTCGCGGCCGTCGCGGTAGATCATCGAGTAGATGAGGTCCTCCTCCTTGCGGAAGATGGCGACCCGCAGCGGCTTCTGGCCGACGAACACCTTGTCCGCGACCTTCATCACCCGCATTTTCCCGTCCTGGGTGAAGGCGATGATGTCATCGATGGTGGAGCATTTTTCCAACGGCTCGCCGTCCTTCTTCAAACCGTAGCCGGCGAATCCGTTCTTCGCATCGAGGTAGAGCGTTTCGGTGGCGGCGATGACCTGCGTGCGGTCCACCCGGTCGAACGATGCGATCTCGGTGCGGCGCTCGCGTTCCTTGCCGTATTTCTTGGCAAGGTCCTCATACCATCTGATGGTGAACTTGGTGAGGTTGCGGAGGTTCTTCTCCGTCTCGTCGATGAGTTTTTCCAGCGCCTTGATCTCCTCGTCCGCCTTGAAGGAGTCGAACTTGGAAATGCGCTTGATCTTGATTTCCGTGAGGCGCACGAGGTCTTCCTCGGTGACCTCGCGCTTGAGGAGTTTCTTGAACGGCTTGAGGCCGTCGTCGATGGCCTTGAGCACGGCTTCCCACGTCTCGCATTCCTCGATGTCGCGGTAGATGCGGTTCTCGATGAAGATCTTTTCCAGCGAGCTGAAATGCCATTTCTCCGCGAGTTCGCCGAGCTTGATCTCCAGCTCCATCTTCAGCAGGTCGCGCGTGTGGTGCGTGGTGCGGCGGAGGATTTCCGAGACGCCCATGAAGACCGGCTTGCCGTCGAAGATGACGCAGGCGTTCGGGGAAATGCCCAGCTCGCTGTCCGTGAAGGCGTAGAGCGCGTCGCGGGTTTGCTCCGGATCCGCCCCTGCGGGCAGGTAAACGAGGATGTCGGCGTGCGCGGCGGTGTTGTCCTCGATCTTCGCGATCTTGATCTTCCCCTTGTCCGCCGCGGCGACGATGGACTCCATCAGCGCGCCCGTGGTGGTGCCGAAGGGGATTTCCGTGATGCGCAGGATGCCCTTCTTGTCGGTCGCGATCCGCGCCCGGACCCGGATCTTCCCTCCGCGCAGGCCGTCGCGGTAGTCGGACGCGTCCATGATCCCGCCGGTGGGGAAATCCGGAACGAGCGTGAACGGCTGGTCGCGCAGGACGGCGATGGATGCCTCGATGAGTTCGTGGAAATTGTGCGGCAGCACCTTGCAGGCGAGGCCGACGGCGATGCCCTCCACCCCCTGGGCCAGCAGCAGCGGGAACTTCACCGGCAGCGTGTCCGGCTCCTTGCGGCGGCCGTCATAGCTAGGCAGCCACACGGTGGTCTTCGGATTGAAAACCACGTCGTTCGCGAACTTCGTGAGCCGCGCCTCGATGTAACGGGGTGCGGCGGCACCGTCACCGGTCAGGGTGTTCCCCCAGTTGCCCTGGGTATCGATGAGAAGATCCTTCTGCCCCAGCCCCACGATGGCGGCACCGATCGACTGGTCGCCGTGCGGGTGATAGTTCATCGTGTTTCCCACGATTCCGGCGACCTTGTTGTAGCGCCCGTCATCCAGCTCGTCCATCGCATGGAGGATCCGGCGCTGCACCGGCTTGAGCCCGTCGAAAAGATGCGGCACGGCGCGTTCCAGAATGACGTAGCTGGCGTAGTCCAGGAAATAGTCGGAATACATCGCTCCCAGCGAATCGTGGTGGTCGGGATCTTGCGTCATGTCAGTGGATGGTTAAAGAGCCGCGGCCAGCCGTGCAAGCCTGCGGTGCCGGGGCGGCGTTCCATGCCCCGGATCAAGGGAAACAGGCCGGTTTTCAACCGACGGGTTCCAACGTGTAGTCCTCCCTGCCGTCCTTCATCAGCCAGCCTTGTTCGGCGAGCTGGGCGCGGAGCCTGTCGGATTCCGCCCAATCCTTGGCGAGGCGGGCCTGCCAGCGTGTTTCGGCCAGAGCCTTGACCGATTCCGGAACCTCGGAGGATTTTTGCGGAGCCTCCTCAGGCAGGGTGAGACCGAGCGCGCCAAGGATGCGGTTGAATCCGGCCAATGCGGCGGCGGCTTCGGCTCCTGTCAGCGCCGCGGATTCCCGCAGGCCGGTGAAGAGGCCGCCGAGCGCCCCCGGGGTGTTGAGATCGTGGTTCAGGCTTTCCCATGCGGCCTGGAACGGACCGAAATCCGCGCGGGTGAGCATGACATCCGAGCCGATCCTCGCGGCGAGCGCGCGGGCGCCCTTCCCAAGCTTCGCGAGCGCCTCGTGGGCGCCTGCCAGGGAATCCAGCGTGAAATTGAGCGGCTTGCGATAATGCGCACCGATGAGGACATAGCGGACCTCCATGGCGGTGTGGCCCTTCTCCGCCAGATCCGCGAGCGTGTAGAGGTTTCCCACGGACTTCGACATTTTCCCGCCATCCACCAGCAGGTGGGTGATGTGGAACCAGTTTTCCGCGAAATGACCGCCGCACGCGCATTCGCTCTGGGCGATCTCGTTTTCGTGGTGCGGGAAGACGAGATCCACCCCGCCGGAGTGGAGGTCGAACGAATCTCCGAGGTATTCCTGGATCATCGCCGAGCACTCGAGGTGCCAGCCCGGACGACCCTCGCCCCACGGGGACGGCCAGAAATTGTCTCCGTCCTCCGGCTTCCGGCCTTTCCAAAGCACGAAATCCGAGAGGCTGTCCTTCTCGTATTCATCCGAGTTCGAGCGGGCATTCTGGGTCTTGCCGAGGTCCAGCTCGCGCTCGTCCAGACGGGACAGACGTCCGTAGCCGGGATAGGAGGAAATCTTGAAATACACCGAGCCGTCGTCGGAGGCGTAGGCATGCCCCTTCTCCACCAGCGTTCCGATCATGGCGATCTGCTGGGGGATGTGTTCGACGGCTCCCGGTTCGATATGCGGTGGCAGCAGGCCGAGCTTTTCGCAGTCGGAATGGAATCTTTCGGTCCAGCCGCTGGTGAAGTCGGTGAGGGATTTGCCGGCCTTTTGGGAATCACGGATCGTCTTGTCGTCCACATCCGTGATGTTCCGGACGTGCAGCGTCCTCATGCCACCGGTTTCCAGCGTGCGGCGGAGGACATCCTGCAGGACGAACGTGCGGAAGTTCCCGATATGCGCGGGGCCGTAAACGGTCGGACCGCAGCAGTAAAAACGGAAGGTCGTCCCATCAATGGGTCTCAGGTCGCGCTCGGTCCGGGATAGCGTGTCGAAAAGCCGCATGGCGCGGTTTAGGGAGCGGCGGGCCGGGAGCCAAGAGCAAACCGTTTCGCCACCGAAAATCCGATCCGGAGGCGGGTGTTTTTTGTGAATTTAGGGGGTTGGATTTCCGGGAGGCGGGGTTTAGACTGCCGCCACGAATGGAACAAGTGCGAGACGAACGGGTAAAACAAGTCGCGATCGCGGCCGGCATCTTGATCTCCCTTGCGGTGATCGTCCCGGGTCTGCTTGTGGGCTGGCGCTTCCTGCCCGGCCTGTGGGGCGAGTGGCTGGGCACCATGATCGGCATCCTCACCACGCCTTTTTTCATGGAGGCGTCTTTCGCCATCCTGGGGCTGGTGATCGTCATCACGCTCAACCACTGGCGCATCTCGCGGGACGGTGACGAGTTCGTGGAAATCGAAGCTCCGGCGGAGCCCCGTGCGGCGGACATGCGGGCCGCACCGCCACCGGAACATCCGGCGGCCGCCGGGTCGTTGAAGGAAAAATGAGAGCCCGGAGCGTGGCTGCTTGAATCTTTGAACACTACGCGATTAATAGCTTCAAGAACCCGGCCATCCCGGTCTTAGGTAACGGCTGTGAACAGCGACCTACTGCCCATGAACTCGACGAACTTTCTCAAGATGGCGCATGGAGATCTCCCCGGGCTGCGCGCGCTTGCTTTTGATTTTTTCAATGACACCCGCCACCAGATGTCGGGCTGGCGGGCCTTGCTGGAAGCTGGGGATTTTTCCCAACTGCGTGACGACCTGCACCGCTGCAAGGGCGGTGCCTCGCTCTTCGGATTGGAGCGGATCGTCGCCATCATCGGCTCGTGCGAAAGCCCCGCCGTCCTTGAGAGCCGGGGCTTCGACATCGATGTCTTCGAGAACGAGCTCAGCGCCGCGGAAAATGCGGTCCTGTGCATGGAGGCCTGATCCGGATGACGGTCGGCATACAGGCACCGGAAAAGGAACTGCGCTTCACGCGGTCCGGGCAGGCCATCGTTTTTTCCATCACCGCCGCCGTCCTCACCGCGGTGGGTGTCACCCTCCTCGCTTCCGCCTGGTATCGGGACATCAATCCGCTTCTCCCCCACCCCGCCTGGGCCCTGGTGCCATTTGCTTTCGCGATCTTCATGGCACACACCGCGGTGCGTCTGACGAAGCACGCCTACCTCATCCTCACGCCGCTCGGCATCGAGATTTTTCCCTTCTTCCGTCCGGCGGACGGCATGCGGCTCGTGACCTGGCAGGAAATCCACACCGCCGAAGTGGACGGACGGACGAAGCGCCTCACCCTGCACCACGACGCCGGAAAAACCTCCGGCATCCACCTCTCGCTCTCACCGATTCGCGCGGACCGGCGGACCTTGCTTGCCAAAGCCGTGCTCGGGCGCGTATCTCCGCCCGGTAACAACGGCTGAACCAACATGCGACCCCACTCCCGACAAATCCTCACCGTCGAAGAAACCTTCGGCCAGAACGGCTGGCACTGCGAACTCGTGGAAGGCCGCGATGTCCTGCGCGCCGGATTCGACGCCCATCACACGCGCGTCGACCTCATCGCCCAGGCATACCCCCAGCTCAACGCGCTCACCGTGGTCACCGAGTCGCGCCTGAGCCTGGATGAGGAACATCTGCCGGTGGTCCTCGAGCTGCTGGCCCGGGCGAACAAGCAGCTCACGCTCGGTGGTTTCGAGTATGATCTGGACCGTGAGTTCCTCGTCTTCCGCATCACCAATCTTTTCGAGCGGGAGAAATACGACTCGGACATCATTTCCTCCATGGTCCACTGCGGCATTGCGGAACTGGACCGCATCGTCCCCTATGCGGCCATCGTCCGCGACACGCCGGCCGATCTGCTGGACGACCTGGATATCCCCCGCCTGCTCATGCGCGAGGACATCATCCCTCCCGTGCCTGGTGACCAGGAGGAAGAATATTATTGATCCGCGAATCGTTCTCGACCGCCACCCGATCCACGGATAGCACCGGGGCATGAAAACCCTCGCACTGCTGGCCCTCCTCGCACTCCCCGCCTCGGCCCATGAAGCGGACAGCTGGGAGTGGACGCTCGAAAGCGGCTACCTCTGGAACGTCGGCAACAACACGGACATCGACTACGAAATCATCCCCACCCAACTCACCTTGCGGTCGCCGGTGATGTGGACCTGGTGGGAGGATGAAAGCGGTGCGAAGATCGTGGTGAGGAACCGCTTCTCCGCCCTCTTCGAAGCGATCACCCACGGGCCGGAGGACATCTACGTCGGTCTCGCCGCCGCACCTTCCATCGAATATTGGTTCCCATCGGAAAAAACCTCGGCCTTCTTCTCCATCGGCGGCGGTTTCGGCTGGATGAACAGCGCGGGCGGAGAACAGGCGATGGGCCAGGACTTCACGTTCAACTGGTTCACCCAGCTCGGTCTCCGCCAGAAACTCACCGAGGATCTGTCACTGCTGGGAGGCGTTTATTTCATCCACCACTCCAACCTCGGAGCCACCGATCCGAATCCGGGAATCGACGCCCTGGGGTTCACCCTCGGGTTCGGCTTCCAATTCTGACCGACGGTCACCTGTCCGTTGCCGGTTCCTTGGCGGGGCTTTTACGGGTGGAAAGCTCGGCGAGGGTTTGATCGCGTTTGGCCGGGTCCCGGATCAGCAGGGCGATTTCAACGGCATCCTTGCGCTGGCCACGGTCGCACAGTTGAAGCGCGGCCCATTGGCAGGTCTCGTCATGGAGCCCGGCCTCGCGAATCCTTTTGATGGCGGCTCCCGCCACCCAAACGTTTCCAGCGGAAGCGGCGTCGCGGGCGATCGCCGCCAATGTTTGAGTTCTGACAGCGGCATCCGAGATCCTGCTGCTGACATCCAGACGGGCGGCCACGTCATCGTCGCCAATCTGTTCCGCCGACCCCGTGGTATCCATGAGCCCGGGTGTTGGAGGGAATACCGCGGGAATCTCGGGCAATTCGGGCATCTGGGGGAATGGCGCGAAGGGAACCGCCACGACCGGGTTTCCCACTTCGTGATGGATCATGCGGCTGCCGCGGGCGGAGCGAGAGAACAGCGCCATCACCGGAATTCCGAACAACAGCACCGCAGCCGTCGCAACGATTCCGGCGGCCACCATCCATTCCTTTCGCGATGGTTTTGATCCAGCCTCATCCCCTTCCCTTTTGAAGGAGGCCTTCGTATTCGCATCAAACAGGAGCAGGATCAGCGCCCACACGGCAAAAGCGAAGCCCAGGAAAAATCCCGGAGGCGTCAACAGCGCTAGCGCCGCTCCGACAACCGACAGCACATGGTTTTGCCGGTGGAACATCTTCCAGGCACCGATGAATGTCACCACCGAGAACGAGCCGAATAAAAACACCAGCGCCGACACCACGAAGATCGCCGGTCCGTCAATCTTGAGAAACGCGAGGGCGGCGGTGAGGAGGAGGATCACCAGATTGATCCCGGAGGCGGCCATGAGCCCCACCGCAGGAATCTTGAGATTTGATATCCCAAGGGTGGATTTTACCGGACCGGCAAGATTGGTTATCCCGAGGGGGGATGTCTCTCCGTTGTTGAAAAGGGACTTCACCGGTTCGCGCAACAGCACCACCAGTCCCCAAATGCCGGCTCCCAGCTGGCCGAGGATCATCAGACCGTCCAGAGGTGAAGTGAACAAACCGGGCAGGGACAGCACCCCTCCCGCGGTGAGGATCACCGCGCTGGCGAAAGCCCAGTTGTAGGACTCCAGTTTCCTCATGCGGTTGGCCCCCACCAGTGAAACCACATGGACGGTTGTCATGACGATGATCCAGCCCAGACCGAGGGCCAGCAACAGCACTCCGAACGCACCTTGGCCCGGCACCATGAATCCCGGCATCCAGGATCGGACGAAACCCGCTCCACCCAGCAGGAACAGGAGTCCCATCAGCACCACGAAGAGATGTCCGCACAATGACAATCCGCTGACCACCATCATGGCGATGGCCGGAGTTTCCACAGAGGTCTTGATTCCGCCGGAAGCGGGAGTTGCGAAAGAAGCGGCCTGGGAAACCGGTGGCGGGACAGGACCAGCGGGAGCGCCCGTGATGCGCTCCACCTCGGTCTTGAGAAAACTCGCCTGTTGGTAGCGCTGGCCCGGATCATGTTCCATGGCCCGGTGGACCACCTCGTCCAGACGCGAATCCACACCGGTCTTGTTTGACGGCGGTTCGAAATTTTTTCCCGGCAGTTCCCCGGTCAGCATCTCGTAGATGACCACGCCGAGCGAGTAAATGTCGGCCCGGTTGTCCACCTGACCGGGTCTCCGGATTGCTCGGGGGCCATGTAGTCGGGTGTTCCCATCGGCCGGTCATCGCCCGAGGCGTCGGCCCCGAGCATCTTCACCAGCCCGAAGTCCGCGACCTTGAGGCGGCCGTCACGATCCATCAGCAGGTTCTCCGGCTTGATGTCGCGGTGGACGATGCCGCGGTCATGCGCATACTGCAGGGCGTCGCAAAGCGGCGGAACCACCCCGAGCGCCTGCTCCGGGGTGAACTTGTGGGCCAGCAGGAGCTGGCGGAGGTTCGCTCCGTCCACATACTCCATGAGCAGATAGAAAAATCCTCCCGCCTGGCCGAAGTCGTGGACGGTGACGATGTGCGGGTGGCTCATCTTCGCGAGCGCCTGTGCCTCGCGGACGAACCGCTGGGAGAACTCGGGATCCTTCTCCCGCTCCGGGGCGAGGAGTTTCAGCGCGACCAGGCGATCCAGCGAAATCTGGCGTGCCTTGTAAACCACCCCCATCCCACCACGGCCGAGGCAGTCGAGGATCTCCAACTGGGGGAAATGAGGGGCGATCTCGCTGACGGGTGGCGGCGGCAGCGAGGAGCCTTCGCCGGTTAAAAAGGTATCTCCGCCGAAATTGATGGCAGCCAGGCAACGCGGGCAGAGCCCCTCCGGCGCGTCATGGGAGAGCGGGTTTCCGCAACGGGGACAGGATGGGCTGGATATCGGATCAGTTGTGGTCATACCCATCTTTTAAGGAACCGCGCCGCATTGTTACCGCCTCGGAGAAAAAACTTCAACCCCGGCTCAGGACGGCCACCACATGGCGGACCTCGTCGTCCACCTCGTCCGCCGCGGAGACGGTGCCTGCGATTTCCTCACGAAACACCTCGCGGAAACGCTTGCGCAAACGATGGAGGGCCACGCGTGCCGCTCCTTCCGTCATACCGAGGGCGGATGAGATTCCGGGATAGGAGACCTCGCTCCGGTCCACCGTGAGATAGACTTTAAGATGGGAGAATTCCACACCCCGTCCGGTCGTCTCATAGTCCGTCCGGAGCCTCCCCATCGCCTGATCGAGCAACGTCAGCGCCCAACGCTTTTCATAAAGATGATCGGCGGGCTCGGATTCACAGGTCTCCATCAGATAGCGGGACTCGGCGAGATTCGCATCGAGCGAGAGGTGGGTGATGCTTCCCCCGCGTTTCACACACCGGCGCTTGTCCCATTCATTCAGCAGGAACCGTTTCAACGCGAAGATCAGAAACGTGCGGAAGCGGCCCTTCTCCCGCTCCACGGCACGGAGATAATCCTTTTCCAGGAGCTTGGCGAAAAAATCCTGGGTCAGGTCCTGCGCGTCGTGGGCCGAGTGCCCCTGGCGGCGGACGAAGACGTAGAGAGGATACCAATAGGCCTGGCACAGGGACTCCAAGGCCCGGGCGGATGCGGACGACGAGGGATCCCTGGCACTGAGCACGATCGTCCAGCGGGTGGTGAGAAACAGGGGCTGGGCGGCGGTATCCATGGAACGACAACCCCTCCATAAGGATCCACCCGCGTTTGTTACAGCCTGAATTGATACGGACGACCGTTCATGGTCTCATCTGAAACGGCCGCGAGGCGGGATTCATTTCTCGGGCGAGAAGAAAACCTTGCGGCGGTCATGCGAGTTGAACTCCTCCGTGATTTTCGAAACCCACTCCTTGTCGGCATCCGTGGCCTTCAAACTCAGGGGAATATCCACAAGTCTTTCCGGCAGGCAGCGTCTGAGGCACTCCAGGCACGCGCGGATGATCTCTTCCCGTGGATACGCATTTCCCTGTGGAACAACGAAGCTGGCGACATCCATCGTCATCTCGGGCGGGACCCTGAGGTCTCCGATGTCATTCGTGTAAAAGTAAACCTTGCACCGGGATGCGATGTTCACATCCTCCACCGCTTCTTTCGGATTATTGGTGGGAGGGACGTTTTTTGCGGAAATGAGGGGGATCGCCGTTGCCTGGCCGCTATGGGAATACCAGTCGTGGCAGATGACGGGAGCGATGGTGATCCTGCTGTAACCCAGCCCGAAGAAGGGTTGATAGGTGGTGGTGAGCGACGACTCCCCTCCGGATGAAATGGCCGCCGTGAGAAGCGAAAACGCGAGGAGTAGTTTCATGATTTTCAAGTATTCGGGTAATTACCGCCAAAAGGTCTGTCGGATTCCGCCGCACGCGGGGCGCACCTCCGCCATACGACATGAAATGCTTCCGTGGCCGTTTGCAACAGACCATTAGCACGATGGCATGCGAATTGGAAACCGACTTGAGGCGACAACCTCGTAACAAACGCCGGAGGCCGATGCCTCGGTTGACTTTCCTCGCGGTTTCTCAGCCAATCCAACGAGGGCAGGAATAGGGTCCAGACCCGGAAGATCCACTCCCTGACGGACTTCCAGCTCAATACATCAAGCCACATCAAAAGACTCAAGGAATCGGAACCGCCGGAAACGGCCCATGCAGGACTGATCGATCTCAGTCCCAATAAGATTTGCAATAATAGACCTGATCGGAAGAAGCGTCATGCCACATGAACTCCCGAAACTGGAAACCCTCATCTGCGGGAGTATCGTCCTGGCTACGCGAATAAAGAAAGCACCGCGGAGGAGGCGGAGGATCCGACTTGGGCCACCATGTGGGAGCGTTCGGAGTATTCCCGAAGCCTGCCATGGATACCTTCGCAAGCTTGTAGTCACCCTTTTTCAATATGGCATCGTAGGTCGCAGCATCATATTTGAAGCTCATCCACCGCTGGTAACCTCCGAAATAACTCGAAAATTCATGGTACCGGATATCCACGGATTTCAAAGGTGCGATGCCGAACAATTCTTCAAACTCGGCTTCCGCGCCGTTCCCGCCGATCAAGGTTCTGGAGCAGCCGACTGTCAGGAAGGCTGCTCCAGTTAAAAGAAAGGTGCGGACCGCTATGGCAACCGACTTCTGCATCTGTTTGCGATCACAGATACTTGTCCGTCACCGCGCCTTCGCTCGCGGTGGAGACGAGCTTGGCATACTTCGCGAGCACGCCGCGGGTGTAGCGCGGGGCGGGCTGGACCCATTCGGCCTTGCGCTTCGCGATCTCCTCGTCGGAAAGCTTCACGTCGATGCGGTTGTTCACGGCGTCGATGGTGATCTCGTCGCCGTCCTCAAGGACGCCGATGGTACCGCCCATGAAGGCTTCCGGAGTGATGTGGCCGACGACGAATCCGTGGCTGCCACCCGAGAAGCGGCCGTCCGTGATGAGCGCCACGTCCTTGCCGAGGCCCATGCCCATGACGGCGCTGGTGGGTCCGAGCATCTCGCGCATGCCGGGACCGCCCTTCGGTCCTTCCAGGCGGATGACGATGACGTCGCCCTTGTTGATTTCCTTCGCGAGGATCGCCTTCATGCCGTCGCCTTCCGAATCGAAAACGCGGGCCTTGCCGGTGAAGAGCTCGCCTTCCTTGCCGGAGATCTTCGCGACCGCGCCGCCTTCCGCCAGGTTGCCGTAAAGCACTCGCAGGTGGCTGTCCTTCTTGATCGGGTTCGAAAGCGGGCGGATGATCTGCTGGTCCGCGGGATATGGGGTGGTGAATTTTTCGATGTTCTCACGCATCGTTCGGCCGGTGACCGTCATGCAGTCGCCGTGGAGCAGACCGCCATCCAGCAGGATCTTCATCAGCGGCATGGTGCCGCCGATGGCGACGAGGTCGGACATGGCGTATTTGCCGGATGGCTTGAGATCGGCGAGGACCGGGACGTTTTTGCCGATGCGCTCGAAGTCGTCGATGGTGATGTCGATCCCCGCGGCGTGGGCGATGGCGGGGATGTGCAGCGCGGCGTTCGTCGAACCACCGAGAGCGATGAGCACGGTGATGGCATTTTCAAAGGCTTCCTTCGTGAGGATGTCGCGCGGCTTGATGCCGAGGTTGATGAGGTTCACCACGGCGGCCCCGGAGTCGAAGCAATCGCGCATCTTGTCCTCGGACACCGCGTTCTGGGCGGAACCGTTCGGCAGCGACATGCCGAGCGCCTCGATCGCGCTGGCCATCGTGTTCGCCGTGTACATCCCGCCGCAGGAACCGGCTCCGGGGATGGCGCAGGACTCGACGGTCTCCAGTTCCTCATCCGTGTATTCCCCATTGGCATGCTTGCCGACGGCCTCGAACACGGAAACGATGTCCAGATCCTTCTTCTCGCCCTTGATGTGGGCGCAGCCGGGCAGGATCGTCCCGCCGTAAACGAACACGGAAGGACGGTTCATCCGGGCCATGGCCATGAGACAGCCGGGCATGTTCTTGTCACAGCCGCCGATGGCGACAAAGCCGTCCATCCCCTCGCAGCCCACCACCGTCTCGATGGAGTCCGCGATCACCTCACGGGAAACGAGCGAGTATTTCATCCCTTCCGTGCCCATGGAAATGCCGTCGGAAATGGTGATGGTGTTGAAAATCACGCCCTTGCCGCCCGCGGCGTCGGCCCCTTTCGAGGACTCGATGGCGAGCTTGTCGATGTGGACGTTGCACGGGGTGACCTGGCTCCAGGTGGAGGCGATGCCGATCTGCGGCTTGGAGAAATCTTCTTTTTTGAAACCGACGGCGTAGAGCATCGCGCGGCTGGGGGCGCGGTCGGGGCCATCAAGCATCAGACTGGAAAAGGGGCGTGTTGTGTCGTTCATCGCGGGCGGAGCATCCTGCGGATAATCCCCTCACGTCAAGTGCGGGAGATTGTTGAAAGTCACGCGGGTTCCGGGCGGGTGGTTTCCTGAAAAACACCTCTTCCGTCGGCCGGCAGGCCCCGCACCACCGGTTTTCGCCCATGACCGGGCCACCGCGCTTTTCGAACACCTCATTTGACATTCGGCGGAAAATTCCTCTAGTTTGCCCGCCCGACGCCAAAGTCGGTACTATCTATTATGAACATTGTTGTCGAGAAGCAGCCAAAGTGCGTCGCCACCCTTCGCGTTGAAATCCCAGCGGATAAAGTCAACGGCCAGCGCGATCAGATCGTCAGAGGCTACACCAGCAAGGCCCGCGTCCCCGGATTCCGCCCAGGCAAGGCTCCGCGTGCTGTCGTGGAAAAACGTTTCCAAAAAGAGATTTCCGAAGAGCTCAACGGCGTGCTCATCAACGAGGCCTACGACGAGGCCCTCAAGCAGGAGTCGCTCAACGTGCTCGACTTCGGCGTGCCGGAAGACGTGACCACCCACGAAAACGGCTCCGTCACCTTTGTTTCCAAGCTGACTCTCGCTCCGGAAGTCACTCTTCCTGAATACAAGGGCGTCACCGTCACGGTGCCACCCGCCGCCGTTCCAACGGAAGAAATCGAGGCGCAACTCACCGCCCTCCAGGAGCGTTTCGCCGATTTCAACGACATCGAGGGCCGCGCGGCCGAACTGAAGGACTTCGCCGTCATCGACTACACCTCGACTGTCGAAGGCAAGCCAACCGAGGAATTCCTCGGCAAGTCCGCCGGCTACCTCTCCGGCCGCGAGGGCTTCTGGGTCCGCCTTGATGAAAAGGCGTTCCTCCCCGGCTTCGCCGCGCAGCTCGTGGGCGTGAACGTGGGCGACTCCCGCGAGATCACCATCACCCTGCCTGAGGATTTCCCCGTCGCGGACCTCCAGAACAAGGAGATCACCTTCCAGGTCACCGTCAAGGAACTGAAAACGGCCGTGCTTCCCGAGCTCAACGACGAGTTCGCCGCCAAGCTCGCTCCGGACCAGACGCTCGAAGGCATCAAGACCATCATCACCGAGAACATGGAAGGCGAGCGCCGCCGCAAGATCGATGACATGAAGGTCAACCAGATCGTCGCGCACTTCAATTCCCAGGTGAATTTCGAGCTTCCGGACGAACTGATCGCCCAGGAAACCCAGAGCCAGGCCGACGCCATCGTCCGCCAGGGTGTGAAGGCCGGCATGACCGAAGGCGAGATCGAGTCCCAGCAGAGCGAGATTTTCTCCAGCGCCGCCGACCAGGCCGTTTCGAACCTCCGCACGAATTTCATTTTGCAGGAAATCGCCCGCATCGAAAAGATCTCCGTGACGGATCAAGAGTTGGTGCAACACCTCGTCCAGATCGCGAATTCCCGTAAAGTGGCTCCCAAGAAGTTCATCAAGGACATGCAGCGCGCCGGACGCATCCAGAACATCCGCAGTTCCATGGCCATCGGCAAGACCATTGACTTCCTCGTCGAGCACGCGAACGTGGTGGAGTCAACCGAAACAACACTCGATGCTTAACTTCCCCACATCATCAATGAGCAACTCCGGCACGCCGAAAAACTACTACGTCCCCGTGGTCGTGGAGTCGGACGGTCGTGGCGAGCGCTCCTTCGACATCTACTCGCGCCTCCTGAAGGACCGCATCATCTTCATCGGTGTCCCCATCGATGATTTTGTCGCGAACTCCGTCATCGCGCAGCTTCTCTTCCTGCAGATGCAGGACCCGAAGAAGGACATCCACATCTACATCAACTCCCCCGGCGGCTCCGTCACCGCGGGCCTCGCGATGTATGACACCATGCAGTTCCTCACCTGCGACGTGAACACCTACTGCATCGGCATCGCCGCCTCCATGGGCTCCGTGCTCCTGACGGCCGGGACGAAGGGCAAGCGCTTCTGCCTGCCGAACTCCCACGTCATGATCCACCAGGTCTCGGGCGGCGCCTCCGGCACCGCGTCCGACGTCGAGCGCACCATCGGGTTCATGTTCAACCTGAAAAAGCGCCTGAACGGCATCCTCGCCCACCACACGGGCAAGACCGTCGAGCAGGTCGAATTCGACTCGGATCGTGACAATTACATGACCGCCGAGCAATCCGTCGCCTACGGCCTCGTGGACAAGGTCCTCGAAAGCCGCAAGCAGCTTCCGGACGCCGTCGCCGCGGCGATCGAAGACAAAACTCCCGAAGCCTGACGCTTCACCAGCAGCCGGGCACCCCCCGGCTGCTCCATTTTCCCCTATTTTCCCGTAACCTCATGGCACGCGCCTCAAATCTCACCATGTGCTCCTTCTGCGGAAAGAGTCACTCTGAAGTCAAAAAGCTCATCGCCGGGCCGGGAGTCTACATCTGCAACGAGTGCATCGACGTCTGCGCGAATATCCTCGAAAAGGAACTCGGCACCACCGCCACCGCGAAGGGCAAGACGCCCGCTGACAAGCCGGGATTCAAGATCCCCTCGCCCGCCAGCATCCTCGCGAAGCTCAACGAACACGTGGTCGGCCAGGAGAACGCCAAGAAAGTCCTCTCCGTCGCCGTTTACAACCACTACCAGCGCCTGCGCCAGGACCAGGCGAAGGTCGGCGATGAGTTCAAGGACGTGGAGATTGAAAAATCCAACATCATGCTTCTCGGGCCCACCGGCTCGGGCAAGACCCTGCTCGCCCGCACGCTCGCCCGCGTGCTCGACGTGCCGTTCTGCATCGTGGACGCCACCACCCTCACCGAAGCCGGTTATGTCGGCGAGGATGTGGAGAACATCATCCTCCGCCTGCTCCAGGCTTCCGAGTTCGACGTCGCCCGCGCCGAACGCGGCATCATCTACGTGGACGAGATCGACAAGATCGGCCGCAAGACCGAAAACGTCTCCATCACCCGGGACGTCTCGGGCGAGGGCGTGCAGCAGGCTCTGCTGAAAATCCTCGAGGGCACCATCTGCAACGTCCCGCCGCAAGGCGGCCGCAAGCACCCGCAGCAGGAATACATCCAGGTCAATACCGAGAAGATCCTCTTCATCGTCGGCGGCGCGTTCGTCGGACTGGAGGACATGGTGAAACGCCGCCTCGGCAGCAACACCCTGGGCTTCCACGTGGACGCAGCGAAGGAAAACCTCGATGATCCTGCCGTGAACGTTCTGGAAAAAGTCCAGCCCGAGGATCTCCTCCATTTCGGCCTCATTCCGGAATTCATCGGCCGAATCCCGGTCATTTCCGCGCTGAGAAAACTCACCGAGGAGGAACTCATGTCCATCCTCACCGAGCCGAAAAACGCGCTGGTGAAACAGTATGGCAAGCAACTGGCCATGAACGACGTGAAGCTCCGCGTCACCCGCGACGCGCTCCGCGCCCTCGCCGAGGAAGCCGTCCGCCGTGGAACCGGTGCCCGCGCCCTGCGCTCGATCTTCGAGAAAATGATGCTCGAGGTGATGTTCGACATCCCGTCCCGCGAGGATATCGAGTCCGTCACGATCAACCGCCAGGTGGTCACCGGCGAGCGTCCGCCCGCCATCCGCCGCAAGCGTGCGGACCAGGACGCCGCCTGAAATGGCGCTCCGATCCGTCACCGGTCACCTGTTGGGCCGCTAACAATCAGCCGATTGAATCGAAACTTAACTTGATTCAACAAACGCAACTGATAGTTGTTTTCAAGTCATCTGGGACAAGATCCCTGATGCAGAGAAACCAACAACCGAAAACAACATCATGACAACCGTTAAATTCATCATCGCAGCCGCAGCAGCTTCCTTCCTCGCCGCTTCCTGCTGCCCGAATCCGCCAGCACCAACTCCGGCGCCAGCTCCGGTGTCCTCGAAGTAATCTCCCCTCTTCATGGAACCCGGTCCGCCATCGCGGCGGATCGGGTTTTTTTGCGCCTTTTTCCTATCCGGGCATTTTGCGAAACCACGTGATTTCCGCGTCGGCTCATTATGGCCGCAAGATCGTTTCCCTCCAGGATTCCCGCGTATTCCGCCCTCCGGTCAGCCGATCGAACGCTCCACCGCCCAGTATAGCCCGGCGCTCGCGATCATGAGCGAAGCGGGCCTCGCAATGACGGTGCGATACCAGTCCCGCTTCCACCACAATGCCACCGCCGCGGACGCGATGCCCACCACCGCGAGCTGGCCGAACTCGATGCCCATGTTGAAGCTGAACAACGCCGGGAGGAAGTCGCCGGAATCCACCAGGGTTTCTTCAAACGAATGGGCGAATCCCATGCCATGGATCAATCCCGATCCGAAGACCACCCACGGCCTCCAGCGGCTGAGTTTGTCCGAAAACAGATTCTCCCCCGCGACAAACGCGATGCTCAGGGCGATGGCGACCTCCACCAGAACCGTCGGAGCGTGCACGATGCCGTAAAGCGAAAGCCCCAGCGTCAACGAATGCGCCAGGGTGAAAAGCGTCATCTGCAACAGCAACGCCCCCGCGTTTTTCGTGAGAAAAAACAGCCCGAGGATGAACAGGATGTGATCCAGCCCCCCCGGCAGGATGTGGGTGAACCCGATGACGAAATACTCCGGAACCACCGCTGTGGCGGTGGTCAGGATCAGCAGGGCTAGCGCGGGGCGGATCATGGAGCGGGAAAGGGATAGAGCGGACAGGGTCCGCTGTGAAGCGTCAAACGGAGCGCCGGCATCAGCCCGGCGGGTGGCGATCCCCCGTCGGCTGAAAACCAGTGCTCCGTTGATTTCACGTCATGTTTCGACCTAGAAGCGGCGTGTCAGCGAAACCCGGAACGTCCTCGGCTCGGCGGGATGGAGGTGGATGTCATCCACACCCGCCGCAGGTTCTCCCGGCAGACGCGAGGTGTAGAAATACTCGATGTCATTGTCATCCCGGCCCAGCAGGTTCAGGCAATCCACCGCCACCTCCCAATCGTTTTTCCGGTAACCGGCGCGGGCGTTCACCTGCCAGCTCTGGCGGGATTCCACACTGCCGTCCTCGATCAAGGGGCGCGGGCTGAAATAGCGGGAACGCAGGCTGCCAAAGAATCCCTCCTTTTTCCCGATGGTGATACCGGTATTGAGCGTCAGCGGCACCGCGCCGGGAATTTCGTCGTCGGAACCCACGTCCAGCAACTCGCCATGACTCACGGTCAGTTCGTTGTCGAGCGTCAGCCACTCCGAAGCATGCCAGTAGGTGGACCATTCCACGCCGTAGCGGCGGGTCGCGGGTCCGGCTTCGGAGGTGCCGGCGTCGCCCACGTAAAGGAGCTCCGAGTCGCTGTGCAGATAGAACAACGCCAGGGTGCTGACCACGTTTTCCAATGCCTCCGTCCGCGTGCCGAGTTCGAATCCATAAGTCCGCACCAGCGGATCGACGGAATCCGCCGGAAGCCCCGTGACGGGATCCACGGTGATCGTCGTGCCGCGCGCGTCATTGCTGTGGAAACCCATGCCCGCGTTCGCATAAATTTCGGTGTCGGCCCAGGGTCCGAAGATGAGACTCACCTTCGGACTGATGATCGCGTCCGACTCATCGCCGGAGTTCGCCGGATTGTCGCTGTCCACATCGAAATGGAACGCGTCCGCCCGCAGGCCCGGCTGCACACGGAACCACGGATTCACGCGGTAGTTCGCCATCGCATAGAGGCCCACATTCGCTTCGTAAACGTCGTCCACCCGCACGGCGCTCGTCCGGACGGTGTCGGTCGTGTTGTAGAGGCCGATGCCGTCCATCACGTCATGTCGCGTCTGGAGTCCCACGGTGAAGGTGTTTTCACTCCCGAGATCCCACTCATGCCGGACCTCGCCGCCGAAGAAATAGCGCCCGTCCTCCTGCTCGAACTGGTTGCCGGTCACCGACTCGTCCACGGCGGTGTCCGGATTGTCGAGGAAGTAGGTGAAGTTTGAAAACAGGTCGAGGTCGTATTTCCCCGCATAGACGTCCACGTGGGTCCTGCCGTTTCCATGATCGCGGTCCCACGCCCCCATCAGGCTGTAGCGGCTGGATTCACCGCCCACGGTGTCGTCCACGTTTCCGAGGCGGTCGATGCCGTTGCCGATGAGACGTCTCGGGATCTGGTCGGTGGAGTCCCATTCCGCATCGTAGCCCATCGCCGTCAGCGAGAAGGTGTCGTTGCCGGACTTCTTGAAATACTTGAGCAGGCCGTTGAAGCGTTGCGAGTTCCCCTCCCTGTCCCAAGGGCCGTCGTAGTAGTTGTATTCCAGCGCGTAGGTCAGGCCGGAGCGGTCGCCGTTGCCCGGCCCGGACTTGGGTGAGGCGGGAGCGGTGAGATCGATCGTGTCCGCCAGCAGTCCCCGGAGATAGTTGTGCTCGCCGATGCCGATGCTGGCGATGCCCTGTGGCAGCATGTCGAACAGGCGGAACTTCGCCGCGCCCGCCGTGCTGAGATCCCCGAGCTGCCCGTAAAACGGCCCCTTCCAGTAATCGAGGGTTTCCACCATTTCAGGAATGATGGGGTTGAGGTCGGCATAGCCCTGGCCATGCGCGTGGGTGACGAAGTTGACCGGCTGGCCGTCGACGGAAATGGAGAAATCCGTGCCGTGGTCGAGATTGAAGCCACGGACGAAATACTGGTTCGCTTTTCCATCACCCGAGTGCTGGGTGATGATGACGCCGGGCACGACTTCCAGCAGCTCGCCGCGGCGCAGGTAGGGGCGCTCCTGGAGTTCCGCGGCGTTCGCCTGGCCCTTGGACGCGCTCGGTGCGGAACCGATGAGGCTCTCCGCCTTGCCGGTGACGATGAGGGGAGCGAGTTCCTCCGATTGCGCGGAGACGGTGACAGTGAGAAAAAGACAGAGTGGTGTGAATTTGAAAGGTTTCATGATGAGGGAAAGTGGAGAAATGAATCGCAGACACGCGCCCGCCCGACGGCTGGCAACGCATGGGAGACGGACAACGCGCCCGCTCCCGAACCACCGGTGGAACATCACCGGTCACGATCGATTCACACCACTCTCGGCGGCGGACCCGGCGGGGCCTGCGGCCACGCGGGAGTCCAGATCCTCGCATGATCCACCACCTTGCAAAGGCTCGACGACCGCGCGATGGCCAGCGACGTGGACTCCCAAGGTGCCGCATGCAGCTTGGATTTCTCCAGCTTCACCTTCGCGGGATCCGAGGGGGACGGCGACTTGGAATCTCCCTTTTTCCCGGATTCCTCGACCGCGAGGACTGCTTGGAAATCGTCCGAATGCCAAGCTTGCGCCGCAGCCTTCGCCACTCCGGCACGCGGAACCTCGTGCATCGCGACCTTGCAGAACATCGTCACCTGCAACAGCACCAGCGGACCGCCCACCAGCTGGGCAAGCGCCAGCAGGTAGAGCCATCTCATTTTCCCGGTGCGGAAGAAATCCATTACCCGGACACGCTGCGGGAAAGCTCCGGATTTGGCAATCCATCAAACACCGGACCGGATGAATGATCCGGAATGCCCCTGGACAAGCCGGAATCTTCCTCTTGTTTCGGACCGGTGGTCGGCTAGGTTGGCGGATGCGTCTCATCGGGAAAATCATCCTGCCCCTCATGCTGTCGGGCTCCGCGGCTTTCTTGGAAGCCAGGGAAGTGTCCGCGATCCCCACGGACCTCGCCAATTATGTGGCGAAGCCGGAACCGCAATCCACCTGGACCATTGAAGACACCCGTACATTCGGCACCACCACGGCATGGCGGCTGAAGCTCACCTCTCAGGTCTGGCAGGGCATCACCTGGACGCATGACCTGCTGGTCGTGAAACCGGACGGCGTGCCAACCGACAAGGTGCTCCTGCTGAACGACGGCGGCGGAGCATCCGTCCAGCGGGCCATGTATGCCGCCCTCCTGGCCGGCAAGATCAAGGCCCCGGTGGCCATGTTGCTCGGCGTTCCGAACCAACCGTTGTTCGAGGGGAAAAAGGAGGACGACCTCATCGCGGAGACCTTCGTCCGCTACCTCGACACCGGCGACGCGTCCTGGCCGCTGCTGTTCCCCATGGTGAAGAGCGTGGTGAAGGCGATGGACACCCTGCAGGAATTCAGCAGGAAGCAATGGCAGCAGCCGGTGGAGAAATTCATCGTCGGCGGGGCCTCCAAACGTGGCTGGACCACCTGGCTGACCGCCGCCAGCGATCCCCGGGTGATGGCCATCACCCCGATGGTGATCGACGTGCTGAACATGCGCGAGCAGCTCACCCATCAACAACAATCCCTCGGCGGTCCCAGCAACGAGATCTCCCCCTATACCAGCCGCGGCCTCGTCCCCATCGCCGACACCCCACAGGCGAAAAGCCTGTGGACCATGGTCGATCCGTGGACCTACCGGGAGCGTTTCACCATGCCCAAGCTGATCGTCCTGGGGAACAACGACCCCTTCTGGAGCACGGACGCCCTCAACCTCTACTGGGACGCCCTGCCCGGAGAAAAATACATCTCCTACTCCCCGAACGCCGGCCACGACCTGATGGAACGCGACGCCGCAGGCAAGAAACTCAACGCGGACCGCGCCATCAACAACGTCTCCGCATTCGTCCGCCACCAGCTCACCGGCAGGCCTCTGCCAAAGATCGGCTGGAAACACACCACCCTGCCCGACGGCACCCAGACCCTCACCGTCACCACCACCCCCGCCCCCCGCGAGGCGCGCCTCTGGATCGCCCGCTCCGACACCCGGGACTTCCGCAAGGCCCGCTGGGAATCACACCCCATCGAACTCAAGGAAGATCAACCCATCACCGTGAACCTCCCCAAACCGGAAAAAGGCTTCACCGCCTCCTACGCCGACCTCGGCTACCAGATAGATGACCTTCCGCAATGGCTGTGCACGCAGATGCGGGTCGTGGGAAGTGATGTTGATTGACCCTCCGGCCACCTTCAAACCGGCAGGTGGGTGCCGTGCCTTTGGACTCCGTTGAACGCCCGGTCGAGGCCGAGACGCTGCCACATGCCCAGGACGGCCTGGCCGAGGATTTCCACGTCGCCGCGCGCGTCGTGGCGGCGGATGCCTTGCTGGTTGATGCGGAGGCGGGCAATGAGGTGGTCCAGCGAATGGCCGGTGCCACGGGTTTTACCAAAGAGCATCTTGGACATGTGGATGGTGTCGATACCGTGGACCTCGCGCATGGGCAGGCCATGGCGGCGGCAGGTGGCGGTGAGGAATTTGCTATCGAAGCGCAGGCCGTTGTGCGCGATCAGGGTGGCGTCGCCGGACCAGGCGGCGAATTCCATCAGCACCTCCTCCGGCCGTTTCGCATCCGCGACGTGGCGGTTGGTGACGCCGGTGTAGCTCTCGATGAATGATGAGATCCTCCGCCGGGGTTTCGCATAACTCGCGAAGGTCTCCTCCGGACACAGGCAGCCCGCCGTGAACCGCATGGCGGCGATTTGGATGAACTCGTCCTGCTCGGGGTCCAGGCCGGTGGTCTCCAAGTCGTAAACCACGAAGCTTTCCCCCGCGTGCCAGCGGTCGGTCCAGTAGAAGGAATGCCGGCAATCGGGGCAGGCGACACGGGTCCCCATCGCGGACTTCGCGCCTGCGATGGAGAGCGTGCAGCTCGGGCAGTTGACTTTCATAGGTGGGGATCAGAACCACGAAAAACACAAAGCTTCACCAAAAATGTGGAAACCGGCATTTCGTGCCTTCTGGTGTTTTTCGTGGTTTGTCCGGAGCCTTCTTCAGCCCATCGCTTTTTCAATGAGCGCGTTCATGCGCTTCACGGTGTCGCGGGCGTCTTCCAGGAGACCCGCGGCGATGAGGGCGTTGTCGAGAAGCTGGAGCGCGACGAGCTTGGCGAGTTCGGGATTGGAGTCCTTCGCCTCGGAGAGCTTTTTCACCAGCGGGTGGCGCGGGTTGATCTCCAGCTCCACCTTCACCTCGTCTTTGAAGTTCTCGTCCATCGCTTTCATCATCTGGCGGATCTGCGGGCTCATGCCATCGCTTGGAACGAGGGCGATGATCGGGCTGTCCACGAGGCGCTTGCCGCTGGCGACGGAGGTGACGCGGTCGCCCAGCTCTTCCTTGAGGAAATCGCACAGCGCGGTGGTCTGCTCCTCCGTGAGTGAATCTCCTTCGGCGGAATGGTCCTCAAGGTCCACACCACCGTGGCGGATGGAGACGAGTTTCTTGCCATCGAACTCACCGAGCTGCTCGACGACGTATTCGTCCACGGCATCGGTGAAATAGATGACTTCCAGTCCCCGTGCCTTGAACGCCTCGATGTAGGGGCTGCTCTCGACCTGCTCGCGGCTGCCGCCGACGAGGTAGTAGATCGACTCCTGGCCATCCTTCACGCGACCGACATAATCGGCGAACCCGCAGACGGAACCGGCGTCGGTAAGGGAGGTTTCGAAACGCAGCAGCTTGGCAAGCGCGTCCTTGCTCGAGTAGTCCGTGGCGATGCCTTCCTTGAAATAGCGGTCGAACTTCTTGTAGAACGCGCGGTATTTGTCCGGGTCGGCTTCCGCTTCCTTTTCAAACATCTTGATGATGCGCTTGCTGATGACGCTGCCGATCTTCTTGACCAGCGCGCTGTCCTGCATGGTCTCGCGGGAGATGTTCAGCGGGATGTCCGCGCTGTCGACCACGCCCTTCACGAAACGCATCCAATCGGGAAGCAGGCCCTTGGGGTCGGCGTCGATGAGGACTTTTTTCGAATAGAGCGCGACTCCGGCCTCGGTCTTGTTGAAGCCCATGCGCTCGGGATTCTCGCTTGGCACGAAAATGAGCGCGTTGATGGCGATGGGGGCGTCCGCGCTGAAATGCAGACGGTAGGACGGCTCGTCCCATGCCTTGCAGGCGAATTGGTAGAACGCCTTGTATTCCTCCTCGGAAATCTCGGACTTGTTCTTCAACCAGAGCGCCTCGACCTCGTTGATGCGCTTGCCGTTGAGGAAGATCGGGAAGCCGACGAAATTGCTGTAGGTCTCGATGAGGTGCTTGAGACGGGTTTCCTCGGAGTATTCCGACAGCTCCTCCTTCAGATGCATGACGATTTTCACGCCGCGCTCCTGGCCAGGGGATTCCTCGATCTCGTAGCCGGTCTTGCCATCGCTGGTCCAGACGAGCTCCTCGCCGTCGTTCCGCCAGCTGCGGGTGTGGACCTTCACCTCGTCCGCCACCATGAAGGCGGAGTAGAAGCCGACGCCGAACTGGCCGATCATGTTGCCCGGCGTACTGCCGCTGTCCTTCATGTTTTTCAGGAAAGCCTTGGTGCCGGAGTGGGCGATGGTGCCGAGGTTCTTCACCAGTTCCTCGCGCGTCATGCCGATGCCGTGGTCCGCGATGGTCACGGTCTTCGCCTCGGCGTCGGTGGTGATGTGGATCTCCAGCGGCAGCCCGGCGCTGTGGATGTCCTTCTCCGTGCTCTCGATGAGACGGAGTTTTTCCATGGAGTCCGAGGCGTTCGAAATCAGTTCGCGGAGGAAGATCTCCTTGTCCGTGTAGAGTGAGTGGACGACGAGATCGAGCAATTGCTGGATTTCGGCCTGGAAGCTGTGTTTTTCAACGGTGGTATCGCTCATATGGTTGGAAAGTGGTTGGTTCGGAGGAACGGCGGGACAATAGCCATCACGGTCTGCGTGTCAAAATATCCGCGATTTTCCCCATCCATTCTTCAAGGTTGGCAGGTCTGCACGGTTCCTGCTTAACTTCCCCCGCATGCATCGGGAAAACGAGCGACTCGCTGAGGATAAGGCACGTGAGAAAAAATGGAAACGCTGGGGGCCCTACCTCAGCGAACGCCAGTGGGGCACCGTGCGCGAGGATTATTCGGACCATGGCAACAGCTGGGCCAGCTTTCCCCACGACCACGCCCGCCGCCGCGCCTACCGCTGGGGTGAGGACGGATTGCAGGGCTGGACGGACCGCCAGTGCCGCATGTGCTTCGCGCCCGTGCTCTGGAACGGCAACGACACCATCCTCAAGGAGCGTCTTTTCGGTCTCGGTGGAAACGAGGGCAACCACGGGGAGGACGTGAAGGAATGCTATTATTACCTCGATTCCACCCCCACCCATTCCTACACCAAGGCCCTTTATAAATACCCGCACGCGGCGTTCCCCTACACCGCCATCCGCGAGAAAAACCAGGCGCTCGGCCGCACCGGTCCGGAACTGGAACTCGCCGACATGGGTCTCTTCGACGACGGAAAATACTTCGACGTCATACAGGAGGTCGCCAAGCGCAGCCCGGAAGACCTGTTGTGGCGCATCACCGTGACGAATCGCGGGCCGAAGGCGGCGACGATCCACGTCCTTCCCACGCTCTGGTTCCGCAACATCTGGAGCTGGGGGGAGAACCGCGAATCCCCCGCGAAAAAACCGGCCATCAAGGCCGACGGAACGGGCGTCTTCGCCTCCCATGAGACGCTGGGCGACTACCGGTTCTTCGTGGATTCGCCGAATTCGAAAAAAGTCGCACCGTGGTTGTTCACGGAGAACGAAACCAATTTCCAAACCGTCTTCGGCACGGAAAATCCGGCCCCCTACGTCAAGGACGCGTTCCATCGTTATCTCATCCAAGGCGAAAAATCCGCCATCTCCCCCACCCCCTCCGGCACGAAATCCGCAGCGCATTTCAAATTCGTCGTCCAGCCGGGAAAATCGATCACGGTCCGCTGCCGGCTCCACCTGGCCACCGAGGACAACGGAGTGAAGGGATTCCAAGGCTTCGACGAACTCTTCGAGCAACGCATCTCGGAAACCGACGCCTTTTACGAAGACATCATCCCCAAGGGCATCTCCCATGAAGAGCGGCTCATCTGCCGCCAGGGCTATGCCGGCCTGCTGTGGACCAAACAGTTCTTCTACTACGTCGTCGAGGACTGGCTGAAAGGAGACAACGGCGCGCCGCCCTCCCCCGCCCGGTTGAACGGCCGCAACAACGACTGGCAGCATTTCTTCGCGCGGGACGTCCTGTCGATGCCGGACAAGTGGGAGTATCCCTGGTTCGCCGCGTGGGACACCGCCTTCCACATGATCCCGTTCTCCGGGGTCGATGCGGATTTCACCAAGGACCAGCTCCTGCTGCTCCTGCGTGAGTGGTACATGCACCCGAACGGCCAGCTCCCCGCCTACGAGTGGAATTTCTCCGACGTCAATCCGCCGGTGCATGCCTGGGCCGTGTGGCGGGTTTACAAGATTTCCGATCCGAAAGGCAAACGCGACATGCTTTTCCTCGAGCGCGCTTTCCAGAAGCTCCTGCTCAATTTCACCTGGTGGGTGAACCGCAAGGACGTGGAAGGACGCCACGTCTTCGGCGGCGGATTCCTGGGGCTCGACAACATCGGGGTCTTCGACCGCTCCCACGCCCTGCCCGGCGGGGGGCGCCTCCATCAGGCGGACGGCACCGCGTGGATGGCATCCTACTGCCTCACCATGCTCTCGATGGCGCTGGAACTCGCTCTGGAAAAACCCGCCTACGAAGACATCGCTTCCAAATTTTTCGAGCACTTCGTCAACATCTGCGACGCCATCAACGCCCTCGGCGGCACAGGCTTGTGGGACGACGAGGACGGGTTTTATTACGACCAGCTCATCATCGACCATCAGGAGCCGATCCCGCTGCGCATCCGCTCGCTCGTGGGCCTGCTGCCGATGTGCGCGGTCACCGTGCTCAAGCAGAAGACCATCGACGCGCTGCCCGCCTTCCGCAAACGCATGGACTGGTTCCTCGCGAACCGTCCGGACATCCTGAAATACATCACCGCCCGCCGCGTTTCCGGTGACAAGAACCCCGGCCGCTGCCTGCTCGCCATCCCGTCGGAAAAACGCCTGCGCAAGAGCCTGGCCTACATGCTCGACCCGAACGAATTCCTCTCGGACTACGGCATCCGCTCGCTCAGCAAGGCTCATGGTGAGAAACCGTTCATCTTCGACCACGATGGGAAGCGCCACGAGGTCCCCTACACTCCGGGTGAGGCGACCACCGACATGTTCGGCGGAAATTCCAACTGGCGCGGACCCATCTGGTTCCCGACGAACTTCCTCATCATCGAGGCTCTCGAACGCTACGACTATTTCTACGGCGACTCCTTCACCATCGAGTATCCCACCGGTTCGGGAAAAATGGCGACGCTGCGGGAGATCGCCATCGATCTCTGCGACCGCCTCATCTCGCTCTTCCTTCCGGACAAGGACGGCTACCGGCCCTGCTATGGAGACGCCCACCGCTACAGCGATGTGGACCACTGGAAAGACCTCCTGCTTTTCCACGAATATTTCCACGCCGAAACCGGCGAAGGCCTCGGAGCGTCGCACCAGACCGGCTGGACCTCGCTGGTCGTCCGTCTCGTCCGCGAGAGAAGGGAAAAACTCATGAACGTCCGCAAGCCCGGACCCGTCGTGGGGACCACCGTGCCGGTGCCGTTCTGAAACCTTGGACTGCGCGCAGCTAGCTGCCGCTTTCGATTGCCAGCTTGCTGGCCGGGGTGGCGTGTCGAAATTCGAAACCGGGTCCCCTCCCCCTTTGTTACAGCATTTCACGAAATAGCATTGCCGCCGTACAAAAGGATCGTGACTGCGGTTCCCAACCACCAGCCCCCCTTCCTCACAGTCCATGACGGCCACACCATTTCACAAAATGCGTTGGCAATCGATGGGCAGCTTCCTTTGGCTTCGCCCGGCCAGCCACCGGCAATCCGAGGGCCAGCGTCTCCTATCACTCCCCATCCTTTGCCGCGATCTCGTCATATCTGAAACTCGCTATGGTTTTCAACCATGCCGGACTGACCGCCTTCTTGAAATCCGCGGCACTGCACCATTTCCAATCAGATCCCACAGTCACCAGCTTGTGATGCACGGCATTCTGATGGACATAATGGAGCCGTGCCAGATAACTCCGCTGATGAGTCAGAAGGGTTTCCCGATAGTTCTGCCACAAGCGGGTCCGACCATGTGTTCCCTCCCTACGATTCAGTTCCATCGTGGCCAACGCATGGAGTTTCCGGATCAATAATCCAAGAGACTTCCCCGCCCCATCTGCTGTCGACGGGCTATGCCCTATGAAATGATAGTGATTCGCCAAAACCGCCCAAGCCTCCAGCTTCCAACCCGCTTCACCCGAGAGCGAAAGCAACTTGTCCAAAAACCAGTCCTTCATCTCGTCATCAGCAAGTAGGTCCTGTTGGTTGGCCGCGCGTGCCGTCACAAAATAAACACCAGCGGATTCCAACCGATGTGGCGGGGCATGAGGCCAATCACGACTTCCTTTCTTGCAGTCCTCATCCGTTGGATACGACTCCGGCATCACTTGTTTTCCTTGAGATAGATGTGATTCACGGGTCAGGAAGGTAACTATCCGGTATTTTCCCTGTCAATCTGGTGTTCCCGATATTCGATCGATATGGCGGAATACTTCGCAGCGAGCTGCGTCACCAAAGCGGCAGCAAGCTGCTCGCAGTCCAAGATGTCAGCTGCCTCACCGGGTTGGACGAGAGTATCCATCAGGGCTCGACTGGATCACCTGAACCGGACATCGGATTGATCCTCACCAGACGCTTCTTTCCAAAGCCCGCGTGGTATTCCGCTCCGGTGTCGAAATGGTCGGTGCTGATCCACTGGGCGCCGCTGTCGAAAGCCTTCGTCCTCATTTCCGGGTCCGGCTTGTTGGTATCGGCGCGGGTCCGCACGAGGAAACCGGCCTTCACCAGATCACGGATCTTCTCCTGCTCCCGGATCGGATCATTGCATTTGAACCACGCGGCCGCGGGATCGCCGGATGACGGTGCGCTGACGAAAAGCAGCCGCCCTTCGAGCGATGGATTTCCTTCGAGATACAGATCCCTGGTCCGGTCGGTGTTATCGAGCGCGAAGATGAATTTCCCACGGAGTGATTCGATACCCGGCCATCCCTGCTTGATGACACTCTCGCGCAACGTGGGTTTGCCGCCCCTCACATCATCCGGCTTGAGAATCCGGTCCGCCGGTATCACGGAGAGGATCTCTTTTTCAAGATCCATGAGCAGGGAGCGGTTCAGTGTCTCGGGAACGGTCGGAGAGGTCTTCTCTTTCTGATCCTTGCACTCCACGAGGATCATGACCGGCAGATGTTTTGGATTCCGCCCGGACCATTCGAACATCTGCCTAAGCGCGAGGACGAGGGTCGGAGCGTTGCTCCAGCAGTCGATATCGGGAATGTGGAACACCTTGAAACCCGGCTTTGAAAGCAGATCGGGTTGGTGGGGAATGGCCTTCGCCTCGTTTTTCCCCGCCAGTTCCAGCGCTTGGGGAGAAGCGAAGAGCCCGCCTTTTGAATCGGCGAAAATATCGAGTTCGAACTGCCGGACCCCGCCGTCCAACTGATTGGCCAGCGGCGGGTGGGTGTAGTTCCATGATTTCGCCCCAGGATTCGATTCGACGATCTTCGCGAACAACTCCGGAGGCGAGGCGATGTGGTAGGAGTTGTGGCTTCCGATCACCTGGATCTGGTTCAATGCAGGTTCGGCAGACGCCGGAGCGCAGACGGTGGCCAGAATGAGAAAGAAAAAACGCATCCACCATCCGTCGCGGATGAAGGTGGCGCGTCGATTCAAACAACAAGGCGAAATCGTAACAGGCCGGGCGGGATAACGCCCATCCCGACTTCAAGTGAAAGCGGCGGCAGAACGAACTGCCGCCGCCATTGATGATGCGGTCACACGATGGATCCCGCGGTTTCCGGGTCACGCCCTGCGGCGGCGGAACAACGGAATGATTCCCAGCACCCCGAGCAGTGCCGCCGAGGGTTCCGGAACCACGACGTTTCCGACCATCAGCGTGGAGGTCCCGACATAGTCGGTCATGTCCACCACGCCGAAGACGATCTCCACCGGCCCGGCGGACGTGAACTCGTAGCTCACGGTGGAGAATCCGGCCTCATTGCCGAAGACTCCGTTAGCGACGTTGACCGAGAGAGCGGACGAGAACGTGTTCACCACCACGCCGTTCACCATGAAGAACGCGTAGTCCGCGCCCATGGAGTCGTGTGTCCGGAGGTTCCAGTCGAATTTCAACACGTCACCCGCGGCGACGGTCATGCCCAGCTTGACCACGGAACCTTCCGTGGCCTGCTCCAGCACGTCGCGGTCCAGACCACCCGGAGCGATGCCGGCGAAGTCCTCGAGGTCCCCACCCGCCACCAGCGGATCGAAGCCGGATTGATTGATCGCATCCGCACCGGACTCGAGCGTCGAGTGCGCGGTGGTGAGAACCGCCACGTGCCGGCCCGAGTGCAGGCCGGTGGTCACGTCACCACCGGCGGTCCATCCGGCGAGGCCGTTCTGGAATGACGGGATGACCGAGGCGGCGTTCGCCATCATGGATAAACCCGTGGCGGCCGTGACAAAACAGATGGAAGATATTTTGGATAATTTCATGGGATAAGATTCGGTTGTTTGAAGTGTGTGGGCGGTCTGGATCGGTCAGAAGATCAGCACGCTCTTGCCGTGGAGCTGGGTGGCGGGAACACCCGAGAACAGCACCAGGTTCCGGTAGGAACCGGGACGACCCGGCGTCTCGAATTGCAGGACCGCTCCGGACGCGCTGTCCGTGAGGCGCAGCTTGCCGTCCGTGAACGGGTCGCGGCCGGTGTAGTTCAGCTCGTCCAGAAGACCGGCGACGTTCACCATGTCCTCGGCCGGGTTGAAATCCGTGATGGTGTCCATGCCATCACGGGACGAGGTGAAGACGAAGGTGTCCGCGCCACCGCCGCCGGTGAGGTTGTCGACGCCGGGATTTCCGGAGATCATGTCGTCCGACGCCGTGCCGAGGAGGGCCTGGCGGACGCCCGTGCCCTTCACGCGGTTCTTGCGGGCGGTGAGCCACTGGTTCGAGGCAAGCGCACCCTTGGAAACGCGGATCTCGCTGATGTTTCCGAAGAAACCGCCCCCGCGTCCGTTGTTCCACATGCCCGCACCGATGACCCATGGGTTGTTCGGGAATCCGGCGATGCCGTCCGCGGCGTTCACATTCCGCAGCACCGGAGCACCGGCCACATACATGGTGGTGTTCTTGCTTTCCGGGTCGTTGACGATGGCCACGTGGGTCCAGGTGTCGTTCATGATCTCGCCGGACCAGGCGGCGGTGGCGTACGGAGTGTTGTTCGCACGATACATGGTCGGCTCCCACTGCACCTCGCGCAGGTTCGAGATGGCGAACTGCAGCGGCGGGGACTCCGTGCCGCCGCCGCTCCAGCCCGGAAGTTCCCCACGCTTGCCGTCGCGGCCCATGATGAACATCCACGCGTTCGTGGTGGCGGACCACTCCGGGTCCACCTTGAAGATCGCCTCCACCGTGTAGCCCGTGCGGAGGAACTCGCCGTTCAGCGGCGCGGTCGTCCGGGTGGCGAAGTGGCTGCGGCCGGAGCCGATCGTGGTCCGTCCGACGAACCTCACGCTGCCGCCCGCGGCGGAAAGCGCGTGGGAATCGTTGGTCCACACCAGGTCACCGGCCTCCGCACCGTTCGCAAGCGCGACACGGGACATCGGATTCAGGCCGTTCTTCGATTGGTCCGGAATCGTCTGTCCGAACGCCACCGCGCTTCCCACGGCACCGTGGTTGAAGCGCCAGTGGGCGAGCGTCTTGTCTCCGTTGTGCGGGTAGTCCTCCGAATCGAAGGGGCGCACCGGGGCCGTGGCGGCCGGCTGGTCGTAGCCATCCAGGGTCATGTCGCGCACGGTCTCGATGAGCGGCTCGTTGCGGTTGATCGTCCCGGTGATGAAGTCTGGCGCGAACCTCGCGAAGCGCTGGGCGAAATTCATCGGGACCTCGTACTCATTGCTCGCGTCATCCATCACGGCGACGTCGAATTCGTTCAGGCTCTCCTCCGGCTTCACCGGCACCCATGGCGAGAAGCTCAGGGAGCGGATGACATTGCTCTTCAGGTCGAACTCACAGAGGCGGAGGTAGCCGTTGCCGCCTTGGTAGGCCATCTGGTAGTCCACCACCACCTCCAGCACGTCGTTGCCGAAGTCGTTCTTCTTGAGACGGTGCGCGGAGCCGTGGTTGTGACCGCCGATGCCCATGAAGATCTGGTCGTTCTTCTTCACCAGGTTTTCCCACAGGTAGTCGCCGAATCCGCTCGGACGCGCCGTCACGCCGTCGCTGTCCACGGCGAGATAGTCGTGGGTGGAAAGGATGACCGGAAGCGTCGGGTGCGTGTCGATGACCTGCTGCGCCCATGCCACGGAGGCGAGGTCCGCGTTCCACGAGAGCGCGAGCTGGAGGAACTGCTGCCCCTGGAACTCGAAGATGTGATACTGGTTGAAGCCATCCGCACTCATGCCGCGGAAGGTGGACTGCTGCTGCGCGCGGGCCAGCGGGAAGCTCGCCCGGAATGGCTCGCTCGCCAGGTTCCGCTCGTTGCTCCACTGGCCGCCGTTCATCACGTCGTGGTTGCCGGCGAGGATGGAATACGGATAGTCCGCATCATCCAGCGTCTTCATGGCGAGGGACGCGTGGTCCCACTCTCCCGCCGTGCCGGCGCGGTCCACCACGTCGCCTAGGTGCACGGCCATGGGGATCTGGAGCTGGTTCGCGAACTTCGCGATCCACTCCGTCTGCACTTCGAACGGATTCGAGCCGAAGCGTACGGCGAACTGGTTGCCACCGGCCGGAGCCGAGTAGCGTGCGTAGAACTGGGTGTCCGGGATAAACATGATGCCGAAGCTGCTCGTCTCCTCACCTGCGGGTACAACCGTCTTCGGTCCCGCGAAGTGGACGATCGTGCGCTCCGCTTCCACGCCGCGCACGTTGTCTCCGGGAGCGAAAATGCCTCCGGCAGCCGAGCCGAGCTGGATCTCCCCCACCTGCATCAGCGTGGTGGAGGCGCCGCGTACGGCCGGGAAAACCACGAGATAGCTGGTATAGGCCTGCGTGTTCGCGAACGATTTCGTCCACGAGCGGCTCTCGTCCAGCGCGGTCTTTCCGGAAGTGCTGCGGAGGGTCGGAAGGGACACCATGCCCTGCGAGACAAGCGTGAAGTCATCGGATTGGAAGGTGGAACCCGTGAGCGCCTTGTTGGTGCCGAAAATCTGATAGAAAGCGGGATCCCGGCCGGAATCGTCATCCGCGGTCCACAGCTTGATGCTGGTCGCCACGGTGGCTCCCTTCGCGGGAGTGACGAGGATGCCGGTGTTCCCGCCCTCGTAGTTCAGGTATTTCGCGGCGAATCCGTCGATGGCCGCGGCAGGCGGCTCGCCGCCGGGCCAGCGGTTGTTCACCGTGATGGTGGTGGCCTGCGATGCGGCCGTGAGCGAGCCGAACGCGAGCAGGGCCAGGAGACGATCCGTCCGCATCGACCGTTCCAACATATTGAGAGATCTATTATGGGTCATGTTAAGGTATATATATGGTATGTTCGCCCCGCTTCGGAACGCCGCGCGTCCCGGGCGGGGCGCGCACTAGATGGATGCTCGCTCCCATACCCGCAACCGACGGGTCGTGACACAATTGGAACGAGATTATCCCTTGCGCTCACCACCTGAAAAAATTTCAGGCAACCCACAAATATCATCCTTCATCAGGCAGACGAATTGTCATGTGACAGTTCCGCGACACTCTTTTTTCATATAAGTGACACCCTTGCCACAACCACCCCTGAACCCTCTCCCAAGCCGGTTAATTCGAAAAACATCGAAAAATACAGCACGCCACCCCTTTTTCCGAACACCCCAACCACGCGCCCGCCCCACAGACCACACCCTCTTTCCTGAACCACGGATGAACACGGATAAAGATATTACAAAACAAACTCCACACCAAAAATACATTAATACAAAACATCACAGACACCAATACATATACATCCATTACTTCAACATCTAATACTGATCGATAGTACCCAAACCCCCATCCACAAACCCACCCCCCTCTTCCTCCGTGTGTATCCGCGTCCATCCGTGGTTCAAAAATCCAAATGCGAGCGAATCGACATGACAAATTCGGCACCAACGGAATTCCGGCACGACACGCCACCGACGCCACCGACGCCACCGACGCCACCGACGCCACCGACGCCACCGACGCCACCGACGCCACCGACGCCACCGACGCCACCGACGCCATCTAACGGCGGAGGGCCGCGCGGGATACGAGTTATCTACCCAGCATTTCCTCGATCTTCTTCTCGGACACCTTCCCCAGGAGCGGCACGTCCGGAGCGAACAACGAGATCCGGTATTCCTCGAGCACCCAGCCCGGATTCCACAGCGCGGGATCTTCCGGGGCCGCCATATGATCCCCATACCATCTCTCCCACAGCTTGCGGAAGCGATCCATCTTTTCCAGATCCTTGACGATCGGCAGCGAGGAAAGCCGGCCCAGCCGCGAACGGATCGCCTTCAGCCTGCGCGGATATTCCCTCAGCTCGGAAAAACCGGCCCGCCATGCGAAGTCCTTGCGGAACAACCAGGCCAGCTGCTCCTCGATGTCATCCGCGATCTCCCCGAGATTGCGGTCCTTCTTGTTCGCCGCCACCCACCTCTGGATCTCCGGCAGAATGTCAAAAATCTCATCAATGGATTTCCCGATGACCGAAGCGGCATCATACCAGCGTCCCCTGGCGGATTCGGCAAGAGTGCGGAACTCATCCGGGGATCTCGGAAAAACACCGCCCGCCGCGCCCTCCGCCGCCAGCAGGATGAGCGTGTCCAGCGAGGTGCCGCCGGGACCGAGCCGCGGCATCTCCACTTTCGCCATCAGGCCCAGCGGAAATTTTTTCTTCAGGTAATTCACCTGATCCTGATGTGCCAGCCAAAGCAGACGCACACCGCCCTTGCGGTGGGATTCCGCGGCGAGCGCGGCGCTGGTGAACGCGCGGACGCCCACCGATTTCCCCTCATCCACCAGTGCGGGATATGCCGCTCCGCCGGGAGTCATCACCAGTTCCGGCAGGCTTTCGCCATCCCATGAACCGATCCCCGTCCGCTCGATGTCCGCATTCGCCGCAGCTTCGAACCGCACGCGCATGCGTTCGGCGAGCTGGAGTTTCAGCACCGCCACATTGTCCCCCATCGCGAGCTCCGCCCCCTCGTCATCGCAAACCCATATCTTCGTCACCAGTTCCGGCGGAAGCTTGCCGGCGTCGTATTCACCGGCCGGGACATAGGCACCGTTGCGGTCCTTCATGTATTCCGACAACGCCTGATGGATCGACCTGTCTTTCGGTGCGAAGCTCCACAACTCCGAGAAACCGTCCGCCGCCGGGCCGATGGGCTGGCAGATGCGGCGGTAGTCCTTCGGCAGAGAACGCAGCAGGATTTCCGCACGCTCCCGCAGGTTCCCATCCACCCCCCACGCCGGCAGCCAGTCGGGAAACTTCGGCAACTTGTCCACATGCACGCCGATGGTCACACCGTCGTCACGCTCGCCCTGTGCGGCATGATAGTAGAGCGGATATTCCCGGCCCGCATGGATCAAGGTATCGGGAAAACCATCCAGTCCGAGATAGGACAGGTCCTCGTCCACCACATCGGCGACGCCGGGAATCAGGCGATCCTCGTTTTCCTCCAACCATTTGTAAAACGCGGCGGCGGTGTTGATGTTTTCCGGGATGCGCTCCTGATAGAAACGCAGCAGCGCCTCGTCGCTCCACAGCCCGGAGGGACGGCGCAGCTTTTGTTCGATGGCTTCGATCTCCAACCGCATGTCGTTGGCGTGATCGAGGAAACGGCAGCTTTTCTTCAGGCCGTTCCCGATGACGCCCTCGCGCAGGAAGATATATCTCGCCGCCTTGGCATCCACCCGGCCGTAATGGATGCGACGCCCCGCGACGACAGGCAGTCCACCGCAGATGACGGTCTCCTTGCCATAGACAGCGCCCTGGTTCTCATCCCAATGCGCCTCGCCATACTTGCTCTTGCACAAATGCGGGGCGACCTGCTCGACCCATGCCGGATCGATCCTCGCCACGCGCCGCGCCCACAGCCGCGACGTCTCGACCAGTTCCATTCCCATCACCCACTCGAAACGCTTCGGCAGGGAAAACAGGCCGGAGCCGGGGAAAATCGCGAAAAAACCGCCATTCGCGCTGCGGTAGGATTTCGACTCACGGTCCCACAGCCCGAACTGCCGCGGCACACCGGCGAGCAGGGCCTTGTGGATCGTCGTGTAGGCACCGGTGCCGGACAGGTCCTTGCCGATGCCGCCGAGCTTGAGCTTCCACTCGCGCTCCAGCAGGTCCGCGAGTTCGTCGCGCACGTTCGCCCACTCCATCACCCGGCGGGCGTTGAGAAAGGCGGGCCCGCAGAATTTCCGCAGCGCGTTGCGCTGCCAGCGGCCGCGGTTGTCGCGGAATTTGGAGAGATCGTTCCACAGCCGCAGCAGCGCGATGAAGTCGCTGTCGCCATCCTTCCACCTCGCATGGGCCGCGTCCGCCTCGCGCGCTTTTTCCGCAGGACGCTCGCGGGGATCGTTCGACTCCAGCGCGGCGACGATGGGCAGGACTTCCGCCAGGCAATGTTCCTTGCGCGCCTCGATCAACATGCGGCCCAGGCGCGGGTCCACCGGCAGGCGGGACATCTGGCGGCCGTAGTCGGTCAGATTCTTGTCCTTATCCAGCGCGTTGACCTCGCGCAACGTGCGGTAGCCCTCGGAGACCGCTTTCGGCGATGGGGGGTCGAGGAATGGAAACTCGTCGATCTCCGGCAGCCCGAGCGATTTCATCCTGAGGATCACCCCGGCGAGGGAACTGCGGCGGATCTCGGGATCGGTGAATTCAGGTCTCTCGGTGAGCTCCTCCTCATCGTAAAGGCGCACGCAGACACCATCCCGCACCCGTCCGCACCGCCCCTTGCGCTGGCGGGCGCTGGCCTGGCTGACCGGCTCCACCTGCAGGCGCTGCACTCCCTTGGCCGGACTCCAGCGGCTGACACGGGCCACCCCGGAATCCACCACACAGGCGATGCGTGGAATGGTGAGGGACGTTTCCGCCACGTTCGTCGCGAGGATGAGCCGCCGCTTGTTTCCGGGATTGAAAACACGCTGCTGGTCGCCAAGTCCGAGGCGGGCGAAAAGCGGCAGGACTTCCGTGCCGCGATACTGCCGCCCGTCCAGCACATCCGCGCATTCGCGGATCTCGCGCTCGCCCGGCAGGAAAATCAGCACGTCTCCGTTCGGCTCCACGTCCCCGAGGTAGTCCACCGCGCGGGCGACGTGCTGCGACAGATCCTCGTCATCCGAGGGAGGCAGGAAAAATTCCGCGACGGGGAACATCCGCCCCGGTGCCTCGATGACCGGCGCGGGCACTCCGTTGTGGGAGAAGAACTCCGCGAACGATCCAGCATCGAGGGTGGCGGAGGAAATGATCAGCTTGAGGTCCTTGCGACGCTCCAGCACCCGCTTCACATAGCCCAGCAGGAAATCGATGTTCAGCGAACGCTCGTGCGCCTCGTCGAGGATGAGCGCCTCGTATTGTTTCAGGTCCCGGTCGCCCTGCGTTTCCGCCAGCAGGATGCCGTCCGTCATGAATTTGATGCGCGTTTCCCGCGAGGTCTTGTCCTCGAAGCGCACCTGGTAGCCGACGTAATCGCCCAGCGGAACCTTCAGCTCCTCCGCCACCCGCTTCGAGACACTGGCCGCCGCGATCCGCCGTGGCTGGGTGCAGCCGATGCGACCGCCGTCCACGCCCAGCGCCTCGGCGACCATCTTCGGAAGCTGGGTGGTTTTCCCGGATCCCGTCTCACTGACGACGACCACCACCGGATGGGCCCGGACGGCCGCGAGGATCTCCTCGCGATGCTCCACCACGGGGAGCTCGGCGGGGTAATTCCAGTTTCCAGAAAACGCACTCATGTCGGCCCGGCTTCCATGGTCAGGGCCGGCTCGTTTTGTCGAGCGCCTTCGACATGCTGCCTGAAACAAATCGACGATGGACGCGGGCGTCCATCGCGGGTTTACTCCGCCCAGCACCCTTATGGACGTTCTCAAACACCTATTGGACAACAACCGTGCCTGGGCGGACTCGATCAGCGCGCAGGATCCCGACTTTTTCAAGAAGCTCTCCACCCAGCAGAATCCCGAGTACCTCTGGATCGGTTGCTCGGACAGCCGCGTCCCGGCGAACCAGATCACCGGCCTCGCACCGGGTGAGGTCTTCGTCCACCGCAACGTCGCGAACATCGTGGCCGAGACCGACTTCAACGTGCTCGCCGTGCTCCAGTACGCCGTGGATGTGCTGAAGGTACAGCACATCATCGTCTGCGGCCACTACGGCTGCGGCGGCGTGCGTGCCGCGCTGGAAAATTTCCGCCACGGCATGATCGACAACTGGCTGGCCGGCGTCCGCTCGCTCGCCCGCAAGCATCAGGAGGAACTCGCCGCCCTCGATTCAGACGCCGCCGTGGACCGCCTTTGCGAACTGAACGTCCTCTCCCAGGCCGCCCACGTCGCCCGCACCACCATTCTCGAAGACGCGTGGGAACGCGGCCAGGAAATCAAGATCCACAGCTGGATCTACCGCCTCAATACCGGCCTCATCACCACCCTCGCGCCATCGATCAAGGGGCCGCTCGATAATTCCCATTGAAATGTCCGTGGACTGGTGCATCTTCCCCCTGTCACAAGTGACGGGGGCGTTCTGGTTTCGACGGGATGTTTGACGCGCTGGTTGCACGTAGAGGTTGATCGGTTGGCCTCTTAAAAAAGCCGTTCAAACAAACAAATGCAGACTCTAACGAGCTCGCACTGGCCGCTTAATTGACGACCACGTCAGAACCCCGACACCTGCTGAGGGGGATGGCGACAACTTAGCAGGCTGGGATGGAAGTCGGGTGACCGGGCTTCCATCCGAGATCAAACAGGTTTCTAGGATGGGCAACGCCGCATGCGGGCCCAGCGCATCCGAAATTACAGACCGTATGCTAAACGTGTAGATGTCAGTGTAGATGGCGTTTCGGACAGGGGTTCGACTCCCCTCGCCTCCACCATTTCAACTGCCCGTTACCAACGGGCCGGAAAAAGTTCCCAAGTGTTCTCACTTGGGAACTTTTTTATGCGCCGGCAAAACAGGAAAAATCGTCACTGGAGATGTCGGTCCAGAACGCGGTTCTTTCAGGTGGTGCAGGGAGATCGCTCCAGGAGGATTCCCTCCGGAAGATAGACGATCTTCGCGGTGGGAGCGTCACCAAGGTCGGATACGATTGCGGCAAGATGAGCTTGGACATGCCACCGTGATAGAGACGGAACTCCCGTGCAATCCCGCGACGGAGTTGTCCCCGGAGAGCCATCTAACACAATCCTCTAACTTCTAACAAATTATACGCGGAATTTGCTAGACCTCCGAATCGCGAGACTCCTACGATCCGACTGCAATGAAATCTCTGACAACCGTGTTCCTGTTTGCCGCTCTGGCATCTCCTCTCTCAGCCGCAATCATCGTTACTGGCAACGTTTCGACTCCGAACGCGCCCTGCACTTTCGAAATCACCTCGGATATCAACGTCACCATCACCGCAAACGCCGTCAACCAGATAGTCGCGGTGATGTTCGACAACTGGGTGACGACAGACGGAACACGCACTGATCGCCCGCTGTCACCCGGCTTTTCATACCAACTCAATGGCATCGCCGGCAGCCAAACCGCGACACTCGGCGACAACATCGACAACACCTTCGGAATCATCACTCCAGGAGACGGGTTCATCTTCCTCCAGTTGCCGACGCCTGCCGTGATTGGTGACATCCTGACCCTCAAAGCGGGCGTTTACAATTTCACCGGGGATGCCGCTTTCAACCCGCAAACGGTCGGAACTTTCAACGGAAACCTCGTCGTCATTGATAACCTGGCCAATCCCATTGCTGCGCCGACAGCCGTGCCGGAGCCATCAGGAGCGCTTCTCGGTCTTGTGGGTGCGGCCCTTCTTTTCCGCCGTCGCCGCTGACCTTTCATGGAGATTGAATCTCCCTGATCCACCACTCGCAACCCACCATTCGGCAGACCTGCGAAGGTCTGCCGAAATTTTTGTGCCATGAGGTGATCACCGCGCTTCTCCGCAGCCTCGAGGCCGCGTTGGAGTATTTCAGCCGGACACCCGCAGCAGCTTACTTGGCGGCTTCCTGCGGGGATCCGTCTTTTCCCGACCCTCAGCTCCTCGAGGAGCTTCACACGGACGTCACACGCCGTCTCGAAAAGGAGAACACCAGGAACAAGCTTGAAAGAAGGGCCGTTGATGCGGGTTCGGGAACCGCGGTGACGGCCAGTCGGGGTGCCAATGCGGGGTCGTTGCCAAGACCGTACCAAGAAGTCGCGGTATTGTCCGTCTGGGGCGATTCCGCGAAAATGAAACGGATCGTCTCACCGGCATTGATTTTGGCCTTCATGGCGGATTCCACGGCAGACAGGTTGATGTTGATATCCATCGTGCCGAGAACATAAAAAGAGGCCGCCACCTTGGTCAGTCCGGCCAAGGATGCGGGAGGTGATGCGGGGTTGAAGCCATATACCGTGTATTCGGCGAAAACCAGCTCGGTCGATCCCGTGGTGATGGACGGGGAGGAGTTTTCCACGTAATACACGTCAAACCGTCCGGCGACACTCGCTCCGCCGTCGTGGGTGAGGGTGATGGTGGCTTGGGAAATGTCGTCGAGGGCATCATAGCCGAAGGATGCCGCGGTCAGATTGAAGTCCATGACCAGATACGCGGGGTTGAACCCACGCGTATTGTAGTAGGAAGCCATGCGTGCGGTGCTTTGATCCCCCAACACTCCCGTACTTGAAACGGAGCCATGATGGGTGGTGGTGGTGCTGACGGTGGCTGCATCCGCGGCGATGGCCGAAGCGAAGATGAACAGGGGGAGGGCAAGTCTCATGGGGGTTTTGGCAAACATTGGAATCATTTCGCCGCCACCCCAGACTAACAGATCACAATTGGCCAGCGCATTCCCGCAATCATGCTAAATTCAATCCCGCCGCGTATAATGCAGAAATGCACCTGGCGCGGCACATGCTTAACCCTCTCAAAATAAGTCGTCGGTGGAGCAGTCCCATCGATCCACACTTCCCACAACCGCTGCTTATCCTTTCCTCCGGGTGGTCGGCGGAACGACGGGGTACCCGAATCATGACTGAATTGGAACGGTGGAATTAGCCTCGATCTGCCGGGGCACCTGGCGAATGATCCGACCCCATATGAAAATCAAGCCCGTTGCCGCCGCCATCTCCCTGATTCTCACCCTCGCCTGCAGCGCCGGGGAAATCACTTACACCAACCCACTCTGGGAAGGTTACCTCGCCGACCCCCACGTTTTCAAGGTGGGCGAGACCTACTACGCCGTTGGCACCGGCAAGGCGTCTGACGGGAAACAGTTCCCTATCCTGCGCTCCCGGAACTTCACCGACTGGGAGGAGGTTGGCGGGGCGATGAACGCCATCGAAGGCATGAAGGAGTATTGGGCTCCGGAGATCGTCGAGCGGGACGGGAAATTTTACCTCCACTACGCGGGAGACCGCAAAATGCGGGTCGCGGTATCAGACAGTCCGACCGGGCCGTTCAAGGACACAGGGAAACTGATGTTTCCGGACTTGGAATTCTCCATCGACGGTCACGCATTCAAGGACCCCGGCAGCGGGAAATGGTATTTCTTTTTCGCCAAGGATTTCTTCGACCAGCGGCCAGGCACCGCGCTCGCCGCCGTCCAACTGGCCGACGACATGATCACGCCGGTGGGCGAGCAGAAGACCGTGATGCGTGCGTTCGCCGACTGGCAGATCTATGAGCGGGATCGCGACCTCTACGACCGGAAGTGGGACGCCTGGCACACGGTGGAAGGTCCGGCTGTCATTTTCCACGACGGGAAATACCGGATGTTTTACTCAGGTGGAAATTGGCAAACACCAGGCTACGGTGTCGGCTGCGCGGTTTCGGATACCATCACCGGCACTTACCTCGACAGTCAAAGCAAGGAGAAGGCCAGCGTGATCCACACCATCCCTGGAGAACTTATCGGTCCTGGGCACAACTCCGTCATCCTCGGCCCCGACGGGAAAACGTGGTTCAACGTCTATCACTCTTGGAACGACGACCGCACCAGACGCCAGATGTGCATGGACCCCATTGTCTGGAAAGACGGCGCACCCGTCACCCTGAACCCCGGTCGCGGCAAGAAAACCGTTGTTTTACCCGCAGTGGCGGAGTGATTCTCCGCTGGTTTTGAGAGATTTGTCCCGCAGGTTGGTTTCTCCCGATCTGCGGGATTTTCATTCCTCCCGGAAAAACGGTAATCGTGCAAATTTCAATCCCGCCGCGCATAATGCAGAAACGCATCGGGCTTGGCACATACTTAACCTTCTCAAAATAAGACATCGGCGGATTGGCTTCCGGAATGCAAGGGAGGTCCATACCCTGCCCCATGAAACCGAATTTAGTCATCATCCAGCCCCCTCATGTCGGCATGGACGCCGAAGTGGAACAACTCTGCGAGGAGTTCTGCGAATCGCATTACGTCTACCTGATCCGCCCTCACTCGGCGGTGCGTGACGACTCCCCGGCGGGAGTCCGTTTTTTGAACCACCCTTTGGATAATCTGCCCGGTTTCGGCAGGGTGGATACGGCGATCTCGGTGATGGATCCCGAGGCGATGGACAGCCTCAGAACCTTCTATCCGGATTCCCGGACGGCCGTGTGGGATCCCCGCGAGAAGAATGATTTCATCGATTCCTTGTTGAAGCCAACCGTGATCCGCGGCGACTTCGGCGAGCATGAAAGCAGGGAGCTCGCCCGCGCGATGTGATTGATTTCAGAAAATCACCACCATGAATGTTCTTCTCGCGATCAAGGATGAGATCTGCAGCGCGCTGTATCTGTTGGAACAGAAGGCGCGGCAGATCCGTTCGCATGCCGCTCCCTAACAGTCCTGCATGCGGGCTTCCCTTACGAACGCGGCACAGCTCTTTTTTCCGCACACATCCGCGCTTGCCGGGATCACCTGACCTGCATTTTATTCTGGCATGGATCTGGACGCACTGCGTGTCGCGCTTGCCGCTTCGCCCGAAAATATTCCTTTGCTGCTGATGGTGGCGAAGCTGGAGGAAGACCGGTTCGCCATCGGAGAGGCAAGGGAATTGCTGGACCGGGTGCTCGCTCTTGATGCGGGAAACCGCGATGCGCTGCTTGGAATCGCAAGGCTGCTGGATTTTTCCGGTGAAAGCTCGCAGGCGATCGTGCGTCTCGAAGATCTCTGTATCCGGCATCCGGGATTCGCGGCGGCCTGGCTGCTGCGGGCACGTCTCTCCCAGGAGGAGGGAGAACCTTCGAAAGCCCGCCAATATTACGACCGGGCGGTGGAGCTTGACCGCTCGCAGGCCGACGATTCCCTGCTGGAGGAAATCCTCCGCGCGGGAGGAACCAGGCGTGGCGTGATGACATCCAACGGCGACATCCGTGATGCGGAAGACGACGACGACGCGGCATTCGAGGGTCTGGATGCCGCCGCCGCACTGGATCTCGGGATCGATTTCAAGGTGAAGTCGGACCTTAAGTTTTCCGATGTCGGCGGCATGGAGCAGGTCAAGGACGACATCCGGATGAAGATCATCCATCCCCTGAAAAACCCCGATCTTTTCGCCGCCTACGGGAAAAAAGCGGGCGGCGGAGTGCTGCTTTACGGCCCTCCCGGCTGCGGCAAGACACTGATGGCGCAGGCGACGGCGGGCGAGATCGACGCCACCTTCCTCGCGGTGGGCCTGCACCAGATCCTCGACATGTACATGGGCGAGTCCGAGCAGAAGCTGCACAAGATTTTCGAGCTCGCGCGCAAGTCACGCCCATCGGTTCTGTTTTTCGACGAAACCGACGCGCTCGCCGCGGACCGCCGCGACATGCGCCAGTCCGCGGGGCGGACGCTGGTGAACCAGTTCCTCTCCGAGCTCGACGGAGCGCAGGCGCAGAATGACGACCTGCTCATCCTCGGCGCGACCAACGCGCCGTGGCAGCTCGACAGCGCGTTCCTGCGTCCCGGCCGCTTCGACCGCATCATCTTTGTCCCGCCGCCGGACCGGGCCGCGCGTGAGGAAATCGCGAAGATCCACGCCAAGGGCAAACCTCTGGCGGATTTCGATCCCGCCGACGTGGCGAAACGCACCGAGGGATTTTCCGGAGCGGACCTGAAAGCCGTCTTCGACCAAGCCACCGAAGCCGCGCTCACCGAAGCGATGCGCAAGGGCAACATGGTCCCCGTCACCGGCAAGATGCTGGCGAACGCGGCGAAAAACGTGAAGCCATCGACCAAAAAATGGTTCGAGAGCGCGAAAAACCACGCGCTCTACGCCAACCAGAGCGGATTCTACGACGATATCCTCACCTACATGGGACTGAAAAAATGAGCTCCGACTTCGCCCGTGCCCGTCTCCTGCGCGAACGCGGCCGCCATGAGGAAGCCGTCGCGATGCTGCTCTCCCATCTGGCCCACCAGCCGGAGGATCCGTCCGCATTCATCGAGCTGGCACTGAACCGTTGCGAGATTCCGGGCCAGCGCCAGCTCGCGCTTGAGGACGCGCGCACCGCCACCGGACTGCTGCCGTCGCATCCCTACCCTCTCTCGTTGCAGTCCCGCATTCTCTCCGAACTGGAACGGCAGAAGGAAGCCCTGCCGCTCGCCGAGTCCGCCATCTCTCTCGATCCGGAATTCGGCCACGCATGGAATTCGAAGTGCCTCGCCCTCATCGGCCTCCGCCGGTGGAAGGAGGCGGAGGCATGTGCGCGCATCTCCCTGGGCCTGGACGCCGACGACGAATCCGCCTCCAATCTCCTCTCCCTCGCGCTGCGGCTCCAGAACCGTCTGGACGAATCGGAGGACGAGTCGAGGCGCCGCCTCGAACGGGATCCCGAGAACGCGTTCTCCTTCGCGAACTCCGGCTGGGCCGCCCTCCAGCGCGGCGACATCAAGGGTGCGGAAAACCATTTCAAGGAATGCCTCCGCATCGACCCCCAGATGGAATACGCCCGCGACGGGCTGAAGCAATCCTACCGCGCCCGTTCGGCGTTCTTCCGGCTCTTCCTGAAGTGGACGTTTTTCCTCCAGCGCTTCAGCAAGAACAACCAGCTTCTCATCGTCATCGGGATGATTGTCGGATTCAGGGTCCTCCGCAACCTGGCCGCCACCGTGCATCCCATGCTCGTCGTTCCGGTGGTGCTGTTGTATTTCCTGTTTGTCTTCGGCAGCTGGCTTGCGGGCGGACTGGCGAATTTCTTCCTGCTGCGGGACCCTGTCGCCCGATTTTCACTCGATCCCGGAGAGAAGGCGGAAGGAGCCGCCATGGGCGGGCTTTTCTTCGGCGGCCTCATCGCGCTGGTCGCCGGATTTTCCCTGGGGATTCAGCCTGCCGGCGTCGTCGGAGGCGCCATGATGATCGCCACCCTGCCGGTCTCCATGGTGTTCACCAATCCCTCGCGCATCGGTCGGATGGTCTTCGGACTCATCTCCGTGGCGATCCTCGTTTTCGGGGCCGTGATGGCCGTGGACGTGGCAGCACACCCCGGACGGGACATGCTGGAGGGCACCGCGGATCTCTGTTTCGGCATCATCATCCTGCTGGGTGTGGGCAGCACGTGGGTCGGCATGATCCCCGCGCTGCGGCGGGCCAAACCGGAGTGAAGTGACAGAAACGTCGCATTCGGCGCGTTCCATGGCTCTTGCCGCCGTCGCCGGTGGTGCTAAGAATCGCCACATGAACACACACTCCACGTCATCTGAAATCGGTCGCCGGGATTGGCTCAAGGCCGCGTCACTCACTTCCGCCGCCGCGCTTTTCTCCAATTCCATCGCCACCGCCGAGTCCACGGGAAAACCGGCCGGCAAGGTGCGCGGCGTCATTTTCATGGTTTCGGACGGCATGAGCCCCGGCGTGCTCACCCTCGCCGAGTCCTATTCCAAACTCACCCGTAACAAGGGGACCCAGTGGTGGTCGCTGATGAATGACCGCAACGCCGCCCGCGGCCTGATGGATACCGCATCGGCGAACTCCATGGTGACGGACTCCGCCGCGGCCTCCAGTGCGTGGGGCGGTGGCCAGCGCGTGAACAATGGCGCGATCAACGTTTCTCCCGACGGCAAGGAAATCACGCCCATCGCCGCCATCCTGAAGAAAAAGGACGTGCGCATCGGGCTGGTGAGCACCGCCACCATCACCCACGCCACCCCTGCAGGGTTCGCCGCCACCACCGCGAAGCGCGGTGACGAGGACGACATCGCCCCGCAATACCTCGACCGCGTGGACGTCATTCTCGGCGGTGGCTCCGGCCACTTCAACGGCAAGGACCGCGGGGACAAGCGCGACCTCTCCGGGGACTTCGCCAAAGCGGGCTACGGTGTCGTCAGCAACCGCGACGGACTGCTCGCCGCCCGTGAGGAAAAGCTGCTCGGCACCTTCACCCGCGGCCACCTTCCCTTCACCATCGACCGCGACCAGAACGCCGAGATGGCCAAGGCGGTGCCCACGCTCACCGAAATGTCGCAAGCCGCGCTCACGCGTTTCCTCGCCAGCGACAAGCCTTTCCTTCTCCAGATCGAGGGCGCCCGCATCGACCACGCCGCGCACCTGAACGACATCGGGGCGCTCCTCAACGAGCAACTCGCCTTCGACGACGCGCTCGCCGCGGTGCTCGTGCTCATCGCCAAACGCGATGACGTCCTGCTGGTCGTCACCAGCGACCACGGCAATGCCAATCCCGGCCTCAACGGCACCGGAAACGCCTACACCGACACGACCAAGCGCTTCGCCCGCATCGCGAACATGAAGTCGTCCTACGAGCGCCTCTTCGGCGAATGGGAAAAAATCAAGGACGGCGATGCCGGACAGCTCACCAAGCTCATCAAGGAGAACCTCGACTTCACGCTCAAGCCCGACGAAGCCACCGCGCTCATCGAGATTTTCCAGAAGCATCCCGTCGTGGAATGGAACGAACAACTCAGCAAGCCGGAAGGGCTGCTGGGCCAGTTCGCCGGCAACCGCACCGCCATCGGCTGGACCGGCACCAGCCACACCTCCGATCCCACCCTCGTCTCCGCCCTGGGTCCCCAGTCGGACCGGTTCGCCGGGATGGTGAAGAACTCGGATGTCTTCGGACACCTGATGGAAGCGCTGGGCTGATTAATCACCCCTTAGGTAACGCCGAGGCACCATCGGTGCTGAACAAAATCGCCACCTTCCCCGCCATGGAGTGCGGGAAGGCTGCTGATGGAGTGTGGCGACAGAGCGATGGATAAACCGGAGCCCCGGGGGCTAAATATCCACGGCAATGTTTCATCACGACGATGAAGCATCCGGCTTGGCGCTGACGCATGTAGCTTCCCGCCGCACTCCATAGCCGCCATTCTCAAATCCGCGGCCGTCCGTCCCGCGCCTTCAAAAAGCACACCATCATCGTGATCCATCCGATCAACGCTCCCGCGTAGCTCCCGAGGTGGATTCCGGATACCTGATAGAACGCATTCAGATCCGTCACCTTCATCTCCCGAAGCGCGTAGAGCCAGTCCTTGCGGTTTTCAAACATCGCAGGCCCGAGGAAATAGCCGAGCGCACCAAAGGCGAGCGTGATTCCGACCATGACCGCCATTGCCTGCATCACCCGTTTTTCCGGCGATTCAAATTTCCGCATCGCGATCCGCGCGAGAAACCAGGCAGCGATCAAGCCGACCCACCATGTCGCGAGAAAACCAATCTCCGCGACAAACACGCGCTCCGGCAGCCCGACATCCGCCCAGCGGAATTGATCGAACTTCATCCGCGTGAAGTATTCCGGGGAAATCGTGTAGGTGACCTGATCGTGGAGGATGCCGAAGCCTCCCGCGATCAAAACGCCGCCGAACGAAAGTAACGCGGCCTTCCGCAAATCGGCGGCACTGGCGGTGGGGACGAGGAGTGAGCGGATTTTGTTGATTCGCAGAGATTGGGGCTCCTTTACCGGATCGCCAGATTTAAGTTATACCATTTTTCATAAATAAGGTGACTTGATCCCGAGTCGCGGCTCCGTGGACTGCGTGCGGCTCGCCGCCGCTTTCGTCTGCCAGCTCGCTGGCCGGAACGGAGGCTCGAATTCATAGGTCGCGCCTCCCCTTGTGCGACAGCCTGCGGAGCAATCAATGATCCGCTTTGGTTCCGCCATGTCAGCAAGCTGACTACGGAAAGCGGCGGCGAGCTGCGCGCATTCCGAAAGCTTCGCCGGCTCCAATCGTCACTTTATTTCCGGAAACTGGTATTAGATCCCCGCATCGAGTTTTCGCGCAGAATGAATTCCGCGCTCCAATTTCACACTCCCTCCGGCACGTGCCTTGAAGAGAAGAAGATTTCCATGCGATGGTTCAGGTCGTCATAGAAACGCTTCTTGATCGCTTCCAGCGCGGCGCGCTTGTCGCTCTCCGCCACGCCGATGGTCTGCTCCTCGAGCTTCATTTTCTCGGCGAAGGCCTTTTCCATTTCGATGAGTGAATCCAGGAACTCCCTCGCGGCGCGGGTGTGCTCCACGCCGTCCACCAGCGCGTGTTCCAGGCGTTGGTTGCGTGTCACGGCGATGAGGTTCCCGGTGGAAAGCTGCTCCATGTAGCGCACGCGGCTCTGGCGGAAGGCGCGGTGCTCGGAGTCGAACGTGATCTCGTCGCGGTCCACCAAGGTGTCATATGGACCCGGCTTGGTGAAAAATTTCACGATCAGCGGGATGGTATCCACCAACATGAAGAGCAGCGTGAGAACGATGTAGGTGTAAAAGGCGAATTGTCCGCCCTCGTTGCCCGCCTTGAAAAGGGCGTGCAGCGCGAGGGTCTGGGTGAGGATGTCCCGACGCGGTTCGGCACGCATCGCGGCGAGGCGGTTGGCTTCCTCGGTGGCCACGGCGGCCAGTTCGCCCTGCGTGCGGTTGAGCTCGGCGAGGCGGGTGTCGATCTGTTGCTTGATCGTCTCGCGCAGGGAGTTCTGCTGGGTGACGAACTGCCCGGCCTGGTCGTTCTCCACTTTCTGCTTCAGTCCGGCGACGCGCTCCGCCTCGACCCTGTTCGCGGCGGCGATCTCCGCGAGCTTGGTTTCAAACTGCTTGATCGCGGCGGCCTCCGCCTGGCGTGACTGGGTTTGAAGGGTGGATTTTTCCGCGGTAAGATGCTCGAGCAATCCGCCGAGGCGCTTCGACTCCTCGCGCCGCGGTTCGAGCTGGTCGGAGCGGACGGAGCGGGCGCGCGGCCCCTCCCCTTTCATGCCCGAGCGTTGGCCGTTGAGCTCGCGTTCGAACTCCGCCTGCCAGAATCCCAGTTCGGACTGGAGCTTGGCGTATTGCGGGGTGAGTTCGTCGGATTGTTTCTCGATGGCGGTGAGGCGTTCGCGGAATGGCGCGGTCCCTTCATCAATCGCCGCTTTCAGCTCGGTCTGTTGTTCCGAGGTCAGGCCCGGGATCGCCGATTTCGCCTCCTCCGTTTCCTGGATGATGAACTTCGCCTGGAACGACTCGTTCCACTTCGCGCGCTGCTCGGCCAGAGCGGTTTCAAGCGTCGTGACCTGGCCACGGATTTTCTCCTTCTGCTTCTCGAAACCACCGCGCACGACCTCGATCTCCGCCGCGCGGTCTTTTTCGATCACCGAGGAAACGGTGTCGCGGAACAACAGCAGCACCAGCGGGTGCGCGATGGTGATGCCCATCAGGACCGCCACCACGAGACGCAGCGAGAACTGCGACAGCTTGCGCACAAGAGACATGTAGGGCCGGTAGCTGGCAAGCAGCGCGCGGTCGATGGTGAGGATGATGAAGGCCCACACCGCGGCCACCGGGTAAATGACGCGGGCGTTGTCGGTGAGTGTCGAGAGCGCGTAGGCGCACGCGATGAAAGCGAAGGCGCAGGGCACCAAAACCGTCGCGCCGAAGGCGACGTATTTGCGCTGCTCCCATGGAGGACATTGTTCCAAAGTCTCGGTGCCGGCTCCGGAAAGCCAGAAAAACGCGCGTTTGAGGGAGTGCATGGTCGTAGGAGATCAATCGAGCCTTACTCGCACATTTTTCTTTTTATTACAAATCTTCCGGCATTTTTCCGGGCAGCAATCTTGACGGGCCGAGGGAGGATTGTTCCAAATCGACAGATGAAGGACGCGCCCGCACCAATCACTCCCCATGATCCGCAAGGCCCGGCGATGGATCGCACTCCTCTCCAAGCGTTGGATTGGCTGCAAAGCGGTGGCGGAATTTCTCATGCCTGCGGAAACCGGTTGAAAACCGACATCCGGTCGGAGCGGCTCGCGAAACGCCATTGGTGGGAAGCCTGACCGGCAGATTGACGCAAGGTTGGGATTGCCGGATTTCACGAAGCCGGTAGTCTCCGGCAAATGTTGAACCGCTTTTACGGGGCTTTTGACACGGAGCGGCGCTCGGGTGCCTGCGACGGAGACTACCGCACGCCATTCCAGATCGACCGCGACCGGGTGCTGCACACCCCCACGTTCCGACGCCTGCAGAACAAGACGCAGGTCTTCTGGAGCGGCGAATATGATTTCTACCGCACCCGGCTGACTCATTCGCTGGAGGTCGCGCAGATCGGGAAATCGATTTCCTACTGGTTGAAAAGCCGCCCGGACGGACCGCTGGGTGATGACTTCTTCATCGATGCCGATCTCATCGAAGCCATCTGCCTTTCGCACGATCTCGGGCACCCTCCCTTCGGCCACGCGGGCGAGCGCACGCTGAACCACCTGATGCGGGACTACGGAGGCTTCGAGGGAAACGCCCAGACGCTGCGGCTACTGACCGAGCGGATCTTCTCCGCCCGCCGCAGCGGCATGGACCCCACACGCGCGTTCCTCGACGGCGTGCTGAAATACAAGTCGCTGTGGACGGAATTGGGAAACCAGCCCGAGCACCACTTCATCTACGACGAACAACACGCCCACCTCGACTGGGCGATGGGCGGAAATGATTTCCCGCTGGAACTCACGCCCGGGAAGACCCGGGACACGTTCAAGTCCATCGAGTGCCAGGTGATGGACTGGGCGGACGACACGGCCTACTCGCTCAACGACCTCTCCGACAGCGTGCGCGCGGGATTCCTCAACATCGAGAAAATCGAAGCCTGGGCGGAAAAACAGGGAGCCGACACCGGGGACGGCACGCCGCTGGGCGACCTGATGAAAGCCATCCGCAGGCGGCGGGTGGATCCCTTCGTCGGCAAACGCATCGGGAAATACATCCAGTCCACCCAACTGGTGACGGATGTGAATTTCCTCAGCGGCACCACGAACCGCTACCGTTACCGGCTCGTCATCGATGAGTCGGTGAAAGCGGAGTCCCGGCTCTTCAAGAAACTGGCCTTCGAGGTGGTGTTCCTCTCACCCCAGTTGAAACAGCTCGAACACAAGGGCAGCCGCATGCTGCGGCAGTTGTGGGAAGTGCTGGGGCAGCGATACATTTCCGAAGGAACCATCGACGGGCAGGATTTCCAACTCCTGCCGGCGGACACGGCAGCGGAAATCCAGGCCGCGCCGGACGAAGCGGCGCGGGCCCGCCTCGTGTGCGATTTCCTCGCGGGCATGACCGACGGCTATGCAGCACGCACCTACAAGCGGCTGTTCTCGCCGGACTTCGGATCAATCGGGGATCTGGTCGGATAGGCTCCCTTGTTTCTGAGAAAATCGACAGCTCCACACCGCTCATCGTCACGGCACCTCTCACAAGATGGGCGATCATGTATCGCCCCTCCGCAAGGAAAGGCGATACGCCATCGCCTGCACTGGAACAGTGCGCATCAAACCGCCGAGGGTTTGAGCACGCCTACGTAGGGCAGGTTCCGATACCTGCCTTTGTAATCCAGCCCGTAGCCGACGACAAACTCGTCGCCTATTTCAAATCCCACATAATCGGCGTTCACTTCCTCCGCGCGTTCCTTGTCTTTCGCCAGCAAAACGGCGGTGTGCACCGCGACAGCCCCTTCTTCCAACAGTCTCCGTTCGACCGCGTGGAGCGTGCGTCCGGTATCGAGGATGTCGTCCAGCAACAGGACATGGCGGCCTTTCACCTCGGGAAAATGGCGGTCGAGGAAATCGACCTTTCCCGAGCTTTCCAATCCACCGTGGTAGCTGGCGACGTTGAGGCATTCGATCTCCAACTGGCGGGGAACCCGGCGCAGCAGATCGGCCGCGAAAACGAGCGCGCCCTTGAGAAGGATGATGACGACCAGGGTGCCGCCGGGAAAATCGCGCTCGATATCCAGCGCCATCGCGTCGAGGCGTTTTTGGATCACCGCCTCGTCGATCAGCACCCGTTCGATGTCGTCCCGCATGCCGGAGGGATAATGGTGGGAGATGACGCTAGCAAGACCGGATGATGCCCATCCCTCCTCATGCGGGCGACAGGAAACGTTTGGGATCCATCGATGCGTGGATTGATTGGACCTTTCGTTTTCTCCCGATACGTTCCGAGCCTCCGCCATGATTGATTTCGCGAAAAACCTGCCGTCTGCGGGTGAACCCCGGTTTTGGGAAATTTCTCCGGGCAGGCACCTGGCATGGAATGAATATGGTGATCCGCAGGGAAAACCGGTGATGTATTATCACGGCTGGCCGAGTTCCCGGTTGCAGGCACGTCTGGCACATCATCTGGCCCTCGAGCGCGGCCTGAGATTGATTGCCATGGACCGGCCGGGCATGGGCAGATCATCTTTTGAAGGAGGGCGGCTGCTGGATTCATGGCCCGGGTTGATGGAGCGGTTCGCGGATGGTCTGGGGATCGGGAAATTCGCCCAACTGGGTGTGTCCGGCGGCGGACCATATGTGGCGGTCTGTGCGGCGAAAATCCCGGAACGCCTGACGGCATCGGCGGTGCTGGGCGGGATGGTGCCCGTGGATGGTCTGGCCAGCGGCGTGCGCGGCCTGCACCCGGCCTACCGGGCGTTGATTCCACTCCGCAAGCTTCCTGCCGGTCTGTTCACTCCGGTTTTCCGCACGGCGGCGGCCATGGGATGCGGTTGGAAACCGGCCGCACCGCCGATGTCCTGGGCGCTGCGCACCGTTGGCACGGCGGACAAGCAACTGGTACTCGGCTCGCCCGAAGTGTGGACCGTCATGGCGCGGAGTTTCAAAGAAGGCGTCCGCATCCATGGCGGCCACGGAGCGATGGCGGATGCGGCGGTTTATTTCCAGTCTCTGACATTCAATCCCGCAACCGTGCGCCACCCGATCCGCTACTGGCATGGCGGGGATGACCGGAACATTCCGCCGGAAATGCTGCGCGAGTTCACGGGAAAAATCGCTGGCGCGGAACTGGTGGTGGACGGGTCGCTCGGCCATTTTTCGCTGGTGGTGGAGCGCGCTCCGGCGGCGTTGGATCATCTGGCGGCGGCGTCCGCATGAAAAAATCCTCCCGCGCTCCGGAATACGTCGCCTCACACCGGGGATTGACGGATGCGTTTGAGGGTGGATCTTCGCGATGAACGAACGGATGAATTCAAATCCCAACACCGAAACACCGCCTGAGGAGGACTGGGTCCATGTGGGCCGCTATCCATCGCTGGACCAGGCCTACGAGCACGGACTGGTGGTGCTGGCGATGGGCGAGGCCTGCCGGGTGACGGAATCCGAGGTGCCCGGGGAATGGGAGCTTCAGGCGGAACCCCACCCCGCTCCGAAGATTTCAGAGGAACTCGACGCTTACGGACGGGAAGCGGCCCCCTTCGTCATCCCGGCGTGGAGTGGAAAGGAATGGACGCGGCATCCGGCGGGCTGGGGCCTCACCGGGCTCTGGGTGCTGGTATTGCTCGCGGTGTTTTACTGGCAGGATGTGGATTACAAGCTGGCGGACCGCGCGGCTTCATCCAGCGTGGGATTCATCGGCAGGGGTGAATGGTGGCGTCCTTTCACCGGGCTTTTCCTACATGCGGACCTGGCCCACCTGATGGGCAATCTCGCCGGCGGGGTGGTTTTCGCAGGGCTGGTCGCAAGGTCGGTCGGCCCCATGGTCGGCTGGTTGCTGATCCTCGGGTGCGGCACCCTGGGAAATGCGCTGGTCTCGCGGCTGGCGTATCCCGGGTCGTTTGTCTCCCTCGGGGCTTCGACGGCGGTGTTCGCGGCGTTGGGGATCCTGTGCGGGGCGGGAGTGGCGGAGGTTTTTCATGAACGGGTCAAAATGCCGTGGATGAGGATCTTCGCACCGCTGTTCGCTGGGCTCGTCATTCTCGGCTGGCTGGGAGGCAACAACGACGGAAACACCGACATCCTGGGACACGTCTTCGGCTTCGGATCGGGCGTGGTGGCCGGGATCGCCACCGGTGCCTACGAAGCCAGGCGCAGCGAGATACGGGTCCCGTCGGCCACCTGAAGCGCGGCATGCGGCATTTTCCCGGAAAAACCGACATCCGTAATGTTTCCCGGCGCGATTTTTTTTGTCGTGTGATGGGCTCCCGCCCTGATTGACTTTCCGCCGTTCGCCCGATGCCGGAAAATCCCACTGAAGATACCCTGTTGTTAGTCGATCCCGATCTGGATTTCCTGGATTGGGCCACCAAGCATCTTTCCGCCAAAAACCTGCGGGTGCTGCGGTGTGACAATGCCGCGAACGCCATCAAGGTCATTGAGAAAACCCCGGTCAGCGTGGTGGTCGCCGCGATGGAGCTCGAACCCTTCGACGGGATGGAGCTGCTCGGCCGCATCCTCCAGCAGAGCCCGCAGACGCTGGTGGTCCTGACCGCCGGTTTCCCGACGACCGGGCAGATCATCGAGGCCACCCAGCGCGGCGCGCACGATGTGCTGCGCAAGGAGTCGCTGGCATTCGAACTGCGCCCCGTGGTGGAATCCGCGCTCCAGACGCAGGACGACCGCCGCAGCGCGGGCCAGCCGGATCCGGAAATGCCGAAGCATGACAGCCGGGTGAAGATGATCGGGATTTCCCGAGCGTTGCAGGAGGTTTTCAAACTCGTGGGCCGCGTCGCCCGCTCGGACGCGCCCATCCTCATCGCCGGGGAAAGCGGCACCGGCAAGGAGCTTGTCGCGAAGGCGGTGCACGAGTACAGCCCGCGCAAGCAGAAGGAAATGATCACCATCAACTGCGGCGCCATTCCGGAAAACCTTCTGGAGAGCGAGCTCTTCGGTCACGAGAAAGGTTCCTTCACCGGAGCGATCGCCCGCCGTGCCGGACGCTTCGAGCAAGCGGATGGCGGCACGCTTTTCCTCGATGAGATCGGCGACATGCCGCTTTCCATCCAGGTAAAGCTCCTGCGCGTCCTGCAGGACGGCTCGTTCTCCCGCGTGGGTGCGAACGAAACCCTCACCACGGATGTCCGCATCGTCGCTGCCACCCACAAGAATCTCAGCGAGGAAGTGGCCGCGGGGCGATTCCGCGAGGATCTCTACTACCGCCTGAACGTGGTGGAGATCAAGATCCCCGCGCTGCGCGAGCGGCTGGAGGACATTCCGCTGCTGGCCGAGTTTTTCCTGCAGCGCATCACCCGGAAAAACGGCATGGCGCGCATCCGCATCTCGGCGGAGGCCATCGCCACCCTGCAATCCCACAACTGGCCGGGGAACGTGCGCGAGCTGGAAAACACCATCGCCCGCGCCTGCGCGCTCGCGTCCTCACAGATCCTCCTGCCTGCGGACATCCCGCTGGCATCCGCCCCGCGCAAGTCCCCCGCCGGTTTCAATGCCGCGCTGGACCAGCTCATCAATGCCGCGCCGACCGGAGTGAACCTGCTCGACTGGCTGAACGCGGAAATCGCCGGACGCGTCCTCGAGCGTTCGGACGGCGATTTCAAGGAAGCCTCCAACACGCTGAACCTTCCCCTGCCGGATCTCCGCAAACTTCTCGCCCAGAAAGAGTGACATGCTGCACGTCGTCGAACATCCGCTCATCGCCGAGGAACTCACGAAACTCCGCGACCCCGGATGTCCGTCACCGGAATTCCGCCAGCGCGTCCGCCGGATCTCCTCGCTGATGGTTCCTTCCGTCACCGCGAATCTGGAAACCGAGGTGGTCGAATGTGCGACCCCGCTGGAAATCACCTCCGGCGTGCGGGTCTCACGCGGCATCATCCTCGTTCCCATCCTGCGCGCGGGCCTGGGATTTCTCGATGGATTTCTCGACCTCATCCCGCAGGCCTCCGTCGCCCACATCGGTGTCGCCCGGAACGAAGTCACGCTGGAGGCGGAGCCCTACTATCTGAAACACCCTCCGACAATCGGTGAGCATGAGATCATCGTGCTCGATCCCATGCTCGCGACGGGCGGATCCGCCATCCACGCCGTCCGCACCCTGCACGCCGCCGGAGCCCGCCACCTGCGGTTCGCCTGCCTCGTCGCCTCCCCCCAGGGAGTCGCCGCGCTGGAATCCGCCTTTCCGGAAATCCACATCCACACCGCCTGCCTCGACCGCTGCCTGAACGACCGCGGCTACATTCTCCCCGGCCTCGGTGATGCCGGAGACCGGTTGTTCGGGACCTGTGCGTGAAGCGCCCGCGGACCACGTGTGGCCCGCAGTCCGAAGGAGCCGCCATCAACCGCCCGGCAATATCACAGGATGGAACCCGGTCCGTAAGCCGCGGCCTGCGGACTGGCTTTTTCCAACTCCCTGACCGCTGCGGCGAATGTCTCGATCTGTGTCTTGGCGGCACCGGATTCGCGGTCGCCTTTTGCCAGGATGGCATCCAGCGCCTCGCGTGAGAGGCCGAGGCGGCTGTCCCCCGCGAGGCGTTCGATAAGGTTGTTGCGTTCGATTTTCCCAGTGCGGAGATCCGCGACGGTGGCGACGGCGTGCTCCTTGATGGCCTTGTGCGCGGTCTCGCGGCCGACGCCGGATTTCACGGCTTCCATCATGATGGTGGTGGTCATGAGGAATGGCAGGTAGTGCGCGGTCTCGGCATTGATGACCGCCTCGTAGGCGTCCATCTGGTCGAGCACGGTGAGAAAGGTTTCGAACATGCCGTCGATGGCGTAGAACGAATCCGGCAGCATGATGCGGCGGACGACCGAGCACGAGACATCGCCCTCGTTCCACTGGTCGCCCGCGAGACCGGAGGCCATGGCGAGGTAGCCCTTGAGGATGACGTGGAAGCCGTTCACCCGCTCGCAGGAGCGTGAGTTCATCTTGTGCGGCATGGCGCTGGAGCCGGTCTGGCCGGGGGCGAAGCCTTCGCTGGCGGTTTCGTGACCGGCCATCAGGCGCAGGGTTTTGCAGAAGGAGGAAGGACCGGAACAAAGGTCGGTCAGCGCGGCGACCACGCGGAAGTCGAGCGAGCGGGGATAAACCTGGCCGACGTTCGTCCAGACGGCGGGCATGCCGAGGTGCGCGACCACGCGTTTTTCGAGATCCGCGACTTTTTCCGCATCACCTTCGAAAAGGGAAAGCTGGTCCATCTGCGTGCCGACCGCGCCTTTCAGACCGCGCACCGCGTAGGTGGCGATGACGGCGTCGAGGGCCTGCAGGGCGCTGAGAAGCTCCTCGCCAAACATTGCGATGCGCTTGCCGAGCGTGGTCGGCTGGGCGGCGACGTTGTGGGTGCGGGCGGTGAGGATGAGCTCGCTCCACTGCTCCGAACGCTCGCGGAAACGGCGCAGCGTGGCGACGGTCTTGTCGCGGACGATGAGCAGCGAACGGTAAACCTGGAGTTGCTCGACGTTCTCCGTGAGATCGCGCGAGGTCATGCCCTTGTGGACCTGCTCGTGGCCGGCGAGGTCGTTGAATTCCTCGATGCGGGCCTTCACGTCGTGGCGGGTGATTTTTTCCCGGGCCATGATGGAGGCGGTGTCCACGCTGTCTTTCACCTTCTCGTAGGCGTCGATGGCATCCTGCGGGACGTCGAGGCCGAGATCGCGCTGCGCTTTCATCACGGCGATCCAGAATTCACGCTCCAGCACGATGCGCCCTTCGGCGGACCAGATGGCTTGGAGTGCGGGCGAGGCGTATCGTTCGGCGAGGACGTTTGGAATCACGCGCGGACCATGGAGAACTAAAAATGAAGTTTCAAGAGACAGTTGCCTGAAATTTCAGGGCCTCGACCGTGGAAATGACGGGAGAAATGGTGCACGGGTTCCGACCTAAATCACTGAAATGAAGTGGTCGGGGCGGCCGGATTCGAACTGACGACATCCTGCTCCCAAACAGGTGGATCAAACATATCAATTGATTTAATACATTTTGGCATTGAGCCACCAAGCCAATAAGACATTAAATATTAGATAGTTGCATATGCAAATCTTGATATATGTGAGTGATCGGCAGGTGTGGCATGTTCAAGGTCTGCAACAACTCAGTACGATCTTTCACTCCAGCGGGCATTCGCCGGCGATCCAAGGTGGGTGGATCGTCCGCAAGAGTTCGAAATTTCCAGCGGAAAGTTTTCTTCCATCCTTGCTCAAGGCGGTCCCACGGGACACGCGTCGTTTGGACAAATGGCCTCCTCTCTTGGCGCGGGCCGGCGCTCCTCCCGACCTTGGCAGCTTGCGTTCATCACGGAAGCGGCAAACGATAGAATCCCTTGCCGGCACCTTCGCCGGCATCCAGTTCATATTGATCGCCCACCACAACAGGGGTGCCCGGGACCGTAGTCCATGGATCGGCAAGGTCATCACTGTGGAGCGGGATCACCTCGGGTGCCACGGACTTGGGCCAGCTGAGGATGATCCGCGACCCCGGTTGCCGGATCCGGATCGAAAGGACGGTTTCATTTCCAGCGGCAAAGGGAAATGTGAGGGATGCGACGGGATTGTCGGTCTGCGGATCGAAAGTGAAGATACGGATGTGATCGAGATCTCCCAGCAGGCAGGCGGTCGATCCTGAAAAAATTCCAAGGTGCGCGTTGCTGCCGTGAAACGGCTGCCCCGCCTGGGTGGGAACCTGCGCGACACCATTGATGTAAAAGGTGGACACTCCCTGCTTGCGGATCACCGCGAGATGCGTCCAGACATCGGGGCGCGCGACCTGGGAAGGCGAGATTCCGAAGTCCGCCCCGATCCAGCCGATGCCCTTGTAGCTCGCCGCCCAATAACCGCCCTCAAGGTGGAATCGGAGATTTCCGTCGTCTTTCTTTCCCGTGGCGAAAAGGCCGACGGTCTGATTCACATCCGGCACCCGGACCCAAAGTTCCGCAGCGAAATTATCGCTGGGAACCGCGGTCAGATCCGATTGAAACTGATAATCGTTCACGCCGTTGAAACTGGCGAAGTGGCTGGAAACCGGCGAGGCCGGGGTGGTTTCGATGCCGAGTTTGTTCCCGAGGGTGAAGTGCTTCCCTCCCACGGTGTCTTGGACGAGATCGCCGACGAACGATCCGTCCTCTCCCAAGGGGAAAAGTGTCGTTTCCCGGACAGTGGCAACACAGGTGAATGGCAGGCAGAATGGCAGAAGCAGCGCCCGGCGGAGATTCTTCATTAGTATCGATGTCTTTTTGTTCATGGATCGGTGGTCTGTTTTGAATTGGAAATGGGGGGAACTCCGGCAGGATCGAAATCTGGAATAGAGAACACCCGGGGTACGGTGCGGCCGGGAGCGGGCACGATGAAGACAAGCTGCCTCGCATCCGGCTCCCGGCGCCAGGTCCCCCGTAAAAGGGGGCGTCGCTCCTGGGACCCTTTCGCCACGCAGTCGATCATCACCGGATAGTCACCGACCTGTTCGTTCGGGGGCTGGACGAGGCCCATCGAAGCGGGTTCCATCTGGATTGTCCTGGACCCGAGACGGCCGATCACGCGGAAGTTCGTAAGGTTCGCCAAATGGACTCCGCCTTTCGGAAACACCTCCGGAGACGCATTGATCGCGTGAATGCGGAACAGTCCTCCACCCGTGGAGCCGGGAAAAACAATCAGGACAACCCGCCGCCATTCCGTATCCAGCGCCACCTGGCAGGCTTCGGATGGCGGGCGTCCGTCCCGGAGTTGTTCGGGAAGATCCGCGACGGAAATTTTCCCATCCGGTTCCGCGATCCTGAGCGAGTCCGAAAGATTCATCTTCGCCAGTTTCACAGGGGTCACTGTTCCGGCATGGCGGATGTAGATCGTATTCGACGCCGCACCATCCCGGAGGTCCAGCACCCTCACTTCGGTGGCTGCCCATGCGTCCGGACAGAGCAGGAGCACCGATAAAAGCCCGGCGATCGCGTGGAGGAATTTCAATGGTTCGTTCAAGTTTTTCATACTTCTCCAGGATTGAGCCAACGGAATGAAACGATCTCGAATTTCCGTCCGAAGCGCCGCTTGGATTCCGGATCGTCCGCTTCGGAGGGAGCCGCGCCATCCCCGACGAAAGGCGCACATCGTCTCACAACCACCTCACACCAGGCTCGTGACCGGATATCTCCCTCCGGGGATCGGGAATCGCCGTAGCAACGGATCACGAAGGTGTCGTCCCTCACGCTCAATACCGGAGCGATCGGGCGGAGGATGTCCGCCTGCCGGATCCAGCCCGGCACCCCGTAGGCGGCATGACCTTCCGCCGCTTTTGGAAAGCGGTAGGCCGCGGTGGAGGACGGGAGATCGGAGGAAGTGATCCTCCGCGAGTTCTTTTGCAAAGTTTCGTAGGGATTCAGGGCACCTGTCGCCTTCGCAAGCTTGTCGAGCCCCGCCTGCACGGTGCCGGTGAGGGACAGCTCCTCATCGCCCCCCAGACTCCGGTTCACGAACTCGGACAACGAAAGATACGGACCACGTTTTCTCACCTGCCCGACGATCTCCCGGGCGAGGCCGTCGATCTGCTCCTCACTGAGCGCGCGATGCCCCGTGAAATCATTCGCCTCGGGAAACAAGCCGGAGCCTCCCTGTTCTCCGGGCCTTCCATCCGCCGCGATCGAGAAGCGGGAAACGGCATGGTCCACCGCTTTGGAAGGCTTCACCGCCCATCCGCCGCCGCTTTCCACAAGTGTGGGGACCTGCGTTCTGGTCATCCCTGAAAGCAGCGCTTTCCAAGCCTTCACCGAAGTCGAATTCACATTGAACATGCCATCCACCTCGAGCTTGCCTGCGATGTCCAGATAGGCCCCGGAGCCATCCACCATGGCCTCCAGGGCATCGCGCGACAGGCCGGAGAGACCAGGACCGGCGATGTAGCAGCGGTTTGGGAGTGCCATGGATTTCTCCACCGCGTCTGCGAACAGCCTCCCCTTCGGCGTCCCTCCGGATCCTTTCCATCCATCCGGACGGGATGTGATGCCGGATACGAACCAGTCGTCGAACAACAGATGGTTCGCAATGTAGGAGTCATCATGCTGGAGAGCGTTCAAACGGACCCCGTCGGACGGCAGCAGAGGGTTGGCGTCACTGTTTCCAATCAGGTTCAGGGAAAAGGGCGGCACCGCGTTGTTGTTGCGGAAATCAAAATGGGTCAGCTCCGCGAGCGAGAGCACCGGACGCACGGGCAGTTCCACCAGCACGCACCGACCGAGGCCGTTGGAGGCATCCTGCCCTGAAACGATGAATCCCCGCCCCGTCGAAGGATCCGCCTGCGGCAGCCCCGAATCGCTCCACCCGGCATGGGCCTGGAAGCGGAAATCGTAGGGTGAGTTCGCCGGATGGTCCACACCGGCGGCGGCGACGCCGAGCGCGGCGAGCGCCTTGTCCCCGAGCTCCGTATTGAACACGAGCGGATTGGTCTGGAGAAGTCCCCTCGTGGCGATGCTCACATCCGACGCCATCCGGAAACCGAACATCGACGAGCCGAAAACCTGGTTCGAGGCGGCGGCCGTCTCCAGGCTGACCGACGGCGTTTCCTCCCGCGGGATGGGCGGATAGAATTTCTCATTCCGCGCGATGTCCTCACGGATCTCCATGCGATGCGTCGCGAGCTTCTGGGTGTCCCCGCCGAATGCCGGAGACCCGTGGATATCCATGAAGATACCGATGCGTTTCTTGCCGTAGCGCACATCGGCATTGAAAGTCATCGAAGCGGAAAAAAGATCGCCTCCGCCGGCGATCAACGGCTTCGCGCCATCCCGCAGATTCTTGAAACGATACCCACCGTAGGTCCGGTAGCCCGGCGTGAGCTCCAGCTCCCTGGCGGTGAAATCCTGAGGCTTCGCCGAGGTGGGGCTGAACACACGGGTTTCCCCAGGCTTGAAAGTGTGAGCCCCCCCGGGATCCTTGAGCACGAGCTTGAGCGAGATTTGTTTACCGGAGGAAAAGGCGAGCCTGCTCAGGGGGACATTGTCCGCCACCTCCCGTCCGACACTGAAAGAAAAGCTCACCGGGGCCGCCTCCTCCACCTCGATCTCGAACCGGTCTATCGTGATGCCGACGTTGTAGGGATTCCACAAGGTCACCACCGGATTGACGATGAGTTCCGCCTGATAGCGTCCGTCCTGGAGTTTGCCGGCTCCGTATGAATAGACCCATTGCACCCGCGCCACCGTGGGAAACCTCCGCACCGTATCGCGCCGGTGCGCCTGGGTGGAATTTCCCAGTTGGTTCGAAATGCTCGGAGGGAAATGAATCTCCCCGCCCGCTGAGGCGGATGCGATCTGCCGGTACTGCATCATGAAATCGCGAAGGGCGTTCCAACTCACCACGGCTCCGTTCATGTTCCATTTCGATGTCGTCGAGGGCCCTTCCAACGGTGCCGCCCATGGATACAGGAGCATGCCCGGCGGATGGTTTTCGTCCGCCTTCGCCGCCTTCGTGGATTCGCCAGGCTTGAGGCCGAAAAACGGCAGGCCACGGGAAGGCAGGGAATCCCAGTTTTCCGACATGAGGGAGAGATCCTTCCGCCAGCCGCCGGTCGCACTGTTGGTCATCAGCCCCCTGGCCCAAGGACTCAGATCATGATAAGTGCCGGCAGCTCCGCCGGTCCCGGTTTCAGCCACCAGGAGTTCATAACTCCGGCGCGTCTCCACACGATCCAGCAAGGCTTCGTCCCGCAGTCCGAATGAACCGGGGGAGGCATCGGTCCTGGACTTCATCCGGTCCACCCAATCCGCCGGTGCGAGATCCGAGACATCCTCGTGATCCACCTTCGCCTTCTGATTCTCACCGCCCACCCACCAGGCGTAGCCACCCCGGGTCTTTCCCGATTCGATCAACACGGGTTTCATGTGGATCTCCTTGCCATGAACCGCCGCTCCAAGGCTTCCCCCCGCCAGCAATGCCACCCTGCCCTCTCCTGCCGCGACATCGGGAGGGACGTTCACATCATCCCGTGATTCAGCTCCCGATACCAACCATCCGAGAAAGCGCCCCGCTCCGTCCGGTTCCCCGGCATTTCCGTTCTGCCGCTTCCTTCCGTATCCGGGTATCACGGGCAGCCCGTCCGCGCCATGGTCGGTTCCCTCCCAACTTCTCCAGACGCCCACGGTGGGGCCGGATGCCGGGTCGATCAGATCGGACGGAGCGGTGATACGGGTGTCAGGACCAGCCAATACCTGCAGCCGGCCGATGGCATCCATCATCGCCAGGCGTGCGTTCGCCTCCGCTTCACGGCGGGAGGATGGGGAGGAACGAAGCGAGATGCCCGACAACGAAATCATCCCGATCAGGACCGTCATGAGCAGGACCATCATCATCAGTGTCGCCACCAATGTGAATCCCCTCCGCACGGAGGCATCGCGGCCTCGTTGAAGAGCTTCTCGTTGTTTCCCGGCCATTGCGGATGATGGTTCGAACCCTGCCGCCTTCACTTCCGGCGGCGCGTCACGAGGCAGCCGATCGCTCCCAGACACAGGACAAGTGCGGACGGCTCGGGAACCTGAAGGGCTGAAACCGGATTGTCCGTATCGGGATCGAAGGAGAAGATCCTGATTTCGTCGATGTCTCCGGAGTAACGCGAGAGGCCTTGGTTGAACACACCCAGGTGCGAGCGTCCCGTCTCGTGCACGGGAGTGGCGGTGCTGGTCCCTCCTTGGGCGAGCCCGTTGATGTAAAATGTGGAGACTCCTTTGCTGCGGACCACCGCGAGATGGGTCCATTCGTTCTCCGTGATCGCCTGACCCACGGTCCCTCCGTCCGTGGGGTCGTCTCCGATCCAGCCGACGCCTTTGTAGCTGGCCGCGAAGTAACCGTTCTCCACATGGAACCGCAGGTTTCCATCGGCGCGGCGTCCGGGCGAGAAGATCCCGGCCTGCCGGTCCGCGTCCGCCACCCTCACCCACATCCCGATCGCGAAATTATCGACCGGAATCGTCGCCATGTTCGCCCCGAACGCATCGGACGACCCATCGAAATGCGAGTAGGTTCCGGAGGCCGGAGAAGGAAGGATCGTGCTGGTGGTGATCGCGCCTGTGGATCCGGTGTAGTGGGCCCCGGCGCCCGACCCGTCCTGCGGCAGCAGCCCGTCGAAGGAACCCGCCTCTCCGAGATGATATTCCCGCAGCAGCGTGACCGCGGCATCAGCCGATGGAACGGACCACGCCGCCAGCAGCATGCAGACGGCGTTTCTCAGCAGGCCGGGGGCGGGAATCATGATGGGTGACACTGGAAATTTCATGGGAATTGACGGGCTGGTTGAATGATGGAAAGACCGGCTGGACTTTGATTTCAGTGGGGCTCTTTCATGATGTATGACACCGCAGGGTTTGCGAAAACGGACAACAATCACTCTTCCGCGAGGAGACTTTTTCGTCACCGTAATGGCGTTGTGAAGAAGCTCCGGCTGGCTGAATCGACTGGTGCGGAAGCACCTCTCCCATGCATATGGAAAACCGGCACAACGACCAGTATCTGCTCGAACGTTTCAGAGAAACCGGTGACGAAGGAGCCTTCCTTCTTCTCTATTCCAGACACTTGCCGTCCTTGCGGAAGAGGGCGGCGAAAATTCTCGACGGTGACCATGCCGCCGCGGAGGACATCGTCCAGCAAGCGTTCGCCGACCTTGCCCATGAATCCGGAGAGTCGCCCTCTCCGAGGAATCTCGCCTCCTGGCTGTCCCAGTGCGTGACGAACGCCGCGCTCAATCTGCGCCGCTCCGCGAAGCGGCGCTCCCGCCGCGAGGAAGAGTATGCCGAGCTCGCGCGGCCCGCCACATCACCCGCCGGATGCCCTGAAAAGATCGACGCGGTCCGCCGCCTGATCGACAATCTGGATCCGTTGGACGCGCAGGCGATTCTTGCCCGGCATGTCGAGGGGCTGAGTTATGAAGAGGTATCCCGCCGTTATGGGTTTCCGAGTCCGGATGCCGGGCGAAAACGCATCCGCAGGGCCATCGACCACCTACGGCTGAGCACACCAATCATCAGTATTCTGGCCGCGGTGAATTCCACGGCGCGTGGTGCCCGGTTGTATATGATGAAATGGACGGCGGGAGCCGGCGGACGGATTACCTATAGATCCATGTTGTGGCCGGGCGGCGCCTGCTTTTGTCTTGGACTATGTTTTTGGTTGGCCAGGGATTCCACGGCAAAACAGATGAACATGCCCGGATCCGCCGACGTGAGGTTCGCCGGGGTTGATGGACATCCGCGCCCCCTATCATACATCCCGCCCTCATCCGGCACCGTAGCTCCGGCAGGCGGCACCGGCACCACACAGGCATCCGCCACCACAACCGGCGGCGCGGGAATCCTCGCGCATTGGAAATTCGACACAGTCAGTGCGGATCTGACTTTCGACGAGATCTCCCGGAATCCCGCCCGTGCGGAAGGAGGCCTGGTCACGACGGCCGGTAGAAACGGGCGTGGTGCCATCAGGGTCATCCGGGGAGCGGGACTGGAGGTGGCGGACGCGCGGTTTCTCAACGCGTCCTCCCGCTCCGGAGCCGTCTCCATCTCATTCTGGCAGCAGAACGAGGGCACCATCCGCTCCAGCTCCTTCTTCGGCGCATCCCGCAACTCATCCGACCGGAGGGGCATCCAGGCTCATGTTCCGTGGGAGGATGGCAGGATCTACTGGGATACCTCGGGAAAGGAACGCCTGGTCGCCGATCCTTCTTCCCTCTTCCCGGACTGGGATTGGTCGGACCGTTCCTGGCATCACTATGCGTTCGTCAAGGATGGCGACATCCACCGCCTCTGGCTGGACGGCGTGTTGCTGACGGAAGGTCTGGCCGGGGATCTTCCAAAAGATTTCACCTCCCTTTGGATCGGCGGCAACGATGGCAAAAACCCGGTTCCGAATCCGGGTGCCATGGATGATTTCGCGGTTTTTTCCGGACCTCTCCGCAGGGATCAGGTCAGGTTGCTCGCCTCTGGAAAATCCCCCGACAGCGTCCTGGCCGACCACGATAGGGATCAGGACGGCCTTCCCGACTCCTATGAGACCGACCATGGACTCGATCCCTCCCGGGCCGACTCCGCCGCTGACGCTGACGCGGACGGTCTCACGAATCTCCAGGAATTTCATCTGGGCACCGATCCCAACTCGGCGGACTCGGATGCCGACGGACTTTCCGACGCGGTGGAAACGGGGACCGGTCTGTGGATTTCCCGCAAGGACACAGGCACACAGCCACTCATCGCGGACACCGATCAGGATGGACTCCCCGACGGAGCGGAAACAAACAGCGGCTACTTCATCTCCCTTTCCAACACCGGCACCCATCCTCTCGAACGTGATTCCGATCATGACGGCTGTCCGGACCGTTCCGAAATCGTTTCGCAAACCGACCCGCTGGATCCCTCCTCATCGCCCATCAAGGGTCCCCTGCCCGCTCTTGCCGCCTATTGGGACTTCGACTCTCCGACCGATCCCTGGCGCGACCTCGTCAGCGGAGCCGGCGCCATCCCCGGCGAAAGCAACCGCCTCATCCAGGGTGCGAAAGGCGGGGCCTTGCGGGTCGGGGCGAAGCTCGGCCTGCGGGTTCCGAAGTCCTCCTTCCAGTCTGTCGCCGGCTCGCTTGACACCCTTGTGATCACCTTCTGGCTCAAAGGAGCGGAGTGCTCGAAAGGATGTGCCGTATTCGCGGAATCCCCTTCCAGCGAGGGCATGATCGGACTCCGCATCCATGCTCCGTGGAAAAACGGTGAAATCATTTTCGACACGCCCCGCCAGCCTCAGTACCGGGGAAGTTCGCGAGGCGCCGTCTCCACCGAGTTCATGGATCCGGCCTGGAGCTGGAAGAAAAAACAATGGCATCACTTTGTCTTCTCCAAGCACGGCAGGGAAAAACAGATCTGGCTTGATGGCGAGCGCGTCTTCTCCGGAGAAGCGGGTCCCCTTCCCGAAGATCTGGCTGATCTATGGATCGGAAGTGATCCGGGAGGTCATGGAATCCCGGGAATGCTGGACGACTTCGCCATATTCCTCAGCCCTCTCTCGGAAAACCATATCACCCTGCTCGCCCGCGGAACGCGTCCGGATCAACTGGACATCCCCGCCACACCAGCCATCCGCTGATCACCCCCCTCTGTAGATTTCCAAGCATGAAATTCATAACACATCCGATCATCTGCCTTCTCGCCATTTCACTATCGCTCTCCGCCCAAACCGCGGAGGTCCCCAAGGACAGGATCACGGCCCTGCGCGAAGCGATGTCGGATCCCTCGGGAAAACAGGTCCTCATCGCAGCGCATCGCGGTGATTGGAGGAACCATCCGGAGAACTCGCTCGCAGCCATCCGGTCGTGCGTCACCGCCGGCTTCGACATCGTGGAGATAGACGTCCGGCTCACCGCGGATCGTCAACCCGTCATCATACACGACAAGACATTGGACCGCTCGACCGACGGCGAGGGTGGCGTCTCCCGGCGCACCTTGGCAAGCTTGCGGGAAATACGCCTCAGGGACCATGCCGGCCATCCCACAGGGGAAGGCATTCCCACTCTTCGGGAAGCCCTCGAGGCCTGCCGCGGACAGATTCTCGTCTTCATCGACAAGGCGGAACTATGCCTTCCGGAAGTAGCCGCTGTCGTTTCCGAAATGAAAATGGATGATCAGGTCATCCTGTTCCTGAGAGAACGCATGACGGAGGACTCGTTCCGGCGCCAGTTCGCCCCGCTCGTCGGCAGCCGGGTCCTGTTCATCCCTCTCATCCGTACCGCGGATGGTCCCGCCTCGGACTATATCTCCTCGGTCGAGAGATACTTGAATCCCGTCGCCTACGCGTTGGAATTCGACAAACCCGATTTCGACCTCGGCGCCATTTCCAAGGAGTTGTCCGGCCATGGCGCGCGTCTTTTGGTGAGTCCCTTGTGGCCCTCCATCTGTGGTGGATATGATGACGAAACGGCGGTCCGGAATCCCGACGCCACGTGGGGGCGTCTTCTGAGAACCGGCACGACGATCATGGTCACGGACAGGCCCCATGAAATGCTCGGTTACCTGCGCTCGGAATCAAGGCACCCTTGAACAACCCATCATTCCTGACAGCAGCGGCCGACCGTCCGTTTCGTGCGGTTGATTCCATCCGCGCTCATTGGAAAATTTCCACAGTCCGTTCTAGAAACCAATAGGCGGAAAGAATGCCCAGCACGTAATGCCCGGACAGCCGCAGGGACGCGGGGCAATCCGCTTTTACCGCGCGCAACGGCCACAGGATGAGAAGGCACGCGCCTGCGAACAGAAGCTGGCCCGCTTCCACCCCGAGATTGAAGAACAGCAAGGCGGGAGCGATCTCCGTCCGGGTCAATCCCAGGTCCCCGAGCGCGCCGGCGAATGCCAGTCCGTGGATCAGTCCGAATCCGCCGGAGACCAGCCACGGCCAGCGTGAGGTGAGACCGGCCCGGCCACGCTTCGCCGCGAGCCCCTCCACCGCCAGAAGGAGGATGCTGAGCGCGATGATGGCTTCCACCGGTTCACCCGGCACGTGGATGACGCCGAGCGCCGCGAGAGCCAGGGTGAGGCTATGGGCGATGGTGAATGCGGTGATGGTGAGGAAGAGGCGTTTCTTGCCATTCACGAGGAGAAGAAGCCCGGCAATGAACAGAAGGTGGTCAAGACCGCCGGAGATGTGCTCGAAGCCGATCCGCGTGAACCTTCCGGCGGCGGCGGCCATGGAGCCGTCGGTCGCGTGCAGCATGCCCATCCTGACGATGATGCCCTCGGCACCGCTGCGGAAATACTCGCGGGCCTGGTTCCCGTTGCGCCAGCGCATGGTGACGAGCACGCCGTTTCCCTGCCAAGGCAGGATGATGCGGTCGTCCGGCCCCAGAGCGCGGTTGTTGGCCTCGAAGACCAGGCTGGTGGAAACCTCGCTTTGCGGAATGGCGTCCAAGGGCACCCAGCGGCAGTCTCCGGGCAGCACCGGTGCGGCGAATTCCGAGAGGCCCGGCGGAGGCGCGTCGTAGCGGATCTCATAGCGCTGGTCGGTCAGTTCGGTGATCGTTACGCTCTCGATCCGGTTCCGGTGGGCGTGCGCCGTGGCCGCCCCCAGCAGGAATACGATCAACAAGTGGAGAAACCATCTTCCGTTCATGGCTTCGCAGGGGCTGGGGTGGCGGCTGGGTCCGGCAGGACGATCCGGTAATTCTGTGCGAGTTTCGCCGCCTCCACCGCGATGGTCTCGTTTTCGCGACCTTCGATCCATTTCGCCTCCAGCATTCCCCGTATCTCTGCGAACGGAATCGGCCGCTCCACCTCACGGGTGGTGACACGGACGAAGTGGACGCCCCGAGTCGAACGGATCGGTCCCTGCCATTGATGGAGCGGCAGGGTGAAGACAGCGTCGCAGAAAGCGGTCCCCAACAAACGATCAAGCTGGGGACGGTAGGTCGGCGGCAGAGGGTTGGCGAGTTTGACCGCGGCGGTGGAAGCGGGGACGGGCGCGCCGTCCCTCAGTTTCTTCAACAGGTCGGGAGGAACATCGGCATCGTTGGTATAGGTGACGCTCTCAAAGCCGATCTGCGCGGGCAACATGATGTTTTCCTTCGGCGAGTTTGACAGGACCTCCTTGAGCTCCTCATCCGTGGGCGGCGTCACCGGCGGTTTCAGCGCGCTGCGCATCATCCCCACGAGCGAGCTCCGCACCCGGTTGTCCGTGGCCATCTCACGCTTGAGGGATTCACGGAAAAGGACCTCTTCCGTGGCGAGGTCGCGGGCGATTTGAGAGCGTTGCCCGGCCGTCGGAGCAATGCCGCTGGTGGCCTGCCACTCGCGCGCCCGGCTCTCCACGGCGGCGGCGCTCACAATGATTTCGGGCTTGCGGAAACGGCTCCACATGCCGTCGGCGGCAAGGATCATCGCGGCAACGGCGAGAAAGTGGAACAATGGCTCTCTGAGGATTCGATGCATGGTCGGAAATGTGACGGTGGCCCGGCGCGCTTGGTATGCCATGTGTCGATTTCGACAACATGCGAAGGGGTGACACTAACGTCACATCAGGGGAGTCGGCAGAGTCCCGGGCCTCTGGCTCCTTCCCCTGCCGATGAAACCGATTTATCTCCTGATACCCGCCGCCCTTCTTCCGATCGTCCCGACGGCGCATGCCGCCACCCTCACAGGCCTGTGGGAGTTCAACGACTCCGCGAACATCGGCAAGGCGACGGTCGGCGCCGATCTCACCATCCAGGGGACCGCCCCCTCCCATTCGTCCTCTCTTTCCGACGGCGCCACCTCTCTCAATGGCGTTGTGACCACGGTCGTGGGTCCGGCGAACTATCTGATCGCGAACCACGGCATCCTCGCCAACGGCGGAGGCAGTCTTGTCAACGAGTGGACCATCGTATTCGACATCCTTTCGCCTGTCGCAAGCCGCTCTTCCTGGCGGACCCTCTTCCAGACGAGCACGGCGAACTCGAACGACGGCGACTATTTCATCCGGGACAACAACAATACCATGGGCACGAGCGCGCTTGGCTATTCCTCGGCCCAGTTGGACGAAGCGGTATGGAACCGTGTTGTGATCACCTTCAATCTTGGAACCGCCAATGCCGAGGACGAGATCAAGACCTACGTCAACGGCACCTTGTTCCGAACCTCCATCGATCAGCCTCTGGAAGGCCGCTACTCGCTCGATCCATCCATTCTTCTTTTCGCGGACAATGACGGCGAAAACGCCAGCCTGAACGTGGGAACGGTCGCGATGTTCGATGGCGCGCTGAGCGCGTCCGAAGTTTCGGCCCTCGGTGGCTCCCTCCAATCCGTGCCGGAACCTTCCGCGGCGCTGGTCGCCGGGCTTGGTGTGATCGCCACAGCCTTCCGCCGTGCCCGCGGCCGACGCGCCTGAATCCCTGTCGAACCGCCGCTACCCGCCTGAATTTGCCATGAAACACTCCTTCGTTTTCTCAGCCTTGTTTTCGCTGGCCCTGCCCGGCCTGTTGGGACAGACCGTTCCCGATCCCGCGGGCCTGTGGGATTTCGCCGATGCCGCGCAGATCGGCAAGGCGACCGTGGGGCCCGCGCTGGCGACGGTGGGATCCGCGCCGGGGCAGCTGGCTTCGCTCGCCGATGATGGAGGAGTTGTTCAGAACGGGGTGCTTTCGACGGTGGCGGGACCGGCGAACCGTCTCCGGCTCACCCACGGCATCGCTGCGAACGGCGGCGGGAGTTATGTGAATGAATACACGCTGCTTTTCGACATTTTCTCACCGTCGGCCAGCCGCGGTTCATGGCGTTGCCTTTTCCAGACGGACTCGGGAAATACAAGCGACGGAGATTATTTCATCCGCAACAACAACGACCAGATGGGCACGGCCGCGCTCGGCTACACCACGAACGCCCTGAATGAGACACGCTGGAAACGGGTCGTCATCGTCGCGGACCTGCCGAGCGTGAAGGTCTATGTCGATGGCGCGCTTTTCTTCACCCATGCGAATCAAACGGTGGACGGACGCTATGCGCTGGGATCAACTCTCCAGCTTTTCGCGGATGAGGACAATGAGAACGCCTCCCTCCGCGTGGCGGCCACGGCGATCTGGAACAAACCCCTGACCGCGGTGGAAGTGGGAGCCTTGGGACTCCCGGGCGCGCCCATTCTGGGAGCCGCTGTCCCGAACGCGGCTCCGGTCATCACGGAAGGGACCAGTCTCCAGATGCCGACCGCCAGCCTCAACGGCCCGGCGGTGACCGCCGCCCTGAACGCCACGGATGCGGAAGGCGATCCCATTTCATGGTCGGTGGGCACACAGGCATCCCACGGCACCGCCGCCATCGTTTCGAGCAGCGGGTCCGGGTGTGTGGTCGGTTACACCCCCGCTCCGGGATTCTCCGGCCTCGACAGTTTCCAAGTCAGTTCCTCGGATGGCCAGGATTCCGATTCCATCGAGATGAATGTCCTGGTGCTTGATCCGAACGCGCCGCCTTGGCGCGCTCCGGTGGGACTCTGGGAATTCGACTTCCCCGTGGACCCGACCCTCGCGACCATCGGCACGAGCCTGACCCCCAGCGGCACCGGTTTCACTCCGGTGAACGGCGCCTTCGCCGATGATGCCGCGCAGCAGGTCGCGCTTGGCAGCTATTACAGGGTCTCCAATCCGGTGGGAGCGAATGGCGGCGGCACCATTTCGAACCGCTACACCCTCATGTGGGACATCTTCATTCCCACCAACGCCGCCTCGCAGTGGAAAACCTTGTTCCAAATCAATCCGGCGAACTCCGACGACGGAGATTTGTTCATCAACACCAGCCGCCAGCTCGGCACCGCCGCCGGACTCGGCGGATACTCCACCAACACCCTCAGCGCCGGAACATGGAACCGCGTCGTGCTCAAGGTCGTCAACGGCACCACCAACGGCACATCCATCTGGGTCAACGGCAGCAAATGGATGACAACGACCACTGCGGACGGCATCGACGGCCGCTATGGCCTGGGCAGCCAGTTCCTGCTCTTTGCGGACAACGATGGGGATGACGGCACGATCCAGGTCTCAAACGTCGCGATCTGGGATGACGCCATCGGCGACGCGGAAATCGTGGCCCTGGGTGGCGCGACCGGACGGGTAAGCACCCTGGCCAAGCCCACACCGAACCACCCTCCCGTCATCGCCGGGACCGACCCCATCCCGCTGGTGGCACAAATGAACGCCACCGCGACTCTGGCGTTGGAAGCAAACGACGAGGACGGCGATCCCGTCACTTGGACGGTCGGCACCGCGGCGGCCAACGGGACGGTGTCCATCAATAACAGTTCGGATACCACCGCAGCGGTGGTTTACACACCCGCACTGAATTTCACCGGATCGGACACTTTCACCATCAAGGCGTCCGATGGAGAGAAGAGTGACAGCGTGGTGGTGAACGTCAGTGTCCAGAACGGCGCGCCCGTCATCGCCGAGGGAGATTCCTACAACCTGAGCGCCATCAAGGACGGCGGCGCCCGCACCGTCGTTTTCCAAGCCTCGGATCCGAATGGCAACCCGCTTGTCTGGAACATCTCCTCCGCTCCATCACACGGCGTCGCGGAAATTTCCGGAAACAACAACACCTCGGGCGAGGTCCGCTACACACCCGAGCCCGGCTACTCCGGCAGTGACAGCTTCATGGTCGGCGTGACCGACGGCGTGCTGATCGACGGCATCGAGGTCCGGGTGGTTGTCACCGATCCCGGCGCGGATCCGAAACTGACGGTGGTCTCCGCACATGGCAGCACCCATCCGGCTCCCGGAGCATACCCGCATCCCCGCGGTACCAGCCTCACCAACAGCGCGAGCAATGAGACCGGCGAAACCACACGACACATCGTCACCGGCTGGACGCTCACCGGTGACGGCCCCTCCTCCGGAACCACCAATCCGATGACTTTCACGCTCACCCGCGACTCGGTCCTCACCTGGCAGTTCCGCAGCGAACACCGGGTGGAAACCGCCGTTTCCGGAAACGGCACCGTGTCGCTGTCAAGCGGCTGGTTTGAAGCGGGCAAGCCGCTGGTGATCACCGCCGTACCTGCCGCCGGTCATCACTTCACCGGCTGGACCGGAGACACCGCGGGCTGCCAGACCGGCGCGAAATCGATCGCCCTGCCGATGGACCGGGCCTATGCCACCATCACCGCGAACTTCGCCACGGACGAGAATTTCACCTTCGTCGCTCTGCCGGACACCCAGAACTACACCAGCATCACCTCCCCTACCGATCTCTACACCCGTCAGACCCAGTGGGTGCTGGACAACCGGGAGACGATGAACATCAAGTTCGTCACCCACCTCGGAGACATCGTCAACTCGCCGAGCAGCCAGGCCCAGTGGCAGCGCGCCACGGACGCGATGAACCTGATGGACAACCGGATGCCCTACGGCACCTGCCCGGGCAACCACGACATCGGCTCCGGAAACACCGACTATCTCCGCCGTTTCGGCCCGAACCCGACACACGCCTCCTCGGTCGGGCGCTGGCTGGATCCGGTGACCAACCAGACTTATGATTGGTATAAAGGCGCGTCGCCCCGCGGATACAGTTCGTATCAGGTGGTGCACGTGAACGGCCGGGATTTCATGTTCCTGCACATGGATCATGATGCGCCGGATCAGGATCTGGCCTGGGCCGCGAGCGTTCTCTCCGCCCACCCGAAGGTGCTCACCATGGTGACCACCCACAACTACCTCGCGGAGACCGGCGGCACCGGCATCTTCGGCAGCGGCACCGGCGAGCGCGGCTATACGGCGCAGGCGAACGTCGGCACATGGGGAGACCGCCCGGATACCAACCGGCCGCAGGAAGTCTTCGATGCCATCGTCAAGCCGTTCAACCAGGTGTACATGGTCATCTGCGGCCACATGTTCGCGACTTACAACCTGGAAAAAACCAACAACGCGGGCAATACCGTCCACGAGGTGCTCGTGGACTACCAGTCGCTGCCCAACGGCGGCAACGGTTTCCTCCGCATCATGGATTTCCGCCCCGGCGAGAACAAGATCTACAACACCAGCTACTCGCCCTACCTTGGGCGCTACATTGATCCGAATCTCAATGCCGACCATCAGGGAATGCTCGATCTGCATGACCGGAACGGCGGAGAATTCGTCCTGAACACCGACTTCGACACCCGTTTCAACAACACGCTCAATGTGGTGTCCCCTTACGGCGGCGTCTCACCCGCAGCCGGAGCCCACGACATCGAGGACGGCACCCCCGTCGCCATCAACGCGGAGGTGTTCCTGGCAGGCCAGACCCGCCGCCGCCCGGTCGGCTGGACGCTCACCGGCAGCCAGACCGCCAGTGGCGCGGGCTCGTCCGCCGTCATCACCCAGAATGGCGACGCGACCCTCACCTGGACCTACTCCACAGAATACCAGCTCAGCACCGCCACCGTCGGCGGCGGCATTGTCAGCACCGGCGGCGGCTGGCACACGGCGGACAGCATCGTGAACATCCAGGCCCAGCCGGATGCCGGACAGAGCTTCCTGCAATGGAGCGGAGACATCGCCGGCTGCATCATCAATGGCACGACCATCTCCGTGACAATGGACCGCCCGCGAGGCCCGATCACCGCGGAATTCTCTTCCGCGCGTCCGAGCTATTCGGTGGAGGTGGTCTCCGCCTTCCCCGGTGCCAGCCCTGCCGCGGCGACCTATACCTACGACGAGGGATCGACGGTGACCTTCACCGCGGCAGACCTCCCGGGAGCCGATACCCGTCGCATCTGCACCGGTTATCATTACTCGAACGGATCCGGGGTCGTCAGCGGCAACGGCACCAGCGTGACGCTCGTGGTGAATGAAAACACCGTGCTGACCTGGGATTGGAAATCGCAATACCTCGTCACCACCGCTGTGTCCGGTCCGGGTACGGTCAGTGCCGGCGGCTGGTTTGATGAAAATTCCGCCGTAACACTCAGCGCGACTCCGGAACCCGGTGCCATGCTTTCCGGCTGGACCGGAGACACCGCGCTCGGCAGCCCCGCGGGCAATGATTTCAAAATCCTCTCGCTCACCCGCCCGGCAGGCCCCGTCACGGCATCGTTCGAAGCTGCCAGCCATGTCCTGACCGTCAATTCCACACAAGCAACGGTCACCCCGCCTCCAGGGGCCCACGGTTACTCGTTCGGCCAAACCATTGAATTCTCCGCCGTATCTGACGAAACGAACGGCTCCCGCCAGCGGCCTACCGGATGGACCCTCAGCGGTGGCACCAATCTCAGTGGCGAAGGCACCAAAGGTTCGTTCGTGATGGCGGGTGATACGACCCTCACCTGGACCTTCACCCCCGAGGTGCTCCTGGCGGTGACCGGAGGCAACGAAGGTGCGATCCTGCCCATGGACTCCGCCGGTTGGAAAGCCCTCGGCAGCCGGGTCGACCTGCACGCCCTCGCCCCACCGTTCTTCACCTTCCGTCGATGGACCGGTGATGTGCCCGCCGAATCCTTCTCCGGCACCATTTCCCTCATCATGGACCAACCCAGGTCAATCACCGCCGACCTCATGCCGCTCACAGTCTCCGACGGCACTCCGCGGTGGTGGCTGAAGGACTTCACCCAGGTGACCGCCGGGGATTACGAGTCCGCCCGCCTGAACGACTCCGACGGAGATGGCGAAATCGCGGCCGACGAATATGTCGCCGGCATGAGCGATCTGGATGCCAGGCAACGTTTCGGAATCCTGAGCTTCACGCAAAATGCGGCCACCGGCAAATTCCACGTCACCGCTCCCGCCCGCGATCGCCGTCTCTATCAGGTCGCGGAGTCCGCCGACCTCGCGGGCGCGTTCGAGGCCATCGGTAGCCCGGTCGCCTTCACCGGCGCGTTCGCCGACTTCGATGTGACCCGTCCCGCCGGAGCCTCGCGGAACTTCTACTCGGTGAAAGTCTCGCTGGGAACCACCGGCCCGCGCGACGCGGATCCGGCGGCGGCGAGTTCCGCTCCATTGCCTGGCAGCCTGGAGCGCGAGATGAGACGCATTCCCGGCGGCACCTTCCAACAGGGCGATGCCGAAGGCCCCACGCCGAGCCGTCCGGTTCACCCTGTCCAGGTGGCAGGCTTCATGATGGACCGCTTCGAGGTCACCCGCGCGGATTGGGAGAAAGTCGCCACCTGGGCGCAGGCACACGGCTACGACATCCCCATCCTGCTCCGCTTCAACCAGCCGCCCTACAACGTCCCGGCGAACCACCCCGCCGTCGCCGTTTCCTGGTATGACTCGGTGAAATGGTGCAACGCCCGCTCGGAAATGGAAGGCCGCCGGCCCGTCTATTTCACCGACACCACCGCCACGACGGTCTATCGCACCGGCGAGGTGGATCTCGTCGCCGCGAACGTGAACTGGTCCGGAGACGGCTACCGCCTGCCAACGGAATCCGAGTGGGAGCGGGCCTCCCGCGGTGGTCTTGAAGGCAGGAAATTCCCATGGGGTGACGAGGACGCGGACCTGCGCTCGAACAGTTGGAACTTCCAACTCTTCACCGGTCGCGCCCCTGACGAGGAATTTCCTTACACCGAACGCGTGGGCTACTTCGACGGCACCCAGCCGGGCGGAATGCCGAACATGGAGAACGGCTACGGTCTGCACGACATGTCAGCGAATGCCTGGGAATGGACCTGGGACCGGATGGGCGACTACACGCGTGACAAGCAGTATGATCCGAAGGGACCGGATTCCGGAACCGTCCAACGGGTCCAACGCGGCGGCTCGTGGTGGAACTATGTGGATCAGGCGACGAACTTCCAACGTCTGCCCTTCCCGCCCAACGGCAGCGACGACTACGGCATGATCGGATTCCGCTGCATCCGCGGCCTGCATCCGAACGAATGACGGACAGGGAGGCATCACCCCTGCCAGCGTGATCGGCCGCAATCCCCGCAGCCGGCTTCTCCAGATCAGCCTCGCGACCATGGACCACCTGTCGGCTCCCTCCAAGACCGGCAGGTGGAGGGATTGCCAGGTGCCACAGTAACATGGCCATCCAGGCATTCGTCGAAAGCCGGGAGGAAGGCAGCCGGCTGGATGGAAGTGGGCACAGTGGCCCGTTATGAAGGCCAAGGGCCGGTAGCTTCATCTGGTCGCTCACCTGTGCGGAGATCTCACCGGCTGGACGAAGACCCGCCGCATCCCGAACCACGGCCGGCACTCGATCCCTGCCGGGTATTGGAAAATCGGCAAGGGCCGGCCCCTTCGCCTTGAGAAAGATCGGCAGCCACGGAGAGTGCCGGCTTGTCAGGGCTCTCCAGACGCCCGCCCAACGGTTGTCCGCAACCGCTCAACGGTGACGAACGCCGGCGGAAGTGGATCAATCAAAATGCTCCCTCTCTTCAGCTGATCCAGCTTGGAATTGCACACTCTCCACAGCCTTCGACCACCACGGGAGCCCCCCGGCGATTCCAAGCTCCCAAGATATCGCTTCCGGGAAATTTCATCTTCGGATGACATACCGTTGCGCGCTGACGACAACACGCTTGCGAACGACTTAATTCGTGAAATCCGGTGCCATCAACGGAAAACGGCTTGCAGCATTTCTGCTGCAAGCCGTTGAAAACCGGTGGTCGGGGCGGCCAGATTCGAACTGACGACATCCTGCTCCCAAAGCAGGCGCTCTACCAGGCTGAGCTACGCCCCGGTGCACGGGCGGACCCTTGTGGATTCTCCGGACCGAATCAAGAAATTCCTTCATAAAAGTTTCACTTTTTTGATTCCGGCGATTTCCCTTGAAGGAAAGCGTCCACCACGGAGAGTTGCCATCCTGTCCGGATGAACGAAACCACGCGGAAAAACCTGCCCGATTTCCAAGGATTGCCGAACATCACGTTCCGCCAGCTTGAGGTGTTCAGCGTCGTCTGCCGCGAGGCATCGTATGCGAATGCGGCCCTGGAGCTGAGAAGCACGCGGGCGAACATCAAGCGGGTGTGTGAGGATTTCCAGAAAGCGGTGGGCCGTCCCCTCTTTGAAGAATGCGCGGACCGCCGCCTGCAGCCGACCGCGTTCGCGCAGGATCTGTTGACGCAGGTCAGCCCGCTTGCCCGCGGACTGCGGCGGTTGGGGGAAAGCGTGAGAAACCAGCACGCGGGCGGCCGCATCCTGCGCTTCGCCGCGGCGGGGGAGTTTTTCAAAGGCGGACTTTTCACCGATTTCCTCGCCCGCGTGCGGATCACCGATGCCTTCCGTCCCTGTTTCCTGCGCATCGAGACGAAACGCTTCCGCACCGCGCTGCTGAATGCGGAGTGCGATGTGTATTTCGGTGTCGGCATCAGCCCGTCCGACCGGCTGGATCTGATCAACCTCGGTCCCGTCGCGTGGAAGATCCGTTGCGAGGGCGATCCTCCCGCCCGGCCCGCCGACCTGCCCGCGGGAAAATGGTGGATCGCGGACGCGGGTGAAACGGAAGCCACCGCCGCCCTCATCGAGGCGTTCCATGCCGCCGGAGCGGAAGGCGGACGCATCCACACCACAGACTCCGGGACTTCTCCGGCGCAGGATGACATCGTCTTCTCCCACGACACCGCCGCCATGGCGGGCAGCCCCGCCGGCGACGCGTGGCCGCGCTTCCATTTTTTCGCGGTATTGAGAAAACACCACCCATATTCCGAACTGATGCCACGGCTCGGCGGAGCGGCCATCCACTGATCAAGGGCATGGACATCGACCTCTCAAGCCTCCTTGTTTTCCGTCATCTCGCGCTGACAGGCAGCTTCACGGAAACGGGCAAGCGTTGGAAAATCTCCCAGCCCGCGGTGAGCCTGATGATTTCCCGGCTGGAGTCGGAGGTCGGTCTGGTGTTGTTGGAACGGTCCAGCGCCGGCACCCGGCTCACCAGCGCGGGCGTCCAGTTCCTCGCACGGTCAAACGAAGTCTGCGACGCCTATCTCACCTTCATCGACGGCATGCGGAACATCGGCCGGAGGATGGACCGCGAGGTGCTGATCGGCATCGACCGCTCGTGGTTCGGAAACCTCCTGCGCGAGGAGCTCGCCCAATCCCCTCCTCCCGACGGCATCACCGCGCTGCTCTGCGATGCTTCGGAAAACTGGGGTGAAGCGCTGGAGGCGACGCAGTATGACGTGGTCGTCGCCGGAAGATTCCTCCGGGCCGGTCTCACCGGCGGCATCCAGGAAGCCGTCATCCGCCATGAACGCGGCATCACCATCGCCTGGAACCCGGACTTCTATCCCTTCGATCCGCTCAATTTCAGTTTCCCGGAAATCCTGCGGACCAGCGTGCTCATGCCGGATGCGGGGGTGGTCACGGGTTTCGATTCCCATCTCAAGCTCTGGTGCGAGCACGCCTATGGCATGCAGCCTGCCAATGCCATTTCATTCACCTCGGAAACGGATGCCGCCACCGCGGCGGGCGCCGGGCTCGGAGTCTTCCTGGGCCCCGGCGACGCCATGAGCCGCCTTGGTGAGCTCGGGGCCGGGTTGGTCCATGTGAGGACGTTCGAGTTTCTCCTGCCACAAGCCTTCACCTTCGGCGTCTATTGCCGGAGTGACGAGCATTCCAAGGAGGTCCTCTCGATGGCCGCTCTCATCGGCAGGCTGGGCATGAAGCGGCTGGCCTCGCTTTGAGGTAAAATACGGAAGGGATATACCCCTATTCCGAATTGGTTCCTCCGGTTGGTGGGCATCGCCCGGATCTGGGGTTATCTCGTTTCCGTCGCTAAAGACGAACATCAACCTCGATAAAACCATGCAATCTTCCAACCTCATCGATGAACTCGCGCAGAACTCCTCCGGCCACGGCGCCAGCCTTGGCGGCCGCCGGAATTTCCTCCGTAAAATCGGACTCGCCACCGCGGGCAGCGCGGGCCTCGCCGCCCTCGCCTCTCCTGCGAAAGCGCAGCCGCTGCCGGAAAACCTCGATGTCGCGGTGCTGAATTTCGCCCTCAATCTTGAATACCTCGAAGCCGAATATTATCTGCGCGGCACGACCGGCAAGGGCCTCGAAGCCATCGGCATCTCGGTGGACGGCAGCGGCGGGGAACCGGGCGGCAAGGTTTTCGTCAAGGACAAGCCTCTGGTGAAATTCGCCACCCCCGCGTTCGAGGAATATGCGAACGAGATCGCCGTGGACGAGAGCAAGCATGTCAGCTTCATCCGCGAGGCGCTTGCCGCGAATGGCGCGGAAATCGTGGCTCGGCCACAGATCGATCTGAAATCCAGCTTCAACGCGCTGGGCAAGCTGATCGGCCTCAAGTCGTTCGATCCCTTTGAAAACGAGATCAATTTCCTCATCGGTGCCTTCATTTTCGAAGACGTCGGCGTGACCGCCTACAAGGGCGCGAGCCCGCTCCTCACGGACAAGGGCATTCTGGAAGCGGCCGCCGGCATTCTCGGCGTCGAGGCTTACCATGCCGGGGTGGTCCGCACCCTGCTCTACGGCCAGGGCAAGGCGGTCCGCGGTCTGGTCGGGAAAATTTCCGATGTCCGCCAGTCGCTCGACAACACCTCGGGAGTGAATTCCGATCAACGGCTGGTTCGCAATGGCGCGGCCAACCTCGTGCCGACCGACGGCAACTCCATCGTCTTCAGCCGCACCACGCGCCAGGTGCTGAACATTGTTTACGGCGGTGTGAACGCCGAAAAAGGACTCTTTTTCCCAAAAGGACTCAACGGCGCCATCCGCTGAGCTCCCCCACCCCCTTTGGGAAAAAGTTGGTTAATCGCCAGCCCGCGTCACGACGCGGGCTGGTTTTTCGTTTCCCGGGAGGCTGAAATTTCCAGCTTGGCACTTCCGCCGTCCGGGTTCACATTCCACCCCACACGACAGGGGAGCTTCACGATCATGGAGCCGAGATTTTCCGATGCGCGGAATACACCCTCCGAACCTGACGCGGGTCATGCCGCCGTAGGAAGTCGAGAAACAGCCACCCGTTTCCCCTTCCCCGGCCGTGCCTCATCCGCACGGCCTTTTCCATTTCCAACTCCTCTTTCGTCCAACTTCTTCCTCTTCACCTCTTACTATCAACCATCAACTCTCAACCCTCAACTTCTTCCTCTTCCCATGATCTCCACCGACGAAACCACCGGCGCTCCCGCTCCTGAAACCCACGACGCCTCGCTCGCCCCCCTCCCCGCCTCCACCCGGGTTTACGTGAATGGCGAGATCCACCCGCAGGTCCGCGTGCCGATGCGCGAGATTTCCCTGTCGGACACGAAGTCGTTCAACGGCCGCATCGAGAAAAACGAGTCCGTGCGGGTCTACGATTGTTCGGGACCGTGGGGCGATCCGGAGTTCAAGGGCAGTTCGGAGGAAGGTCTGCCACCGCTGCGCCGCGACTGGATCATCGCCCGTGGCGATGTGGAGGCCTACGAGGGCCGCGCCGTGCAGCCGCAGGACAATGGCTACCTCACGGAAAAACACGTGGAGTTCGCCTCCAAGTCGGAGCGTGCGAACAAGTTTGTCGAGTTCCCCGGCCTCACCGCCGACCGCCGCCAGCCGCTGCGCGCCACCGGCAAGCCCGTCACTCAGAAATACTATGCGGACCAGGGCATCATCACCCCGGAGATGGAGTTCGTCGCCATCCGCGAGAACATGCGCCGGGCGAAGATCGCGGACCTGAAGGAGGACATCGTCCGCAACCACCTGGACAAGCAGCACGAGGGCTCCACGCAGAACCCGAACAGCCCCTACACCCCTTCCATTTTCGGCCGCTTCCCACAGCGCATCCCCAAGGAGATCACCGCCGAGTTCGTCCGCAGCGAGATCGCCGCGGGCCGCGCCATCATCCCGCTCAATGTGAACCACCCGGAGTGCGAGCCGATGATCATCGGCCGGAATTTCCTCGTGAAGATCAATGCGAACATCGGCAACTCCGCCGTCGCCTCGTCCATCGAGGAAGAGGTGGAAAAAATGCGCTGGTCCACGAAATGGGGCGCGGACACCGTGATGGACCTCTCCACCGGCAAGAACATCCACGCCACCCGCGAGTGGATCCTGCGGAATTCCCCCGTCCCCATCGGCACCGTGCCGATCTACCAGGCGCTTGAAAAAGTGAACGGCAAGGCCGAGGACCTCACCTGGGAACTCTACCGCGACACGCTCATCGAGCAGGCCGAGCAAGGCGTCGACTACTTCACCATCCACGCCGGCGTGCTGCTGCGCTTCGTGCCAATGACCGCCAGCCGCATGACCGGCATCGTCTCGCGCGGTGGCTCCATCATGGCGAAGTGGTGCCTCGCCCATCACAAGGAAAACTTCCTCTACACCCACTGGGACGAGATCTGCGACATCTGCGCCGCCTACGACGTCTCCTTCTCCATCGGCGACGGCCTCCGCCCCGGCTCCATCGCGGATGCGAATGACAAGGCCCAGTTCGGCGAACTCGAGGTGCAGGGCGAACTCACCACCCGCGCCTGGGCGAAGGGCTGCCAGGTCATGAACGAAGGCCCCGGCCACGTCCCGATGCACATGATCGAGGAAAACATGGCCAAGCAGCTCGAGTGGTGCCATGAGGCCCCCTTCTACACCCTCGGACCATTGACCACGGACATCGCCCCCGGCTACGACCACATCACCAGCGGCATCGGCGCCGCCATGATCGGCTGGTACGGCTGCGCCATGCTCTGCTACGTCACCCCGAAGGAACACCTCGGCCTGCCGAACAAGGACGACGTGAAAGTCGGCGTCATCACCTACAAGCTCGCCGCCCACGCCGCCGACCTCGCCAAAGGCCACCCCGGTGCCCAATACCGCGACAACGCCCTCAGCAAGGCCCGCTTCGAATTCCGTTGGGAAGACCAGTTCAACCTCTCCCTCGACCCCATCACCGCCCGCTCCTACCACGACGAGACCCTCCCGCAGGACGGCGCGAAAACCGCCCACTTCTGCTCCATGTGCGGCCCCCACTTCTGCTCGATGAAAATCAGCGAAGACGTCCGCCAATACGCCGCGGAACAGGCGATCTCCGAAGAAGAAGCCATCCAAAAAGGCATGGCGGAAAAATCCAAGGAATTCGCGGAAGCAGGGGCGGAGGTCTACGTGCCTGCTTAGTCAAAGTGCCAGCTTGACTGAAAAAATAGGTCCTATAAGTCCCATAGGACCTATTTTTCACCAGTCCTGTCGCACGACCATGCCCTCCCCCGAAGATCCCCCCGGCTTCCTCCCCCCTGGCGGCAACTACAAGGAGCTCCTCTCCTACCGGAAATCCGAAGTCATCTACGACTTCACCTTCCGCTTCTGTGAAAGATTCCTCAACCGCGGAGACCGCACCATCGACCAGATGGTCCAGTCCGCCCGCTCCGGCAAACAGAACATCGCCGAAGGCAGCAAGGCCTCCACCACCTCCACCGAGATGGAGCTGAAGCTCACCAACGTTGCTCGGGCGAGTCTTGAGGAACTGCTCCTCGACTACCAGGATTACCTCCGTGTCCGCGACCACCCCCTCTGGGATAAAAACTCCAGAGAAGCCCTTTACGTCCGCAAGCTGGGCAAAACCAAAGATGAGTCCTATGAGACCTATAGGACCTACATGGACACCCGCCCGCCGGAAGTTCTGGCAAACATCGCCATCTGCCTCATCCACCAAGCCGGCTACCTCCTCGACCAGCAGATCAAACGTCTGGAAAAAGACTTCCTCAAAAAAGGCGGCCTCCGCGAAAACATGACCAAGGCCAGGCTGGAGTATCGGAGAAAAGATTAGTAGCCCCCGTCGCCCATAGGTCCCACTGCATAAGTTCCATAGTCCCATCACTCGCGGCCCCAGACCGCATCCCCACTTCCCTGTTGCCTCTCTAACTGACTTCTGAAAGTCTCCCTAAAACCCAATGATCTCCCTCATTCCATCCTCCCCACTTCCCAGCCACTTCGCCAAAGCCCCCCCCGGTGCCCAATACCTCGACTACGCCCTCAGCAAGGCCCGCTTCGAATTTCGTTGGGAAGACCAGTTCAATCTTTCACTTGACCCCATCACCGCCCGCTCCTTCCGCGACGAGCCCCTCCCTCAGGACGGTGCGGAAACCGCCCACTTCTGCTGGATGTGCGGCCCGCACTTCTGCTCGATGAAAATCAGCGAAGACGCCCGCCAATATGCTGCGGAACAAGCGATTTCCGAGGAAGAAGCCATTCAAAAAGGCATGGCTGAAAAATCCAAGAAATTCGCAGAGGTGGGTGCGGAGGTTTACGTCCCGGCTTAAAGGAGCACGATGCCAAAAGAACTGTCAACAATGCAACGAGTCGGGCAAGCTATCTCCGAATCGTTGAAGATACTCCTGTCAGAGAAACATCTTTATCAGTCCGTAAAGGTAGATTTTTCATGCCTCGATTCCATCGCATCGGAAAATCACAGAAGAGCACAAGCAATTGCCAGCAGGCCGCTAATGGGCGGTGGTGGAGCGAGAGGATCAGCCCCGCCCCTAAGTAAATTTCAGGCCGAATTAAACCAATATCCGCAATGTGGATGGTTTCCTTCAAATGCTGCTGCACTTGCTGGCGTAGCGACTGAAATTTTCCATCTGAATAATCAAGACGCGCAAAAGTATTTATTACCAACCATTAAAACGACCTGTAATCATTGCGACGAAAGAGGCCCATTCAATCCAGTTGGAGCCTTTGTCGAGAATTCAAAACTTGTGATGACCGATCAGTGGCTATCAGTGTCTTACCAGTGCCAAAACTGCAAGAAGGAGCCGATGCGATTTCTAATTCGGAGAAACAACGATAAATTCACGTTATGCGGACGCGATCCATTTGAAACAATCGGATTGCCGTCGTTCATCCCCAAACAACACTCTTCCAACTTCAGAAACGCGATTATCGCAAATCACGCGGGCCAAACCCTTGCAGGCATATTCCTAATGCGGGTATTCGTTGAGCAATTTTGGAAGTCCGTCCCCGAAGTCGCCGAAGCAATGATAAATACATTGCGGCCAACAGGCGATGAGCTTGGAGAAGCCTACAAAGCCACTCTATCAACCTCATTCAAAGACAGATTTCCAACTCTGTGTGAAGTTTATAGCTCTTTGAGCGAAGCAATGCACTCAGGCCGACCCGATGCTGAAATTTTTTCAACGTGCCACGACCAAATTATCGAACATTTTGACGCCCGCCGCCTATTTAAGATGGTCATGCCAAGCATCGAATAACGCGACAGATGGCCTTTCGATACCCCTGCTATAGACGCTTGACGAGCAACCTAGGAAAAATCGATGCGATTTGTGGCTATGCTACCCTCGCTGTCGACCTCTTATCCGAAGAGCTTCAGCAAAATAATGATCCGCGTGAATGGCTGTCAGGTACGGCCAAGCTCCACGGCATGATTTTGCACGATGTAGATGAGTCTCTGTTATCTCATCGCCTTGCACAAATGTTTGTCGTGACAGTTCATGCACAACTCGAAGATTTTTTGAATGCCTACCTTACGGAGCACAGCGCTTCGTCTGAATGGCCCAAAAAAAAGGACGGTGAATCACTCTTTCACCGTGTTCTTTCAAATCTTCAATTGATTTTTCGAAAAGATTGCGAAAAAGATCGCGAGACATGTGAATACTATCGTTTGATACGAAATCGTTTCTCACATATCGAGGAGAACGACCAGCGGCTCAAGAATCAGAGGAGCAAGCTCCGAGCACTGATGAATATCGACAGTGAGCACCTGCCTCCAAAAGAATACGATCAGCTTGACTACGGAGACTTTGATCTCTTCACTCGAGCAGTAAAATCTATTGCAGCTAGAATTTGCTCCGAATCGCGCCCCCCAGATGCAACTCTCGTTGAAATCGCTAAGAGTGGCCCATTCCGAGAACTGAAGAGATATCAGAAGAACCCAACCAGATACAGAAACGCGCTGCGACAGAAACTACTAATGGAGTTTGGACTCGACGAAAGTGAGTCCGCGAGTATCGTCGAGTCAGTTGTAAGCGGGCGTTAGCTTATCGGTAGAGCGGCGGCGACAATCAGGGAAGAGGCTTCTGCTGCTTCCTTGATTATTGCCGCAGAGTAGGGTTCGACTCCCTAACGTTCGTTCGTTTGCATCGAATATCAACTAAACCACGATATCAGGCGCGCCCTGATCGTCGCTCTCGACTCCTCCGTGCGGCAGTGAAGCCTTTTGAGCCCTGCCTTGCTGAGGGGCAGGCGGGAGGGAGTACTTCGCACATGGTATCTGTTCGGTGAAACAAGGAGCGGCGAAGTCCGCAGCGTCCTCAACCCAAATCAATTGTCCACAGCAGAATTTTTCTCAAATAGTGCGATACTCTTGCGCATCAAATAACTGAGGATCGAAATCACCAAAATTCAGCAGGTTTAAATCATTTTCAAACTCGATCATCAGCACGCCTAAGGGCTGATCGCACTCATCAACTTTGCAACCAAAGATACAGATAGACTTTTTCAATTTATTCTTCCGACAAAACTCCCAACCTATTGCCATTATATCCATATGAACTACTTCGAAATCCCGTCTGCTCGCGAACAAAAGATAACCTTCTTCAAATCCTTCAAATATTACTCCGCCAAATGAACTTTCCTTCGGCATCGTCCTGCATCGCGCTACCTTTTCAAGGTAGCACTTAATCACCTCTACTCGGTAGCTTCGCTTTAAGCGAGCCAGCAGCGGAATTAGCGCATTGTTAGCAGCTTGAGAATTAGGAGGCTCAACTAAATTAGCAATTTTATCCAGCCGTGAATCAATTTTCCAGTTTTTCCCCACACCATTACTCAAATTTTCAATTAAAATATCTATTAGATAACTATTTTTTTCTTTTTCTTCTAGCAACATCAACAAGTTCGAATGCTCCTCTTCTCTGCCCAATATACCGAGTGGCTCCATAGATTTAACCGCCGAGGAAATTATTTGTTTTTCGAATGTCTGCATTTTCCATTCGTCCACAGGATCAATCGATGGTTTCAGCAACTTGAGCGAATGAAGCGCCCATGATACCTCAAGAAATTGCAGGAAGTCGGGCAGAGTATCCGCAAGCGACGCAAGAACGTGAAACTGATGTAATGAAAAAATATGAAGTGGAATTTCTGCACCCTCCTCCACCATACAAGTACGCGAGGGTCGAAACAATTGCCCCAAGTCCCCATCTTCACAAAATGGATCCATGATTAGCAACAATATTATATCTTTGATCGATTCTCTTTTAAATTCAATTTTAACACCTCTGGAATTAACCAATATATTAAAATCCGGCCTTTGCAGCGCCTCGGCGAGTGCTCTGAACTGACGAATGCCTTTTTCCATTGTTGAGGTGATTCTTCGCATTTCTATTTCACCTAATACCCCACCTTCCATTTTTACCTTTTTGGTCTTGATCTGAATCACAAGAATCTTACTATCAAGTATTACGAGAATATCAGCCGCTTCTTTCTCTTGACCATCAGCTTTTTTATATTTTGGACTGCGATACGTGAAGTCAGCAAAAAACCGTAGATTGCAGATATCCTGAACAATACTTTCAATATCGTTTCCTCGATTCATTGGTAATTATTTTTAAAAAACGACCTGCTAAATTTGATCTTAAACGATGTCAGTGGTCAAGAATTCATATCGCCGAATCATGGCTTCCGACTGGTTTTGAGTTCGACCATCTCGGACTGGAGGGTTGTTAGCCGAGCCTTGATGGCGACACGCCAATCGTTCTCCGCAGAGTTTTCAGAGGTCGCGTGCCGGACAGCGGTGACAGAGGGCTGTCCACAGCGGCAGATGACAGGAGGTGGGCGAACTCTCTTACCCGTTGGCCTTTGCCGAACGGAATTCGTCTGACGAGGGGTCAGTCGGCGGGGGCAGTCCTCGCATGGTAACATTTTCGTTAAGAATGGTCGCGGCTGACCACCGCAGGACGAAAGAAGTTGCAGCCACTGAGGCCCCCCCTACTTTCCCAGATGAAACCATACATCGCCACCTCGGGATTTCAGTATCCGGAATGGAAGGGCAAATTCTATCCGGAGAAGATGGCTCCGGCGAAGATGCTGGCTTTCTACGCGGCGGAGTTCCGCAGCACGGAGGTGAACTACACGTTCCGCAGCATGCCGAGCGCGAAGACCATTGGCCGTTGGCGGGACGAGACGCCGGAGGATTTCCGGTTCAGCCTCAAGGCTCCGCAGCGGGTCACCCATTTCGCCAAGCTGCGTGGCTGTGGCGACACGGTGAACGAATTCCACGACGCGGTGAAGGGATTGGGCGGGAAGCTCGGGCCGGTGTTGTTCCAGCTTCCGGAGACGTTCAAGGCGGATGCGGTTTTACTGGGGGAGTTCGTGCGGGCGCTGCCGAAGGGCCTGCGGGCGGCGTTCGAATTCCGGCATGAATCGTGGTTCACCGACGGGGTGTTCGACACGCTGGCGGAGGCCAATGCCGCGCTTTGCATCGCGGAATCGGAAGACCTCGCCACCCCGCGGATCGCCACGGCGGATTTCGGCTACCTCCGGCCGCGCCGCCTCGACTACCGGGAGGGCGACATCCGCGATCAGGCGCGGTTCATCCGGGAGCAGGATGGGAAATGGTCGGATGCCTTCGTTTATTACAAGCACGAGGAAACCGCCGCCGGTCCCGGGTTTGCGAAGGCGCTGAAGCAGTCGCTGGAGTGAATGGGGTTTGGATCAATCGAAACGCAGAGATGCGGAGGTCGCGGAGAAAGACGCGGAGGAATATCGGGTTTGTATTATTCTCCGCAGGCCTGTTCACAGCCTTTTGATCTCCTTGGTTTCGATTTCCACCATCACCTATCAGGGGTGGTTTTTGTTTTGAATCAATCGAAACGCGGAGTTGCGGAGGACGCGG